>JBMNNX010000186.1:0-13533 GCA_050942745.1 Myxococcales bacterium
CATCCTCGAGATCGCGTCCGACAGGTAGAGCTCGAGGTCGGTCAGGCTGGGGTAGTCCTCGAGCCGCAGCGCCGGGAAGTCGGTGCTGACGGCGAAGGGCTTGCCGCGGAGCGGCGCCACGCGCCCGACCCGGATGCCGTCGGGCCCGCCGTGCAGCTCGAAGGTGTGCTCGACGGTCTTCACCTCGGCGACGACGATGAGCCGGTTGGGGTCGGCCTTGGGGACCAGGCCGAGCGGCTGCAGGCGCGCGGCGATGTCGCGCAGGTAGCCGAGGCGCACCTTGAGCGCCACCGAGAGCCTGTCCTGGATCGCCGCCGCGCGATCGAGGTCGTAGAACTCGACCGGCGGGAGCGCGGCGAGCGGCGGATCGAGAAACTGCAGCTTGTCGTGGCCCACCACCGAGAAGCGCGCGGCGGCCACCGGCGCGTTGTTGAGCGGGTTGACCACGCTGCCGGGCGCAAAGGAGATCGCGCCCTGGAGCGTCTGGCCGTCGGGCGCGAGCTGGACGGGAATGCCGAGCGCGCTCAGCTTGCGGGTGGCGATTTGGTGCAGCCGTTCGCGGGATACGCCCGACTTCGCTCCGCTCATGGTGAATGCGCCTCCGTTGTTCGAGCGATAAGAAAGCCTACACGCAAACACTCGCGGGGCAGAGCCGAGGGCTCGCGGACCCGAATCTCCGCCGTCCACCTATCGCGCCCCGCCCTCGATCGCTCCAACACTCACCGGGCGGAGCGCTCCGCCGTCCATCGCTCGGGCCGGCGAGCGCGCACTGGCGGATGAAGCTCGAGCTTCGTCGCGCCTCGGCCGCGCCGCGATTCTCGCGGGCGAGGCCTAGCGTCTTGCTCGAGGTCTTCGCGCAAGCGCCGCTTCGGGCGGCCGGGTGGCCAGCCGCCGCGAGAGGCGAGCGGGCGCGCTCCCTACTTCGGCAGCCGCTGCCGGATGGCCCCGACGACCATGTCGATGGAGACGTCGTTGTTGCCGCCGTGGGGAATGATGATGTCGGCCCAGCGCTTGGAGGGCTCGACGAAGCCGTAGTGCATCGGGCGCACCGACTTGAAGTACTGGCTCACGATGGCATCGAAGTCGCGGCCGCGCTCCTTGATGTCGCGGGTGAGCCTGCGGACGATGCGCACGTCGCCGTCGGCGTCTACGAAGATGCGAACGTCGAGCTCCTTGCGTATCGCCTCGATGCCAAGGACCAGGATGCCCTCGATGATGATGGCGTCGCTGGGCTCGACCGGGACCGTCTCCGCCTCGCGCACGCAGTTGACGAAGCTGTACTTGGGCTTTTGCACCGCGCGGCCGGCCTTCAGCGCGCGGATGTGCTCGACAAGCAGCTCGGTGTCGAACGCGTCGGGGTGGTCGAAGTTGACCAGCAGCCGCTCCTCGAAGCTCATGTCCGACAGGTCCCGGTAGTACGAGTCCTGATCGATGAGGGAGAGCCGACAGTCCTTCAGTCGGTCGCAAATCTTCCGGGCAACGGTGGTCTTTCCTGAAGCGGTACCGCCGGCGATTCCAACGACGAGGGGGTGTGACATGGCGGCGCGGATACTAGCAGGAAACGTTGGCTAGTCCACAAGCTCGGAAAGGGAAACTATCTGCGTCTCGCGGCGCCGTGTAGGCGGACGTGGGCATGGATGTGCGCGCCGGTGGGCCCGAGGATTCCGGGCGAAGAGGCGAGCAGGCGAACGGCGCCTCGCCCACCAGGATTGGCGAGGCGTCGTGCCCTCGGGGTTGCGGCTGCTCTCCTGCCGCCTGCGCTCCCCCCCGCGCGGTCCGAGCGGCCGGTCATCGTCGCCTCCGCCTGCGCCCTGAGGCTGCGCGAGCCACTCCGCTCTGTGGCTTTGCCTACCCGTTTGTGTGCGGGAGCCACTGATCTTTGCGCTTTTCCTAACGAAGAGGTCTCGCGAGCCACTCCGATCAGTGGATCCGCCTACCCGTTTGTGTGCGGGAGCCACTGATCTTTGCGTTTTTCTTAACGAAGAGGTCTCGCGAGCCACTGCGATCTGTGATCCGCCTACCCGTTTGTGTGCGGGATCACTGATCGTTGCGTTTTTCCGGACACTACGCCTCCCAAATCGCGACGTGTGCGCCGCCTGGAAGACCTCGCGCCCCTTGGCGCGCGAGGCCGGGGGGCCGTCAGGCGTGATGGCCAGCGTCCGAATCGCGCGCCCCGGTCATCCGTGCGATCCCGTAGCTCGTCCACAGTCGAACCTTCGTGCCGACTGTCGTCCCCTGAACAGTCGAGCCAACCAGACGATCGCGGCGCTGTCGGCCTGCCATCCGAGCGGGCTAGCGTCAGCGCGGCTTCAAGGCAGATCCACAACGGAGCCAGGGAGGAACCGCACGATGATCAATCCACTCGACTACCTGCCTCCGCCGCGCACCAACGTGGCCGGAGGCATCAGCCTGGCGCACGGCCTGTACGCGGCGAGCCCGCGGAACGGGAGCGAGGCGCTGACCCGGCTCGCGGCCGAGCTCAAGAAGCGCGCGGACGTGCTCGAGGCCGCATGGACCGCGCGGGAGAAGGCCGTGATGACCCGCGAGGCGAGCGAGGCGAAGCCGGCCGACCTGCGCCTCGACGCGGCCGTCCGCGGCCTCTACAACCGCATCTTCGCCGCGACCGACCTGCCGCCCGAGCTGCCGGAGCAGGCGGTCGCCGAGAAGCTGCTCAAGACGCTCTTCGGCGACGGCCTCGGCTGGCTGACGCTGCGCTACGACGAGGAGTGGGCGCACGTCGGCAAGCTGCTCAAGCGCATCGACGACGAGGGGCACGCGGCGAACATCGACACCGTCGCGGGCCCGGCCTACCTGGCCGAGGTGCGGCGCGCTTATGAGCGCTACGGCGAGGTGCTCGGCAAGACGCAGCCCAAGCCCGCCTACGAGGCCGAGCAGGCCAACATGCTCGACGGACTGAAGGAGCTCTCGAAGGTCATCGGCAACTACACCCTGCAGGTGCTGGCGATGGCCGACGAGACCAAGCCGGAGACCATCGAGGTGGTGCGCAACGCGCTCCGGCCGATCGATGAGTACCGGGCGGCGATGAATCGGGCCGCGAGCCGCAGCAGCGGAAAGTCCGAGCCCGCGCCGACGCCGGCGACGCCGGAGTAGGTCTGCGGAGAGCCGCTTCGAGACAGGGCGCGCGCGGCGCAGGTGCTGCGCGCGCCTTTCCTTTTGCTCGGCGGGCCTGCCCGCTCACCCTGAGCGACGACGAAATGCCTTCCAATCTGCTCGCGGGCCGTCGCCGTCGAGACACCTCAAAGCGCCACGCCGCCATGCGCACCGGCCATCCCGGGCCACGCGCGTTGACGTGCGCCCATGCCGACCTGCGCCGGGCGCATTGCTATGTACCAACCGGCCGCGCGCCGCCATGCGCGCCGGCCATCCCGGGTCGCGCGCGTTGACGTGACGCCCATGCCGACCCGCGCCGGGCGCATTGCTATGCGCCCCTACCAACCTGCGCCCCGCTCGCGAGCGCCTCTCCATTCGGCTCGGGCAGCAGCTTGAGCCCGGCAGGCAGGCTCTCGCCGAAGACCCGCTGCTCGTCGCCGCCGGTGAGCTCGACGACCTCGAGCACCATCTTCACGAGCGCCTCGGGCGCGCCGGCCTCGGCGAGCCAGTCGGCGACGCGGCGGCGCAGCTCCGGGTCGAGGTCGCGATGCCGGTCGCCGGAGACCCGCGCGAGCTGCGCGAGCGGGAACACCAGATGCTCCCGACGGTCCATCGGCAGCGCCAACAGTCGCTCAATCCAGCTCTCGGCGACGCCCGCGTACACGCAGGCGTGCCCGCTGCCGTAGAACGGCACGCGCGCGCCGAGCCGCCCGATGGACCACAACAGGTGCGGCGCCGGGCCTTCCTTCTCGATGCGCTCGAACAGCCAGCCGCCCAGCTCGCTCTTCGCGTCGGCCTCGATGCGCTCGAGGCTGCCGGCGAGGCGGATGATCTCGACCACGCCCTCGGGCTTCACGCCCCGCTGCTTCGGCTGGCTCTTGCCCGGCTGCGCGGGCCGCAGGACCGGGGCGATGGTCTCGAAGAGGCGCTGCTGCGCGGCCTTGTCGAGGCCGCCGGCGATGCGCCGCCACATGATCCACCAGGCTTCCCAGTTGTGCGCCTCGTTCTGGAACTGCAGGCCCTGGTCGAAGACCTTCCAGGTCTCCGAGGCGCGCCAGGCGTCGAGCGGCGCGCCGAAGCCGGGTCGCAGGCAGAAGCCGGTCAGGTTGCACCAGAGCCGCTCGTGGTCGGCGCTGCGCCGGCGCTTGCCCATGCCGGCGTGCAGCGCGCTCCACAGCTCGCGGATGACCGGCGTGGTCCACCCTTCGCGCGGCCCGAGGATCTTCTCGAGGTTGCGGATCAGGTTCTTGACGTCGCGCTTGTCCACCGGCGCGGGCTTCTTGCCGTAGATGATCTCGATGAGCTCCCTGGCCTCGCCGAAGCGCCGCGGCATCGGGGCCACCGCGCTCGGCGCGCTCTCCTCGGCCGCGCCGCCGCGAAGCTGGAACTCGAGCTTCCAGCGCGCGTCGCGATCGGTCGCCACGCACCAGAGCTCGAGCGTGCCGATCTCGGTGAGCGAGGCGCGCAGGCGCACCGGCACCTCGACCGGCTTGCCCTTGGTCTCCACGCCCGAGCGCAGCACGGTCTCGATGGGCGGCAGCGCGCTGAAGCGCTCCTCGTCGAGCGCGCTCAGATCGCCGGGCTTTTCGGCGCGCGCGAGCGTCGAGGCGTACAGCGGGAAGCGCACCGGCCGGTCGAGCAGCAACCCGAAGGTGCGCGGCACCTCGACCTCGGTCTCCTCTTCGAGGTGCTTGGGGATGACGCAGAGCGCCTGCTGGGCGCCCTTCTCGCCGTCGAGGCCGATGAAGTAGGCGCGCGCGGTGCCGCCGCCGATGCGCAGGCCGAGCCCGCGGCGCACGAGCCCGTAGTAGGCCGCGCCGCGCGCGACCGCGAGATCGAGCGCGTCGTTCGCCAAGACCTCGAGCCGCCGCTCGCGCTCGCCGCCCCAGGCGTCGATCACCTCGGCGAGCCGGTCGCCAACCTCGGGAGGCGCGAAGACGCCGCCGTTGAGCAGCACCGCGTCGGGCGTCGGCAGCCCCTCAACCTTCGAGCCGAGCGCCTCCTCGACCTCGGGGGCGTGGGCGCGCAGGAAGGCCGAGACGTGCCGGGTGACCGCCGGCTCGGAGGCGTACGGCAGGCCGAGCTCCTGCAGGCCGGTGCGGCCGGCCTTGGCCGCCGTCTCGTTCGCGCGGGTCGAAGGGAAGAAGCCGTCGAGGACGACGCCGAGGACCTCTTTGCGCGTCAGCTCGGCCGACATCGCGCCGCCGATGAGCCGGCTGCTGCGGCCGACGACGGTGACGCTCGTCTTCTCGGGGCCACCGGGGCTGAGCAGGCTCTCCTTGGCGAGGCGGCAGGCCTGCACCAGCGAGGTCCACTGCGCCGCGTCGAGCCGCGCTCCGAGGCGGGCCTCGATGCGCCGGGCGAGCGTGACGTCCATGTTGTCGCCGCCGAGCAGGATGTGGTCGCCGACCGCGATGCGCTTGAGCGCCGGGGCGCCATCCTTGATCTCGGCGGAGATGAGGGTGAGGTCGGTGGTGCCGCCGCCGACGTCGACGACGAGGATGAGGCGGTTGTTGCCCAGGGCCTTGTCGAGCTTGCCGCGGTGCTTGGCGGCCCAGTCGTAGAAGGCGGCCTGCGGCTCCTCGACGAGCGTGAGCTTGCCGATGCCGGCCTCGCGGGCGGCGCGCACGGTCAGCTCGCGGGCGACCTCGTCGAACGAGGCCGGGACGGTGAGCACCACCTCCTGCGCGGAGAGCGGCGCGTCGGGGAAGTGGTGGTTCCAGGCGTCCCTGAGGTGCGCGAGGTAGAGCGCCGAGGCGTCAACCGGCGAGATGCGGGGGACGCCCTCGGGCGCGCCCCAGGGAAGGATGGCCGCGGTGCGATCGACGCCGGCGTGCGACAGCCAGCTCTTCGCGGAGCTGACCATGCGGCCGGGGACGCGCGCGCCGCGCAGCTTCGCGAGCTCGCCGACGATGGTCGGGCGCTCGCCCCACGGCAGCTTGGTCGCGCCGGCCGGCAGCTCCTGATCGCCCGGCAGATAGGCGTTCGACGGCAGCAGGCGCTGCTGCGCGGTTTCGCCCGGGGCGACGAGCTGGGGAATGGGCAGGTCGCGGATGTGGGCGGCGAGGTCGCCCTCGGCGTCCAGGTCAACGTAGGCGAGGGCGCAGTTGGTCGTGCCGAGATCGATGCCGACGATGTAGCGAGCGTTGCTGGGTTTCATCGAGGTTCTGCCGTTTTCGGTGTTCGCGACGGCGGCAAAAGGGATGGAGGGCGGAGCTCCAGCTCCGCCCTCCATCTCGAGGCACCGTCCTACGCGCGAGCTTCGTCAGAGAGCTCCTCCTCCGCAGGCTCCTCGCCCTGCTCGCCCTCTTCCTCTTCGCTCGCGCCTCCGCGCAGGTTGAACTCGAGCTTCCAGGCCTTGCCCGACTTCTCCACGCAGTGCATCTCGAGCGTGCCGATCTCGGTGACATGCGCCCGCAAGGTCACGGGCACGACCTGACCGGGCAGCGCGCCGCCGGCCGGCAGCGTGGTCTCGATGGGCGGCATCTCCTCGAGCTCGTCCTCCCACTGCTCGACGACGGTGCCGACCTTGTCCTCCCGGCGCACCGACGACCCGAAGAGCCGAAACTGCGCCGGCTCGCCGACGACCAGGCCGATCTCCTGCGCAGGCAGCTCGGCGCTGGTGCCCTCCTCCATGCCCATCGGCGCGAGGCAGAGCGCCTTGAGCGGCGGGGGCATGCCGGGCACCGCGGGCATCGCGGTCTCGATGCCGACGTAGTAGGCGCGCGCGGTGCCGCCGCGGATGCGGATGCCCTTGCCGGCGCGCACGCGACCGAAGTAGGCCGCACCTTGCGCGACGGCGAGGTCGAGCTGTGAGCCAGGGAGCTCCTTCGGCGCGGTGCCGCCCTCGGCCTCGACCCAGCTTGTGACAACGTCGAGGATGCGCTGCTTGAGCTCGGGCGCCTTGAGCACGCCGCCGTTGAAGAGGATGGCGGTCGGATGAAGGAAGCTCTTGCCCTCGGCCTTCACGGGCGTGCCCTTGAGCTTCTCGGCGGCCGCGCGGTGGCGGGTCAGGAACGCGGCCAGGTGCCGCGAGATCCCCGCGTCCGAGGCGTAGGGCAGGCCCAGCGTCGTCAGGCCGACGCGCTTCTGCGCGGCCGGCGCCGCGGTCACCGGGACCTTGGGGAAGAAGCCGTCGACCAGCGTGCCGGTCAGCTCCTCGCGGGTCAGCTCGGTCTTGATCGACCCGCCGATGAGGCTCGAGCCGCGGCCGGGCACGGTCACCGGGTGCAAGGCCTTCTTCGGATCGGCGAAGAGCGCCTCCTTGGCCTGCCGCGCGCCGTGAGTGAGCGCGAGGAACTGCCAGCGGTCGATGTTCTTGCCCGCCTTGGTCAGCTTCTGCTGCAGCGCGTAGGCGAGCGCGAGGTCCATGTTGTCGCCGCCGAGCAGGATGTGGTCGCCGACCGCCACGCGCTCGAGGCCCAGGTCGCCGTCGTGATCGACAACCGCGATGAGGCTGAAGTCGGTGGTCCCGCCGCCGATGTCGCACACGAGGATGAGGTCGCCCACCTTGACGTGCTTGCGCCAGGTGTCGCCCATCGCCTCGACCCAGGCGTAGAGGGCGGCCTGCGGCTCCTCGAGCAGCGTCAGGTTGGCGAGCCCCGCCTCGGCGGCGGCCTCGACGGTCAGCTCGCGCGCCACGGCGTCGAACGACGCGGGCACGGTGAGCGTGACGTCTTGGTATTCGAGCGCGAGCGCCTCGTCGCCCTTGGCGAGCTGCGCGTCCCAGGCCTCGCGGATGTGGCGCAGGTAGCGCGCCGAGGCCTGCAGGGGCGAGATCTTGGGCACTTCTTCGGGGCTGCCGAGCGGCAGCATCGCCGCGCGCCGGTCGAGCGCCGGGTGGCTCAGCCAGCTCTTCGCCGAGCTGACGAGGCGCACCGGCGTCAGCGCACCCTGGTTTCGGGCGAGCTCGCCGACGACGAAGTCGCGCTTCTCGTCCCACGGCAGCTTCAGCGAGCCGGCCGGGAACTCGGACGGGTGCGGCAGGTAGAGGAACGAGGGCAAGAGCGGTCGCGCCTCGACGTTGCCCGCGTGCGTCACCTGCGAGATGGCGAAGACCTTGGGCGCCCCGTCCTCCTCCTGCGCGGCGTCGAGAGGCAGGTAGGAGACCGCGGAGTTGGTGGTGCCGAGGTCTATGCCGATGGCGTACTTGGCCTTGTTCGAATCAGTCACGGAAGCTCGACCTCCGCCGGCGCGACGACCGCCGGATCCTGCCCGTCGGGCGTGGTGGGCAGCTTGATCTCCTTCACCTGCCAGCCGTGGTGGCGCAGGGTCCCGCGGAACGGCGGGTTGCCGACCACGTTGCCGGTCAGGCTGACGCGGCCCGCGTCGAAGCCGCTGTCGATGACGACGTTGGCGCCCTCCGGCTCGCTGAGGACGGGCGCGAACGAGAAGTAGGAGTGGACCGCCTTGCGGCAGCCCGCGTGGACGGCTCGGGCGGCGGCGCCGACCTCATTGTCGGAGAAGTTGGCGATGTCCTCCTGCAGGAAATCGATGAAGCGCCCGTCGCGCTGCAGGATGGCCAGCACGTGGAGCGCGTCGCGGTGCTTGCGAGCGGCCGGCTCCTCGGCGGCGGCCGGCGCGCCTGCGGTCGCTGGAAGCGCCGCCTTCTCAGGCGCCGGGGGCAGCTCGCCCTTCTTCTGGGCCTCGCGGACCCGGTAGACGCCCAGCGCGAACTGCCGGTTGAAGAGCACGGCGAAGAAGGCGACGAACGCCAGGAGGAATCTCTGCATAGGACTGATCTGCTCGTTCATTCGGTGGCTCCTGGAGACGGGGCTCGGTCGCCCTGCCCCTCCCCTTTCGAACTCTCGGGCGGCCCTCTGCTAGCACTCTCGAGCGTGTAGCGCTACAGGGATGAGCCCCGAGGCTCTTGAAACGTGCTGGGAATCCGCGACCTTCCGCGGCCTTGGGGTGGCCCATGGCGATGCCCCCACTGGGCACGTGGGTTGGGTCGCACGGCGGCGCGCCCGTCCAGGAATCGAGCCCCGGATCCGCCGGCACGAAGGCCGGCGCTCCGGTTCGGGTCGGGCCGACTCCGGCGCGTCGGCTCGGCATTCCGCCGGCACGAAGGCCGGCGATCCGATGCGCGGCGCCGGCACGAAGGCCGGCCCCTTCGCCGGCACGAAGGCCGGCGATCCGGTGCGAGGCGCGCCGGCACGAAGGCCGGCCCCTTCGCCGGCACGAAGGTCGGCGCTCCTATCGGCCCAGCTTGCGCGCCCGGGCCAGGCGCCGTTCGGACCAGTACCACCACGGCCGGTCCTTGGGCGCCTCGGGGTTCTCGGCGTAGTAGACTGCGCAGTGGAAACAATCGGCGACGCAGGGATCTTGCCGGCCGGCTTTTCGCTCCAAACGGGCGAACAGCTTGTCCGGGTCCTTGCCGACCAGGTCCTTCGGCTCGGAGAAGCCGAGCCTGACGAAGTCCGCGGCCATCGCCGGTCCTATCGAGGGCAGCTGCTGGAAGCGCGCGAGGCTGCAGAGCTTGCGCGCTTCCAGCCCAACTTGATCGCGCCGCCGGTCGCCCGGTGGATCTCCTCCGGGGCCAGCGAGACGAAGTCGATGGCGCGCAGCTTCGCCGCTCGTAGGGCCGCCTTCTCCTCCGGCGCAAGGTACAGCTTGGGAACGCGGTGACCATCCCTGTTGGTTCTCATCGGACTGCCCTCCTCGGCGCCGCGCCATGATGGCACGAACCGGATGCCCTGGACGCCCGATTGCCCGGTCGGCGATTCGGACCTTCGGTGCGAAACGGTGCCCGGGGCAGAAGTCGTGGTAGGAGGCGGGGCGTGAGCAAGAAGGACAGACTGGCCATCGACTTTGTAGGCAGCCCGAGCCACCTCCCGCGTCCGCCCAAGGGCCGGGTCGCGGTGCTCGACGTCGCCTTCGCCTCCGACGAGCGGTTCGAGCTGGCGACCGAGCCCTTCATCCGGACGCTCGGCGACAGGCTCGTGCTCTGGTGCGACCACCACGAGCACGCGGTCGGCTGGGCAAAGTACCGGGGCGATCCGCGCTTCCTCTTGGTGCCCAACCGCATCGCGCACGCCTGCCCGGAGCTGATCACGCCCGAGGTCGCGCAGCGCGCCGGCCCTATCGACAGCCTGGTCATCCACGGCGACTTCGACGGAGTGCTCACCGCGGTCAAGCTGCTGCGCGGGGGCGAGCCTCCTTACCCGGAGGCCGACGAGGACGCGCGCGCGGTGGACTCGCCGGGCCGGGGCCACCGGCTCTCCGAGCGCGGGAGTCGGCTGGCGAACGCGATCGACGAAGCGGTCGCCAACTTCACGACGGCCAAGCGGCGGGACTTCATGAGCGCGATCATCCGCAGCCTCATCGACGGCTCAGAGCCCGAGTGGCTGTCGATGGAGATCGACCGCGCGGCGAGCGCCGCCGAAGCGGCGCACGCGCAGGCGCTCGAGCTCGCCCGCGAGCATGGCAAGCGGGAGCTGCCCGGGCTCTACGTCGTCCGCCTCCACGGTCGCCGCAAGGGCCGCCAACGCAAGGCGCTCCTGCGCTACGCAGAGGAGATCGCGCCCATCGGCGTGGTCATCGAGATGGAGGGCGGCAATACGTGGCTCACCGCCGCCACCTTCGACGAGGAGATCGCGCTCTCGGACATCGGGCTGCTCAGCGGCGGGCGCAGCGACTACCGGTACTGCGAGACACGGGGCTCGGTGGACCCGGTGCTGCAGGCGCTGTCGCGGGCGGCGCGGCAGTAGGACCCATCGGGCGGCCGGCGACGGGCGGGGATGACCCCTCTTGGCGCGGTGATCGCGCGGCGAGCGGATCGACATCAGGGCTCTTGCACCACTCCCGCGGCCCGGGGGACGGGCGCGTTGCTCGCACCCCGTGGACTTGCAGGGACGGGCGCATTGCATTGCCATGCGCCCCTACCGTCCGGTCTTCGCCGCCTTGCGCGCCTCGCGCTCGGCGCTCCAGTGGTCGATGAGCTTGAGCCTCTCGACGAAGTTGAACGGCTTCAACGAAGGCGCGTTCGAGTCGTGGCACTTGCTGCAGAGCCTCTCGGACGGGTCCTCGAGCCCGACGGCGCGCGCGAGCTCCTTGTCCTTCATCACGTAGGTCGGCGTGTAGTACTGGCCGCCGCCGTGGCAGGTCTCGCAGCTCACCTCCTTGAGCCCGCGACCGCTCTGCGGCGCGTGGCACGACAGGCACCGCCCGTCCTTCTGCTGGCGCGGCGAGAGCGACTCGAGCGAGCGCGCGTGCTGAGAGTCCTTCCACTGCTTGTAGGCGGTCTCGTGGCAGGCCTTGCAGTTGTCGGCTCCGACGGGTTCGGCCGCCAGAGCGCCGGACGGTCGGGCAACCAGGGAGACGAACGCGGCCAAGGCCGCGACAGCAAAGGAGAATGCGCGCATGACCGCTTCGCCGTAGCACATCCCTCCCCGCGCCGGCAAGGAGTTCGCCCGAAGACACTCCACCGCTCAACCGGCACTGCCCACCATCTGACAGAGCGTGCTAGGGTCGCCCCCCTCGCGACGGAGGGACCCCCGCATGAAAAAGGCGCTGTGCCTGCTACTGCTGCTCGCGGCCTGCCCCCGAACGCAGCCCGAGCAGCGCGCGGTCATGCTCGCCACCACGACGAGCTTCCAGGACTCCGGCCTGCTCGACGAGCTCGTGACGCGGTTTCGCGCGGCCGGCGGCCCGCCGATCAAGGCGATAGCCGTCGGCACGGGAGAGGCGCTGGCGATGGGCGAGCGCGGCGACGCCGACGTCCTCGTCGTCCACGCCCCGGAGGCCGAAGAGGCCTTCGTCGCCGCCGGCCACGGGGTCAACCGGCGGGCGCTGTGGCACAACGACTTCGTCCTCGTCGGCCCGCCGTCGGATCCAGCGGGCCTTCGCGGTCTGAAGACGGCCTCGGAGGCGCTCGGCAAGCTCGCGGCAGCCAAGGCGGGGTTCGCCTCGCGCGGCGACAACTCTGGAACCCATAAAAAGGAGAAGGCGCTGCTCAAGCTCGCCGGGCTCGACCCGTGGGAGGGCCACCTCTCGGTCGGACAGGGCATGGGCGAGACCCTGCGAATTGCCAGCGAAAAGGCGCTCTACACGCTCACCGACCGCGGGACCTGGCTCAAGCTGCGCTCGACGCTCTCGCTCGAGCTGCTCGTCGAGGGCGACCCGCCGCTGAACAACCCCTACCACGTCATCGAGGTGAACCCGGCCCGCCATCCCAAGGCGAACCACGAAGGCGCGCGCCGTTTCGCCGACTTCCTGGTCTGCCCCGAGGTCCAGGCGTTCGTCGCTAGCTTCGGCAAGGAAAAGCTTGGCCAGCCGCTCTTCTTCCCGGACGCGGCAGGAGGCTCAGGTGTCGCTGGCCGCTGAGGCAGTCTCGCTGCTCGCCAGCGGCGACCGGGAGACCTGGAACGTCGTCGCCCTCACGCTGAGGGTCGCGGCGAGCGGCCTGCTGGGCGGGCTGCTGCTCGGAGTGCCCGCGGGGGCGGCGCTCGCGCTCGCGCGCTTTCCGGGCCGGCGCCTGCTGCTCGGCGTCGCGAGCGCTGGGATGGGGCTGCCGCCCGTGCTCGCCGGCCTGTTCGTCGCGCTGCTGCTCTGGCGCTCGGGGCCGCTCGGCGGGCTCGAGCTCATCTACACGCCGACGGCGATGGTGCTCGCCCAGGCGCTCATCGCCACCCCGATCGTCGTGTCGCTGACCGCCTCGGGGCTCCAGCAGCTCGGCGAGGAGCTGCCCGCGCAGCTCCGGGCGCTGGGCGCGACGCGCTGGCAGCTCACCTGGCTGCTGCTGCGCGAGGCGCGCCTGCCGCTGATCGCCGCGGCGATGGCCGCCGCCGGCCGCCTGCTCGCCGAGGTGGGAGCGGCGATGATGGTCGGCGGCAACATCAAGGGCGAGACGCGCATCCTCACCACCGCGATGGTGATGGAGGTTCGCCAGGGGCACTTCGCCCTCGCGCTGGCGATGGGGCTCACGCTCCTGCTGCTCGCCCTCGCGGTGAACGGCGCCCTCACCTGGATCCAGCAACGACGCGCGGCATGAGCGACGCCTCGACCAACGCGGCGCAGGTCGCCGTCGCCTGCCGCGGGCTGCGCCTGGTGCGCGGCGGGCGCGAGGTGCTCTTCGTCCCGGAGCTACAGATCCTCCGCGGCGAGACCTGGAGCTTCGTCGGGCCGAACGGCGCCGGGAAGACCTCTCTGCTTCGGGCGCTCGGCCTGCTCGACAGGCCGGCGGCCGGCGAGCTGTGCCACTTCGGCGAGCCGACCCCGCGCCGCGTCCCTCTCGCGCTGCGCCGGCGCGTCGTGCTCGCCTTCCAGGAGACGCTGCTGCTCGACCAGAGCGTTATCGCCAACGTCGCCTTGCCCCTGAGGCTCCGGGGCGCGAAGGCGCGCGAGGCGCGGCGCGCGGCGATGGAAGCCCTCGAGCTCTTCGGCGCCGCGCACCTCGCGGGCAGGCGCGCGCTGCGGCTCTCG
>JBMNNX010000173.1:0-14739 GCA_050942745.1 Myxococcales bacterium
CCGCGCCTTCGCGCCCAAGCCCGAGCTGCTGCTGCTCGACGAGCCGTTCGCCGCGCTCGATCCGCCCTCGCGCGAGATGCTCGTCGCGGACCTTCGGGAGGCCATCCGCGCGACCGGCACCACCTGCGCGGTCGTCACCCACGACCGCAGCGAGGCGATGGCGCTGGCCGACCGACTTGGAGTGATCGTCGGCGCGCGGCTGGCGCAGGCCGGGCCGACCGAAGAGGTCCTGAGCCACCCGGCGACCGAGGCGGTGGCGCGATTCGTCGGGGTCGAGAACATCGTGCCGGTGCGCGTGGCCGGTTGCGCGGGCGGATTACTGAGGCTCGAGGCCGACGGAGTGGTGCTGCTCGCCCGGCACGCGCCCGTCGAGGCCGGCTCTGCCCTCGCGCTCATCCGCGCCGAAGACGTCCGCCTGATGCCGCCGGGCGAGATGTCGCCCGGAAGCGTCCTCTGCACCGTCGAGTCGCTCGCGCCGGGCTTGGGCGGGAACGAGCTGCGGCTGGCGCCCGTCGGGCTCAGGGCGCGCCTGCCGCGCGGAAACGACCTGGCCTTGCGGCCCGGCGATCAGGTGGCCTGCGCTATCGCACCGGAGAGGATCGGCCTGGTAACCCGCTGAGCAGCGACGCGCCGGTTCCCGACCACGGCATTGCGGCCAGCGAACCCTTCGCGCACAGCCTTCGCTGCCCTCGTCTACCCCCTTTTCAAACCGGGCGCTCCTTTACTAGTGTGCGCCGCTTAACAGTACGTGGCGGGTGATCCAGTGAACTCGACGTGGCGTGAGCGGATGGCGGTGGTGGGCGGGGTCGTGCTTCTTGGCTTGTTCACCGCGAGCGCTGCTGCCGAAGAGGCCGCACCCGGGGACCTGTTCGAGAGCCTCGAAGAGATCGACAAGCTGACGCTCGCGGACCTCCTGCAGGCGGAGACCAACGTCGCCTCGCTCACCCGGCACTCCCAGCGCTCCTCGCCCGGAATCCTGAGCATCATCACCCGCGAGGAGATCCGCGCGAGCGGCGCGCGCGACCTCATCGACGTGCTGCGCCGGGTGCCCGGCTTCGCCTTCGGCACCGACGTGCAAGGCGTCATCGGGATCGGCTTCCGCGGCCTGTGGGGACACGAGGGCAAGGTCCTCCTGCTGCTCGACGGCCACGAGATGAACGAGGGCATGTACCTCACCACTCAGTTCGGCGCTCACCTGCCGGTCGATCAAATCGAGAAGATCGAGATCATCCGCGGGCCCGGCTCGGCGATCTACGGCGGCTACGCCGAGCTCGCGGTGATCAACGTCGTCACCCGGCGCGGAAATGAGCTCAACGGCCCGGCCGCTACGGTCAGCTACGGCCACACCGAAGGGGGCTTTGCCCGCCGCACCGTGTCGCTCGCCTACGGCAAGACCTTCGACGAGCTCGGGGGGCTCAAGCTCTCCGCGTCCGGCTACCTCGGCCAAACGCGCCTGAGCGGCTTGACCTATTCGGACTTCGGCGGGGCGAGCTTCTCGATGCGCGACAACTCGGGCGCCGAGCCCGCCTACCTCAACTTGAACGCGGCCTGGCGCGGGCTCGAGCTGAGCTTCGTCTACGACGGCTACAAGGTCCTCGACCGCACCGGCCTCGTGGAGTCCTTGGGCAAGCCCGTGCGCCTCGGCTTTCCCGGCTACTACCTGGGCGCGCGCTACGAGCTCGAGCTCGGCTCGGACCTGACCCTCACTTCGAAGGTCCGCTACAAGCACCAGTCGCCCTGGCGCATGGTGGACAGCGATCCGCTCGCCCGCGAGTTGGCCTACTACAACAAGACCTTCGAGCGGCTCGACGCGAGCCTCGCGCTCGCGTGGAGGCCTCTCGACGGGCTCGACGTCGCCGGCGGCGTCCAGGGCCAGCTCGATTGGGCGGCGGCCCACGGCGACTACGTCGGCCTCAACGGGCCGTTCGCCGACGGCGCGCGGGAGGTCTCCTATCGCAACCTCGCCCTGTTCCTGCAGGGAGACTGGCGGAACTCCATCGTCAACGTGACGGCAGGGGCGCGCTACGAGAGACACAGCGCGGTCGGCGGCTCGTTCGTGCCGCGGCTCGGCCTGACGCGGCAGATAGGCGACCTTCACCTCAAAGCGCTCTGGAGCAATGCCTTCAAGGCCCCGGGG
Organism: Myxococcales bacterium; assembly: GCA_050942745.1. Lineage (GTDB taxonomy): Bacteria > Myxococcota > Myxococcia > Myxococcales > UBA5297 > UBA10939. The sequence goes on from JBMNNX010000173.1 coordinate 2,138, forward strand.
GTCGAGAACATCAGCCTCAACCCGGACATCCGGCCGGAGCGGACCCGGGTTTTCGAGCTCGAAGCCGGCTACCTGTTCGGCGAGAGCCTGTACGCGGCGGTCAACCTGTTCGACATGGCCATCGCCGGCCCCATCGTCTACGACATCGACCAGGCGACCGGCGAAGAGGGCTACGTCAACTACAACAACACGGCGATAAGCGGCGCCGAGGCGATCCTGCGCTACGAGCACCCGCGCGCCTCAGCGACGCTGGCGTATGCCTACTACCACGCGCACGACAACGAGGTCCCCGTCTACGCGGTGCCCGGCGAGTCCGCGACGTTCATCGGCTTCGCCCGCCACAAGCTGGCGGCGTCGGGCCGGCTCGAGCCGCTGCGGCGGCTCTTCATCGCGCCTTCGCTGGTCTTCCTGAGCGGCCGCCACGGCTACGTCGCCGGGAGCGATTCTGCCCGGCAGCTCGAGCAGGTCGAGCCGACCTGGCTCGTGGACCTCTTCGTCTCGTACCGGCCTGCCACCTTCGAAGGGCTCGAGCTCGGCGCGGGCGTCTACAACCTCCTCGGGCAGCGCTTCCTCTACCTGCAGCCCTACGACGGCGGCCACGCGCCGATCCCAGGCATGGGCCGCGAGATCGCGCTGCGCGTCGCCTACGAGCACTAGCGAGACGACGGCCGCAGGGTCTTTGCGGACGAGGCTCGGCTGACCTCCGGGGCGCGATAGGGCTGCCCGCGGGAGCCTGACGACGGCCTGTCCGACAGCGCGACGGCGAACGCAGTCGCCACCGCGCGCCGCCGGGGCGAGCGCCGGGTCGATCAAGAAGACCGCCGAGGCGATCAGAAGTAGTAGCTGCCGCCGAAGACCACGCCTATCTCGCGGCCGCTCACGTCGAGGACCTCGAAGTCGCCGCCCACCGGCATCGTCGCCTTGCCGGTCATCCGCGCGTATTTCAGCGCCACGCTGATGCTGTGGTACTTGCCGAAGTAGGTGCCGCCGAGCGTCCCGCCGTACTGGTCCCAGCTATCCGGCCGCAGGTCCGAGCTCTTCACGTCGCGCGTTGCGCTGGTGCGGTTGGTGAAGACGCCCAGCCGCGCGCCGAGATCGTCGGTCAGCCGCACCTCGGTGCCGAACGAGCCGTTGAAGGTCGAGAGCTTGGAGACCGTGTACCCATAGCTCTCGTACTCCACGAAGCCGTGCAGCGTGCCGTCAACCGCGATCGTCCAGCCCGGCAGCGGCCGCCACGCGATGCCCAACCCGAGCGCGGGCGGGATCTTGGAGTCGGCCTTCTTCAGGTCGTCGTTGGGGACCCGCTCGTAGGCGACTCGCTCGGGATCGTCGGCAGACGGCTTGCCCCGGAACGTCGTCTGGCGCAGGAACGCCGAGTTCGACACGTTGGCCCCGGTGCGCGCGGTCAGCCCCAGCCGGAAAGGTCCGTCATGACCGCCCGGGTGGAAGAGCAGGCCCGCTACGAGCATCGCGCCGTGGCTGATGCCCTTCTCGTCGAAGGTGTGCTCGAAGGCCACGTTGCCCTGCGAGTCGGCGACGCTGAAGCGCTGAAAGTCGGAACGGTGCTCCCGGTAGCTTCGGTAGACGTAGCAGATGGCCACGCCCAGATCGATGTCGCGGCCGATCTCCTGCCCGTAGGCCACGCCGACCTGGTAGGTGCTGTCCGAGCGCTCGCGGCTGATGCTCGCCTCGAGCAGGTTGCTGTCCGGAACAGGCCGGTCGATGACCCGGTTGACGCGGTAGGCGTCTTGGGACGGGGTCACGCCCATGAACGCGAACCGGCCGGAGAGCAGCGGCCAGGTCGTCACGCTGGCCGGAGAGAAGGCGGCCGCCGACTCAAGATCGAGATCGCCGCCCAGGTACCCTTCGAGCGTCAGGACCTTGCCCAGCACCGCCGTGGTGCTCAGCGAGACCGTCTCCTTCTCGGCGTGGGCCAGGCCGGCCGGGTTGTACCAGGCAGCCGACGGATCGTCGGCGAGCCCGATCATCGTCCCGCCGAGCCCCGAGGCGCGCGGCCCCATGAAGACGTCGTTGTAGTGGTACTCGTCGCCCCGGACCGGCAACGGCAAGGCGAGCAAGAAGCCCAAAGTGACAAGAAACCGACGCATGGCGCGCATCTTCGCGGCTGACGCGTTGACAGGCAACTGCTTGCCGGCCTCGCTGTCAGGCAGTTGCGCCCCGTGTCTGTTCAAGAAATAAAAGAGCGCCCTGGCCGTCCTTAGTCGGCACAGCCTGTAGGAACTCGAGGACCCCATGCATCTGCGAATCTCGCCCCCGAAGAGCCTCGCCGCAGCGTCCCTGACGGCGCTCGCCCTGCTCGCCGCGAGCCCGGCGCTCGCCGGGGAGCGAGCCTTTGGCCCGGCCGAAACCCTGACCTTCGAGTGCCAGTTCCTCGGGCTTCCGGTCGGCAAGGTCCACACCATCATCGGCGCCAGCACCAAGATCGAAGGCGAGACGGTCTGGCCGGTGATGGCCGTCGCCAAGACCGATCCGGTGTTCGTGCTTTACCCGATCAAGGACAAGTACATCACCTGGTGGAACCCCGAAGATCGCCTCACGCTGGGCAACGAGCTGTCGGCTGAAGAGAAGAACGAGCGGCGCCGCGAGCGGATTCGCTTCGACCGCGAGAAGAACAAGGCGGTCACCCGCCGCGACAGGCCGGGCAAGGCCCGCGAAGAGCAAAGCTTCGACGTGCCCCCTGGCGCTCAGGACATCCTCGCCGCGCTCTTTGCCATCCGCGAGAAAAAGCTCGAGATCGGCGACCACGAAGAGATGCCGATCTTCACCGGGCGGCGCGTCTTCACGCTCAAGGTAGACGTCGAAGGCAAGGCCAAAGTCGAGACCAAGGCGGGCCGCTTCGACACCAAGGTCCTGCGGGTCCAGGTCGAGTTCTCCGGCCAGCTCGCGACCAAGCGCGACCTGCGCATCTTCGTCACCGATGACGCGCGGCACATCCCGGTGCGCCTGGACGCCGAGTTCCTCGTCGGCACGCTCGCCGCCAACCTCGTCAGCTATCAAAAGGGAATCACCGCCTACTGAGCCGGGCGCGCCTCGACCGCTAGCCCCGCGGAGTAGCGCTCGCGTCCCGGCCTTGCCACTTTACCGGCGACTTTGCGGGCGCCTGCACGACGCTGCGCCCGCTCGCAGGAGGCGGGGAGATGGGAGGAACGCCTCGAGGGGCGTCGCGCGGGCTTCGCCGAGGGATGGCCCTCGCGCCGCTGTCGCTGGCCGCACTCGCCGGACTAGCCCTCGCGCTCAGCCCGAGCGAGCCTGCGCCCTGGGTCAGGGCACTCGGGAGCATGGTGAAGCTGCGAGCGGGCGATCGTCTCCCAGAAGGCCGGCAGTCCATCGAGCTCACAGTTGCGCGCGGTGAGTGTGAGGGCGCCCAGCTCGCCGCCGAGGCACCTGTCTCCGGTGTGGTGGCCACCGCGACGCCACTTCGCGCGAAACACGGCGGCACTCTCGAGGTGCGGCTGTACCGCGAAGCCTTCATCAAGGTGAGCGAGCCCTCCAACTTCGAGGGCCGCGCCGGGCGCTGGCCCGATCCGTTGATCCCGGCGGTCGATCTCTACTCGGGCGAGCGTCGCAACGCGTTTCCCGCCTCGTCGCGGGGCGCCGAGCCGGTCGTGCTCTACCTCGAGGTCTGCGCTCCGCAAGCCGCCGCCCCCGGCACCTACCACGGCCACGTCGTCGCCAAGGCAAAGGACCGACCGACGATCCGCTTCCCTACGCAAGTCCGCGTGCGGAGCTTCGCCCTCCCCGCCACCTCGTCGCTCGAGACCTCCTTCGGCTTCTCGGGCTTGAGCGCGGTGCGCGGCCACGGTCTCGGTGACGAAGCCGTCGGCCAGCTCACCCGGCTCTATGCGACCGCCGCCCTGCGCCATCGAATCTCGCTGCACGGGATGAGCATGGAGCCGCCGCGCGTGGTCAACCGCGATCCGCTCGAGCTCGACTTCGGCGCCTACGACGCCGAGGTCGGCCCTTTCCTCGACGGCACCGCGCTCGAGAACGGGGCGCGCTTCACCAGCATCGACGTACGCCTCCACCCGAAGGCGAAAAGCGAGGACGAGCTGCTCGCCTACCTTCGGGCCTACGCGCAGCACCTACGCCAGCGCGGGTGGCTGTCGCGCGCCTTCATCTACGCGAAGGACGAGCCGCGCCCCGAAGACTTGCCGCTCGTCAGGCGGATCGCCGAGACGGCCCACAAGGCCGACGGCGAGCTGCGCGTGCTCGTCACCACGTCGCTCAACCCGCTCATCGAGGGCGTCATCGACATCCTCGCGCCGAACATCAACTGCCTCTTTCCGAGGCCCGGCGACGCCTACTGCCGCGGAGTCGTCCCGCTCGATCGCTATCAGGCGGCCCGCCAGAAGGGCGCCAAGCTCTGGTGGTACCAATCGTGCGGCAGTCACGGCTGCGGCCCGGTCCCCGCGTCCGACCTGCAGTCGCGCGCCTACTTCTCCGGTTGGCCCTCGTACATGGTCGATCACCCCGCGGCGCTCAACCGCGCCATGGGCGTGCTCGCCTTCCGACATGGCGTCGAGGGCGAGCTCTACTTCAACACGGTCGAGGCCTGGAACCCGGGCCCGCGGGGCGAGCCGGCGAACCCCTGGGAGTGCGTGTGGCGCTTCCACGGAAACGGCGACGGCACGCTGTTCTACCCGGGCACGCCCGAGCGAATCGGCGGCAAGGGACACGTGCCTGTCGAGTCGCTAAGGCTCAAGCACCTGCGCGACGGGCTCGAGGACTACGAGTACTTGAAGCTCGCGCGCGACCTCGGGCTCGGTGCGCAGGCCGAGCAGGCCGCGGCAAGCCTGGCCTTCAAGCCCTACCTCATCGAGCGCGAACCCGGCCGCTGGCGTCAGGTTCGAGAAGCGCTCGCCGATCAGATCGAGCAGGCCTCGGCGCGAGCCCGCGAATAGCCGCATCCCCGCGCCGTCGAAGCCTCACTTCCGAAACTCCTTGGGCGCGGAAGGTCCGGCCCGAGGCTCGTGCTAGCATCCGCGCCAGGAGACCCCCATGCCGCTCGGACCGCTCGTCGCCTCGATCCTCCTCCTCGCGAGCGCAAGCGCTCAACCCCAGGCGCCCGCCGCGCCTCCCGCCGCTCAGTCGAGCCAGCGGGCGAGCAAGCCGCCGCCCCCGCGGGTCGCCGGAGTGACGCCTGCCCCCGCGGGCGCCTGCGCGATGCTGCCCAAGCCGCGCTCGGGCCCGCCCCCGTTCTCGCCTGGAGAGCTGCTCAGCTACGACATCGACGTGATGGGCGTGCGCGCCGGCACGATGAGCTTCGAGGTGCTGCCCGCCCAGGGCCGCGGAAAGAAGGCCGTGCTGCCGGTCCGCGTGCGCGCCGAGTCGAACACCTTCTTCAATAAGGTGCGAAAGGTGAAGGCCGAACTCGTCAGCTACCTGCGGGCCAAGGACCTGCGGCCCGACCGCTTCCACGAGGATCTGCGCGAAGACAACCGGCACCGGATCGGCGACGTGGACTTCGAACGCGACAAGAAGCTCGTAAAGATCGCCTGGCGCACCGGCCAGCGCACCGGCTCGGCGCGCAACGAGATTCGCGCCGACGCGCTCGACTACATCGGCGCCATCTACCTGTTCCGCGCCATCCCGCTGAGCATCGGCCAGACCTTCTGCTTCGACGTCTACGCGATGCGCCGCATGTGGCGGGTCGAGGGCAAGGTCGAAGCCCGCGAGCACGTCTCGACGCCCGCGGGCGAGTTCGACGCCTTCCACCTCTCCGGCGTGGCGACCCGCATCGGAGGCTCGCCGCTCAAGCGCGAGGTCCACGTCTGGATAAGCGACGACGCGATGCGCCTGCCGCTGGCGGCGATGGGCGTCATCGACCTCGGCCCGGTGCGCGCGGTGCTCAGCAGCGTGGCGCGCCCCGACTTCAAGAGCTCGGCGGCCAGGCCCAGCAAGATGGAGTGGTAGGCCGCGCCTTCGCGCGCAGGCCCGCTCGGGCGAGCGCGATCAACCCGGAAGAGCCGCGCTCCCCGGCGAGCACGGCCCCGCCTCCCCTCGCACGCCTCGCCGCCGGCGGCGGCGAGAGCGCGCCCGTGCCCGCTAATTCGAGCAGCACTGCGCGATGTGCATTAGCCGCCGGCGCAGGTTGTTGACGACCACCACGAGGTAGTCGAGCCGATCGAGCACCGTGGTGTCGTCGGCGAGGTCGACCAGGTCGGCCGCCCGCGCTTCGGGGCTCGAGAGCAGCCGCAGGACGTCGGCGAAGAAGGCCTCGACCTCTTCGAGCGCGGCCCCACCCTCGCGCAGGTCGTCCTCGATGAACTCGAGGTGGAGGGGGTCAGGATCGTTGGCGCGCCGCATCCGCGCGCGCAGCCTTCCGATGATGGCCCGAATCTCCTCGCCATCGAGCTCCGGTCGGGAGCCTGCCATCAGCTCTTTCATCGCTGACCTGCCTTTCGCGCCGCGAGGGGCTCGAGTGCCCCTGAATGCTTGGTGGGTGGCTCGCACCGCGCGCCGAGCACGACGCCTCCCGGCGATCTGCCCTCGATCTCCGAGGGCAGGAAGACCCGATAGAGCGTCCCTCGGTTGTCGCGGTGGTGCGCACGAATTGCGCCTGCCTGCTCGAGCGCGCCGAGGACTCGGTTCAAGCGCCGTTCTGCCAGCCCGAGCCGGGAGCGCAGCTCGCGCCGCGGGACGCGGCAGAAGTTGCGCCCCGAGCCGAACGAGAGGCGCAGGAAATGGAAGTAGGCGGCCTGCGCCTCGGCCTCGAGCCTCGGCGCCAGCGCGTCGAAGGCCTCCAAGGGCACCGGCGCAAAGCCGTCGGTGACGACCGCGGCGCCGAGCAGATCGCCCTGGTACTCGAAGCGCCGCAGATCGCCCGGTCGCAGGGCCTCGGCAGCGCACAGCGCTTCGGCCATCCCGAGCGGTTCCGTCCGCAACACCCTCGCGCTCGCTTGCCTCACCCGAGCTTCTCCGCGCAACAGGGACTCCGCCGGCGCGGCGGGCTCCCTGTTGCGGATTCTCGGTCGGCAGCCCGACCGGTCAACTTTTTGGCAGCCGCTCGCGCCGCCGGCCGCCTGCCGCGCTTCGCGCCGATCCGAGCAGGCGTCCCCGGGGCCACGAGGCCCGTCCGCGGAGAGGACGGCAGTCTGCGAAACGAGCGACAGCGCCAGCCATCCAACAGGCGGTCCCTTCGAAGGCCGCTCTGGGCGCTGCTTGCCGCCCCCCATGCCTGCCGGTATACTTCCCGACCTTTTACGTCTGACCCAAACGGGAGAAACCTCATGGATCTGCGCCCTTGGATTCTCGCCGCAGCCGCTTCTTTCACTCTCGGCGCCTGCAAGAAACAAGAAGCTCCGGCGCCGGTAGCCCCGCCGGCCAAGCAGGCCGCGCCCGCGCCCGCGGCGGTCGATGCCTCGGCGCGCAGCGCCAAGCTCGACAACTCCACACCGTCGGTCGCTGGCAAGAGCGACCCTGAGTGCGCGGGTCCCATCGACCACGCGGTGCCCGCAGAGCTCACCATCGGCGGCAAGAAGGCCGAGCTCAACGGCTACAAGCTCACCTTCGCCGAGGATGGCCGCGACGCCGACAGCATCGCCGTCTTCGGGGTCATCGCCAACGTGAACGAGGACTCGGGCGAGAACCTCGTGAACCTGAGGAAGTACGTCGAGTTCTTCAAATCTGAGAATGTCGAAGCGATCCTCGTGGCGGGCGACACGGGCGAGAGCAAGGAGTCCATCGCGCGCGCCCTGACGCCGCTGGCCGAGACCGGCCTGCCGCTCTTCGTCACCATCGGCAACCGCGAGTGCCGCGCCGACTTCAACGACGCGATCAGCGCGCTCCAGAAGAAGTTCGCGAACGTCGTCAACATGAACAAGGTGCGCCACGTCGCCTACGACGACGCCGACCTGCTCAGCCTGCCCGGCTACCACGACCGGCGCTACATCCACTGCGCGACCGGCTGCCAGTACTTCAAGCAGGACGTCGCCGCCCTCAAGCAGCTCGCGGGCGAGGCGAAGAACCCGGTCGTGCTCATCTCGCACGGCCCGCCCAAGGGGAGCGCTCCGACCGCGGTCGATCAGGCCACCGAGGCCGGCAACGTCGGCGACTCGAACCTCAACGCCCTCATCCTCGAGGCGAATATCCCCTTCGGCGTCTTCGCCAACATCAAGGAAGCGGGCGGACGCGCCACCGACCTCGACGGCACCAACGTCATCCGCGAAGGGACCCTGGCCGACAAGCTCTACCTGAACCCGGGCCCCGCCGACTCCATTGCCTGGGCGATGAACGACGGCACGCAGTCGGTCGGCATGGTGGCTGTGCTGCGCATCGAGGGCAAGCAGGCCATGTACAAGGTCTTCCGGGCCAAGGAACTGACGGCAGAGGAGAAGGCCGAGGCCCAGAAGCTCGCGGCGGCCAAGAGCCCCGCGCAGGCCGAGCCCGCTTCGGCCGCGCAGGCCGCACCGTAACCGTCGTGGCCGACGCCCCCAAGCGAAGCGCGGCCCCTCGCGGGCCGCAGCCGCGTCTGGGCGAGATACTCGTACGGGCCCAGGTCATCACCAGCGCGCAGCTTCAGACCGCGCTCGCCGAACAGCAGAAGTGGGGCGGCAGGCTCGGGCGGCACCTGGTGGACCTGGGCTTTCTCGACGAGCGCACGATGAGCCTCGCGCTCTCGCGCCAGCTCGGAATGCCGTGCATCGATCTCTCGGCGACGCAGCTACCGCCAGACGTCACCGAGCTGCTGTCCATCCAAGTCTGCGAGCGCCTGGGCGTCATGCCGGTGGGCGCCGACGCAACGCGCCGGGTGCTGCGCCTGGCTACCAGCGATCCGACCAACCAGGCCGTCCTCGAAGAGGTGGCCAGGCACACCGAATACACGGTCGAGCCGGTCATCGCCGGTGCCTATGACATCGACCGGGCCATCCGGCGCTACTACTACGGCGAGGCGCGCGAGAGCGCCCGACCGGCCATCCCGGGCTTCACTCCGACCGACCAGCGCGTCGATCAGCCGCCGGCGGCACTTGCCGCCCCGCCCTCCCCGCCTGCCCAGACCCTTTCGCCGCGCCTCGACGCGCTCACCGCGCGTCTCGAGCGGCTCGAGGAGCTGGCGACGCACCAGACCCGGGCCCTGCGCGTGCTCGTGGAGATGCTCGTGGACGCCGGGCTCATCGAGCGCGAGGCGTTCCAGAAGCGCGCTCGCGGCGAGTAGCGGTCGCCCCGCGCTGCCCTGAGGACCGACGCCCCGGCCTAGCACCGAGGATCCTCCGCGCGTCGCGCCGCCGCTGCTCCGCTTCGTTGCCCCTCGAGCGCGCCACCGCCGGGGAGGCCCGCCGTCCGAGCCTCCCCGCCCTCGCTCAAACGAGCATCAACCCCTCTTCGCCCGCCTCGACCGTGCCCGCCTCGAGCGCCTGCAGGATCTGCAGCCGCTCGTCCGACAGCTCGCTCACCAGCATCAGGATCTGCGGGTGGAGGCTGATGACCTCGTCGAAGTCCTCGCGCGGCAGCCGCAGCACCGTCGAGCGCTTTGCCGCCCTGACCGTCGCGGTCGCCGGGCTCTTGGTGAGCAGCGAGATCTCGCCGAAGACGTCGCCCTCCTTGAGCGCCGCCAGAGGCACCTCGGCCCCCTCCTTGGTCTTGGAGACCTCCAGCTCGCCGCTCATCAGCACGAACAGGCCGTCGCTCATCCTCCCCTCGCTCAGGACGACCTCGCCCTCGCCGACCTCACGCGACTTGAACCGCTCGACGAGCCCGTTGCGGGTTTTCTTGTCGAAGGGTCGGAAGAGCGGGCTCGTCGCCATGACGTTGGCGAGCAACCGCTGGCGGGCAAAGCGCTTGAGCACCTGCCGGACGTGCGGATAGCGGCGCTGCAACCCCGCGAGCAGGCTGGCGGAGATCTCGAGGCACTCGGTGTCCTCCTCGGCGACGACCGAGGCGGCGCGCGGCGCCCCGGACAGCAGCGCCATCTCGCCAAAGAACGAGCCCTCCTTCAGCCGCGCGACGACGACGTCGCCCTTGCACACCTTCACGCTGCCGCTCGAGACGACGAAGAAGGACCTGCCGACCGATCCCTCCTGCACGATCGTCTCGCCGGGCTGCGGCCGCACCAGCGTGCATCGGGAGGCGAGATCGATGAAGGCCTCGCGCGACAGGTCCGAAAAGAGCGGAATCTGCGGCAGGTCGCCCACGCCCTGGGGCTGGTCCGAGGAGACGACGAGGACCTCGATCTCCGCGTCCTCGTCGACCCGGGCGATCTCGAGGTCCACCAGGCTCGTCGGCGCGCTTCCCTCGGGCGGCTCGAACCACTGGGCCGGATGCGCGGCCTCTCGCGCTTCCTGCCCGGCCGACGCCTCGACAGTCTGGGGCTCCGCGCGCGCCGCGGGCGCGGTCTTGATGCCCACGAGCTCGGGCTCGCCAAGATCGATGTCCCCGAGCGAGAAGCCTGCCGACCCGTCGCCGGCGAACAGCACGTCGTCGCGCTCGGGCCGCGCTTCGGCGGGCGCCGCCGGCGAAGCCGCCTGCGCGGGCTCGCGCTCGGCCGGCGATCCTTCCGGCTCCTCGAGCGCCACCGGCTCAGCCGCGAGAGCGCCGGGAGGCAGTCCGATTTCCTCGGGGGAGAGCTCGATCTCGAGCAGGACCTCGCTCGGCGCCGGAACAGGCGCCTGGGGCTCGGCGGGCTCGCGCGGACTTTCGGGCGCGGCCTCGGCGGCCTCCACCGGCTTTTCCGCCTCGGGCGGCTCCCATGCCGGAGCGCCCTTCCAATCCGCCTGCTCGCCCGCCGCCTGCAGCTCGAGCCCCGGGCTGTCGGGCGCTTCCGGCTCGAGCGCCTGCCCGGCGCCGCGCCCCCCCGGCTCGAAGGACCGCTCGCGCGTATCGAGCTCGACCTCCTCGACCTCCGCCACCGCGGGCGCAGCCACCTGCGGCGCTTGCGCCGCCGGCTCCGGGCGCCGCGGCGCAGCGCTCGCGCGCGTGCCCAGGGCAGCCGCTGGGCGCTTCGGCGCCGCCCCGTCGAGCGACACGCCGGACTTGCGGGCATAGAGCTGCGCGAGGGTCTGCTGGGTCGCGACGTGCTCGGGCTCGAGCTCGAGGATGAGCTTGCAGACCGCAATCGCGCGAGGAAGCAGGCCCTCTCGCGCGTAGGTCTCGGCCGCGACCCGGTAGACCGAGACCGCCTTCGCCCGCTGGTCGCACTTCACGTACGCGTCGCCCAGGCGCACGCGCACCTGCATGTCCTTGGGCTCGAGCTGGCAGAGCTCCTCGTAGACCGAGACGGCCTTCTCGTACTTGCCCTTCGAGAAATGGCGCGTCGCCCGGTCCTTGAGCTCTCGGATGTCCGGCATCAGGGTCCCCCGCCTTCCGGGCCGAGGACTTCCTCGGCCGCTCGCCGCACCTCGGCGTAGTAGTCGAAGCGTAGCGCGGAGAGCGCTTCCGTCTTGGCGCCCGCGCCCACCTTGCCGAGGGCCCGAGCGGCGGCGGCGCGGATGTCTGGCCGCTCGTTGAACAGCTCCCCGGTGAGCGCCTCGGCCGCCGACGGGTCGCCCAGCGCCCCGAGCGCTTCGATGATCTCCAACCTCGCGACACAGGTGCGGTCGGCGAGCTGCGTGGCGAGGGCGCCGACGTGCGCGCGGTCGCCGAGCTTTCCGAGCGCGACCGCCGCCTCGACGCTCTCGAGCCCGCCGACCTCCAGGAGCTTCGCGATCGCCGGCGCGGCGGCCGCCGCCTTCAGCTCGCCGAGCGCGCGGATGATCTCCGAACGGTCGGCGCCGCGCTCCCCCAGCGCCTCTTGGAGCACGGGCACCGCCGCGGGTCCCGCCATGACGAGCCCCCTCGCCGCCTCGCGCACGACCTCGAGCGATCGGTCGAGCAGACAGGCGCCGGCGCGCTCGACGCCTTGGGCGCCCGTCCTGGCGAGCGCCCCGCACGCCGCCGCGCGGATGGCGACGACCGGATCGGACGCGAGCTGCTCGAGGATGGGCACCGCGCCCTGCGAACCGAGCGCACCTGCGGCCCGCTCGAGCGCTATCAGCAGCCGAATCTCGCCCTCTTGCACGTCATCCATGACGTCGAGCGGCGTCTTCTCCTCGCGATCGACGATGCGGATACCCTGCGCCTCGGCGCGGGCGGCCTTCAGCGTATCGACCCGCTCGAGCATGGCCTTGAAGCTCTCCTTGCGCTCGCGCTCGGCGGCGAGGTAGCTGGCGAGCTGGGGCGGCAGGCCGGCCTCGTCCTCCCCGTGTTTGTGGCCGTGGCCGTCGGTCTCAGCCTCGACGAGCGGCAGCGGTCCGGCGATCCACTTCTGGCGCGAGCGGACCAGCCTCGCCGCCTCCGCGGAGAGCATCTTGAGCACCTTGGGCTCGGCCTCCGGAGCCTGGAGCGAGGCGAGCGCGAGGGCAGCGCCTAGTCGAATCTGCTCGTCGGAGGAGTCGAGCTGCGCGGTCACCTTGGCGGCGCCCTCCGCTCCGCCGGTCACCGCCAGCACCGCCAGCGCCGCCAGCGTCTCGGAGCCGCCGCGCGAGAGCCGGCTCAGGATCGGCTCGACCGGACAGCGCCCGTTCGCCATGCGCGCGGAGGCGACCGCGACGTCGTGCCGGGCCTCGGCCGCCAGCGCGCAGAGCGCCTGCTGCGCCGCTTCGGCCGAA
>JBMNNX010000398.1:0-4866 GCA_050942745.1 Myxococcales bacterium
CCCGCAGGCCCCACCCCGCCAGACCGAAACGACACACCAGCGACCGATAGGCGGTCGCTGATCACCGGGGCCCGGAGGGGGTCAGTCTTAGTGACGTAAGGGGGTCAGAAATTGCTGTCGCTTGACATCTGCCCGAGGCTCGGGCAACGAAAGCCGGCTCCACGGCGAACCGAAGCCCGGGAAATCGCCCGCTGCCGCCGGCCAGACGCGGGGCCGCACCCGCTTCCGCGCCCCACGGCGCCAGGGCGCGACGACAAGTCGAGGGCGCGCCTTCGCCCGCCAGGCTGGGCAGCTGGCTGGCCTGGGGGCAAACGCCAATAGCGCGAAAAAACGGGCATTTCGGCGCTCGCCGGCTGCGCCCGCCTTTCCGGCCGATCTGTTGACGCGCATACAAGTGTCGGATATTGAAGGCCAAAGGACGACCTGCCCGCCTATGTAGGGCGCACGCCATCCATCCCGAGGAGCACTCGATGTCCGGCACCGACAAGCGTAAGCAAAGCCTCTACTTCCCCGAGGACATGCTGAAGGAGATTCAGGAGGAGGCGACCCGCCAGGATCGCTCGCTCTCGTGGATCGTGCAGCAGGCCTGGCGCATCGCGCGCAACGACATCATGCGCTACCCCTCGGTCAACGACGTGGTCGGCAGCGAGCGCGACGCCGACGATCCGCGCGAGCGCGACGCGGTCTAGCTTCCGGTCGAGCTCGCACCGCTCGTTGTGACCGGGCGCGCGCCCGGGGTCACGCGGGGCGAAGCCGCCTTCGCGCACCGTCGCGCGGTGCCCCGCGCGCGCCTCGTTTTCGCCGCCTATGCCGCGCCAGCGAGTGGCCCGTCGTCCGGGCCTGACGAACTGGAGCCCGCGCCGGCCGCGAGCTTCACCAGGCGCCTTTCCCCGGGGCGAACGCATCGCCCGCCCCTCTCCCGCCACTTGCCGCGCCCCGCTCCGGCGGCGCACCCGCAGCTCGCCGAGCTGGGGCGACGCCGATCATCGACCGCCGGGCGAACCGACGCGCGCCTGCGCTGGGGCCATGCGGGCAGGCCTTGCGCGACAGGTCCCCTCCCCACGCGCTGTCGACGGCGGCAGGTCCTTTCAGCGCGCAAGCGCCGGCGCTAGCGACACTCGTGCAGGTGGACGCGGTCTGCGGCGGTCGCCGGCAGCGGCGCCTCGGCCGGATAGGCCTTCGAGAAGTAGCGCGCGACGATTTCGAAGTTGAAGCTGCCCGCCGACAGCGTGTCGCTCGCGTTGGGATCGACCGCCTTGAAGTCGCCGAAGCCGTCCCCGCCGCCCTGCAGGAAGCTGTCGACGACGACGCGGATCTTCTCCGTGTCCGAGGGCGGATCGAGCGGCACCTCGACGCTCTGGCCGCAGCTCGGGTTGTCCGGGTTCTCCTCGCACGGACGGTGGTGGATGAGGATCCGAGTGATGCGCCGGCCCTCGGTGGCGCGGGTGCCGTCCGGGTTGAGCGTCTCGCCCGGCTCCCTGCAGTCGACGAAGACCTCGCCGCCATAAAGCTGCAGAAACCAGCCCTTCGGGTCCGTCGTGTCGTACTTGTAGACCGAGTGCTCGAGGATGTTCTTGAGCTGCCGGTGCGTCACGCTGACGACGACCACGCGGTTGTCGAACGGCAGCACGTCGCGCAGCACCTTGCGCTTGACCGGCCCGCCGAAGAGCTTCTCGCGCGACTCGCAGACGCCCTCGTAGCGGATGGCGCCGCTGTTGACCAAGGCGATATCGGGCCAGTACTTCGACTGCTGGTCGTCGAAGGCGTGGTAGTAGGCCTCGGCGACGAGCTGGCCTATCGCGTTGTCATCGGTGCGCACGACGGGCTTGGTGATCGGCACGTCGCCGGCGAGGTAGCCCGCCACGCCGTCGGGATCCTCCATGAAGCGCGAGCACTCCTCGTTGTACTCGACACACCCGACGGCCAGGAGTGCGGCGACGAGCGGGAGGGGCTGGATTCGTCTGGGCAGTCTCATCTGTTCCCTCTAGAGGCGCATGCGCGCGGTCAAGTAGGCGCCGAGCCCCTCGCGCGGCAGCAGCCCCGGCATCCGGCCCTTGTCCGGCCGCGGCACGTCGTCATAGAGCTCGTATTGGAAGAGGTTCTGGACCGTGAGCGCGAAGTCGAAGTGCTCGGCGATCTGCTCGGTGCGTAGCTGCGCCCCGACGAGCGCGTAGGCCGGGATGCGGTAGTAGCGCATCGTCTCGAGCTGGCTGCGCGCGTTGTTGCGCCGCTCGGCGCCGAGCTGGGTGAGCACCGCGAGGTCGAAGTGCCGCCCGAGGGGAAGCTGCGCCGCCCAGTTGAAGCGGTACTGCGGCACGTCGACCAGGTACTGGAACCCTTCGGGCGCGGCGAGGTCGATGGCGCGGAACCAGGAGTAGTTGATGAAGGTGTAGGCGCGGCTGGAGATCTCGAAGCGCACCTCGGCCTCGGCGCCCCAGACCCTCACGCCCAGCTTGCGGTTCGACAGCGGGATGATGTTGCCCGAGGTGTCGATGGCCATGATTGGGTCGGTGAAGTTGTTGAAAAAGCCGTTGGCGCGCAGGCGCACCTTGTTCTCGCCGACCGCGGTGGCGGTCTCGACGCCCGCCTCGACGGTGTCGATGGTCGCCGGCTTCAGGCCCGGGTCGCCCTCGAACCGGCCCTGCGACAGGTCCGTGGTCGGGATGCGCTCGGCCAGCTCCTGCATCGTCGGCGCGCGGAAGGCCCGGCCGTACAGGAGCTTGAAGTTCCATCCCTCGCCCGGCGACCAGACCAGGCCGAGCCGCGGGTTGAGGCTCGGCACCATGCGCGTGCCCTGGATGAGGACCTCGCCGCCGCTCTCGCTGGTCTTCGGGAGTTGCGTGACGTCGGCGCGCAGGCCCAGCGTCAGCGAGAGCGTCTCGTGGACGCGCCAGACGTCCTGGACGAAGGCGCCGGCGACCAGGCGCCGGTTGAGCTCCCTCATCGACTGGCGGGCCGTGAACCCGGTCGGCTCGCGCAGGTCGGCAAAGACCTCTTCCTGCTCCCAGTTCACCTGGTAGGTGTACTTCGGCAGGTCCTGGAACGCGCCCGACAGGCCGAGCGAGAGCCGGTGCGACTGGGCGATGGAGAGGTCGAGCCCGAGCTCGCCGCCATAGGTCATCGCCGTATAGCGGGTGCGCTCGAAGAGGCCGACCGGCGCGCTCACGTCGGCGGCGAGCTGGTAGCCGCGCGGCGCGACCTGGAAGAGCCGATCGACCATCTGCTGGTCGAAGAAGCCGCGCACGGTCAACGCGCCCGAGCTGCCCAGGGGCTGCTCGTGCGAGAGGTCGGCGAGGATGACGCTCCACAGCAGGTTCGACTCGCGCCCGAGCACGTCGAAGAGGCCGACGAGCGCGGCGCGGTCCTCGTGCAGGAAACGCGCGCTCAGCTTGGTCTGCGCCCCGCCCGCCGGGCTGCGCCGGATCTCGGCGCCCACGTTGATGAGCTGCCCGGCGTCGTTGGTCAAGCCGACGATGGCCTCCTCGTCCTTGAGCCCGGCCGACTCCATCTTCGTCGACAGCGAGTCGCTCACGATGGGCTTTCGGTAGCCGTCGGTGCGGGTGTAGTCGGCGTCCCCGAAGATGAACCAGTCCGATTCGCCGAGGCGCAGCCCGGCCGACAAGTGCGCCGCGGCCGAGCCGAACGAGCCTCCGGAGACCGCGGCCTCGAGCCCCTCGCGCCGCTTGGAGACGACGTTGACGACGCCGAGAAACGCGCCGGTGCCGTAGAGCGCCGACCCCGGACCGCGGATGACCTCGACGCGCTCGAAGTTGGCGGTCGGCAGGTTGAGCAGCGCCTTCGCGTCGTACGGGCTGTTGAGCCGGTGGCCGTCATAGAGGATGAGCAGCGCCGAGTCGTCGCGCATACCGCGCGCCGCAACGCGGTGGAACCCCTGGACGTCGCGGCTCGTCTCGAAGCCAGGGACCGTCTTGAGGACGTCGAGCAGCGTGCGCAGGCCCAGCGCCCGCATCTGGTCTTCGGGAACGCCGGTGGCGATGGCCGGGGCGACCGACACCGACTGCGCCTGCCGGGTCGCCAGGGTCACCACGTCCTCGGCCCCGAAGAGCGCGAGCTCGTCAGCCCTCGCAGCCTCGTAGGGCGCGGGCTCGGGTGCCGGCGCGGGGCGTTGGGTCTCCAGCGGCTTGGTCGGCTCCGTGGGCGCGACGGTGGTGGGGTCGGACTTTGGGCCCGGCTCAGTTTTCTTGGCGCCGTCGTCGGGAGGAGGCTCAGTCGGCGCAGCCGACCGCCGGGGCCGATAGGTGCCCGTCACCCGGACCCGCCGGGGCGCGGACTGCGAGCCGTAGAGCCCGGTCTGCCCGCCGAAGTAGTCGATGGCGATGCAGTAGTACTCGATGCTCGGCGGCACGACGTCTTGCCCCGGGATGATCGCACGGAACAGGTCGCCGTACTCGAGGGCGAGCTCGACCTGCTTCCAACTCGCCCCCTTCTCGCGATACCGGCAGCGGGCCTTGGCGAGATCGCCCGCGCCGAAGACGTTGCCGACGATCTCCAGGTCCTTGCCCGCCTCGGCGCTGGGCGGCGGGGTGTGGAGGAAGGTCATCCGCTGGGCCGAGGCAACGCCCGGGATCAGCAGCGCCAGGCCGACAAGAGCGGTGAGCAGAAAGCGGGGGCGAGGGTCGTTGATGGGTGCCATTGGTCACACGTCGCAAAGGGTCTGATTCTCGATACTCGCCACCGCGCGGTCAATGTCGGCTAGGAACGGCGCGAACGCCCACCTTTCCTTACGAGGGCGAGCGCGAGAAGCCCGAAGGCCGCGGCAGGCGCGCCCGCCGCGCCCGTACAGCCGCAGCCGCCGCCTACCGGCGCACCGATCTCGCCCGAAGCCCCCGCGTCGCTGCCCGGCCC
>JBMNNX010000082.1:0-23392 GCA_050942745.1 Myxococcales bacterium
TCAGGGAGACACAGGCCACTCTGGCAGATGTAGCCGTCGTCGCAGAACGCCCCGTCGTCGACTATCCCGTTGCAGTCGTCGTCGCGCCCGTTGCACTCCTCGGCCTCGGGCTCCGGCGCCTCGCAGGGGCCCCAGGTCCCGTCGACGCAGGTCTGAGTGCCGGCACAGGTCGCCTGGCAGCTCCGCGTCAGGTCCTCGTCCACCGCGTCATCGCAGTCGTTGTCCTTACCGTCGCAGCTCTCCGGGTTGCCCGGGAACACCTCGGCGTCTTCGTCGTCGCAGTCATCGCCCCCGCTGCCGATAGAGGCGTGGCCGTCCGAATCCGCGTCGGTCCCCTCCTGCGCAACGACCACGATCTCCGCCCAGACCCGGTCGCCGAAGCGGCCTGAGCCCGCGCGCTCCATGCGCCAGTAGCTGCGGAAGGTGCCTTTGCTCGTCGGCGCCCGCATCACGACCGACCAGGTCTTCATCTGGTTCGGCCCGACCGCCTCCCCGTCGTCCAGCTCGACGAAGTCGGGCGCGCCCAACCGCTCTCCCCCGTCAAAGGCCCAGCGATACCCGGCGCTCTTCGACCAGGTGCTCGTCCCGGTGTTCCGCAAGGTCCAGGTCTTGGTGAATGTGGCTCCGGCCGGGAACGAGGTGCCGTCGGGCACGGTCTCCGAGACGAACACCGCGCCGTCGTCGTTGCCCGGGGGGTCGACGATGATCTGGACCCAGACCCGGTCGCCGAAGAGCCCGTGGCCCGCGTGATTCATGCGCCAGTAACCCCGGTATGTCCCGGGCGTGGCCGGCGCCCTCATCGCGAGCGACCAGGTCTTGTCCTGGCCCGGCTGAATCGCCTCGCCTGGACCAAGCTCGGTGGCGGCCGGCGCGCCGAACTGCTCCTGGCCGTCGAAGACCCAGCGATACCCGGCCGACTGCGTCCAGACGGTCGAGCCCGTATTCCGCATCGTCCACGTCTTGGTGAAGGTCGCGCCCGGCTGGAAGTGCGTGTCGTCGAAGACGGTCTCGGTCACGAAGTCGGCGTCGTTCGTCTGGAGCACGGTGCAGCCGGTCGCGACGGGAAGCGCGCAGTAGGCGCCCTGCGAAAACCAGTAGCTGATGGGCCCGCCGCAGTTGCCGGCGTAGGGATCGTCCGAGCCGTACCGCGGATCGACGACCTCAAAGTGCAGGTGTGGCCCGGTCGAGCAACCCGAGGAGGCCACCTTGCCGAGCACCTGGCCGCAGGTGACCTGTTGGTGAAGCTGCACCGCGATGGTCCCTCGGCCCATGTGCCCGTAGATAGTCGCCTGGCCATCGGCATGCTGCAGCTTGACGAAGTTGCCGAAGCCACCGCCGCAGCTGCAGTTCTCGAGGCTGTTGTTGCGATCGTCGCAGCCGTCGTTGAGCGCGACGACCTGGCCGTCGTTGCCGGCGACGACGAGGCGCTGATTGATGTGCGACCAGCCGCCCACGCCAAAGTCGGTGCCGACGTGCCCGTCGTAGGTGTAGCCGGTCCGGCAGCTCCAGTCCTGCCCGTTGTGGTCGTAGTAGGCGGTGACGTAGCAGAGGTTGAGCGGCTGCGGCTGGCAGCCGGTCGGCTGGTCGCAGCCCTCCAGCGGCAGGCGATAGGGGCTCGCCGAGGCGAGCGAGGGGACGAGCAGCGAGAGCGCGAGCAGGGCCGGGCGCATCATCGCGAGCCTCCCTCCGCCGGGCGCGCCCTGCCCGACTCGAGATTCACCCGCCAGAGGCCGTCGGCGCCGCGGTACTCGAGGACCGAGCCATCGACGAAGCGCAGGCCGCGGCGCGACTCGATGGGCGGGATGAAATCGGGGCCGAGCACGCCGCGGCCGGCCTTGATGCCCTTGTTGGTCACCTGCCGCAGCCCCGCCCCGTCGCGGCGCACGACGAAGACCGAGGCGACGCCGGTGCGCGTCGACGAAAAGGCGATGCGGTCGCCGTCCGGTGAGAAGACGGGCGTGCCGTTGAGCCCATCGGGACCGACCAGGCGCTTGGCCTCTCCGCTCTTTCGCGAGAGCAGGTCGATGGCGGTGCCGCCGCCCGGCTCGCCGAGCCGAACGACGGCCAGGGTCTCACCCGAGGGGTCGAGCGCAAAGTCGGGCGCCACCTTCTCCGCGACGACGCGGGGGCCTTCAAGGTCGAGCTCGATCAGCGATTCGCCCTGGACGTAGAGGATTGCGCCGTCGGGCGCATAGGCGGCCGCACCCACGCCCTCGGCGAGCTTGCGCGAGCCGGACGGGCTTCGCTCGAGGAGCGTGAAAGCCGTGCGCGGCGGGCTCGAGTCGGCGAACGCGCGCACGACGCCCTCAAGCACCCGGCCGTCGCGCTCGTCGAAGGTGACCCGCTGCACCGCCTCCACAGCCGCTGCCGGCGCCGTTGCCGGCTCGTGATTCGGTCCGCCTGCGAGCAACACCCCAAGCAGCGCGAGTGCCATCTCATGCATCGCGTTCTCTCCGATGTGATGTTGGCGACCATGATAGCCTGCGCGCACCGCGGCGACGCCTCGCGTGCCCGAGCGCCGAACCTTACGACGTCGTAGAGATGATTTCGGTCTCCACGCCCCTCATGCGCGCGAGCTTTATGACGTCGTAAAGATGATCGCAGCCTCCACACGCCAGCCTATCCCAGGGCTCGGTGCAGCTCCGCAACCGCCTCGCGCAGCCTGGGCAGCAACTGCTTCTTCACCCTCCACAGCGCGCGCGCCTGCTCGATGGGACGCGGAGGCCACGTCATCCCCGCCGCTCTCGCGCCGGCGATGAGCTGGTGGCAGGCTTGCTCGAGCCCGAGCGCGGCGGTCGCGACCGCCGCGTCGTGGGCGCGAACCCGGCTGAGCTCCGCCTGTGTCGCCGCCGCATGCGCCAGGGCGTGCTCCCTGGCTTCGACCACCTTCGCCTTCTCGGCGATCACCCGGTAATAGTCGGAGAAGAAGGCGATGAGCGACTCGCCGAGCGCCCCAGCGCCCTCGGCCGGGCTGCGCCCGCGCGTGCCCTCGATGGCCTCAGCCCAGGCGGCGAGCTGCGCCGGGCCGGCGTGCTCGAGGACCCAGTCGCCAAGCGCGTAGACATCCTCGCGCTTGACCGCGGCGAGCTCCGCGGCCACGACCGCGGCGCCGGCGTCGGGCCCGTTGCGGCCGTTCAGGTTGCTCTCGAACCAGCGCTCGATTCCCGCGACCTGGCAGAGGCCGGCGAGGTTGCCGAGTGCGCCGCAAACGACGACCGGACGCCGGGCGGCGAGCCCCTCGAGCGCCGCCCGGCCGATTCCAAAGACCGCGTCAGCCCAAGCGATCTCCTCCTGCGGGCGCGCCGTTGGGCCTCGCCAGTCGAGGCGGACGCCCTTCTCTGCGAGCGGCTGCAGCACGCGGCGGGCCTCCTGCTCACCGTCTCCGCCGCCGCTGATGCGCACCTCCAGACCTTCAGGCACCAGGTCGGCGTAGCTGGCGATCGCCCGCGCGGCAGCGCGCAGCGAGAGCAGCTTGTCGGAGTCGAGCCGCGACAGCACGAGCAGCCTTCGGGGCGGCAGCCCCGCCTCGGGCGCGTCGCGCAGGCCGTCGAGGTCGAGCGCGTTGGGCACGCACACAAAGCGCGAGCCGTCGATGCCGTACGCCGAGACGAAGAAGTCGCGCGTCGCCGGGGCGTTCGCGGTCGCCAGGGCCGCGTGCGGCCAGAGCAGCGAGAGCGTGTGCCGAAAGAGCAGGAGCTCGCTGTCCCAGTCGTGCCGGCCGTGGAAGTTCAGGGAGTACGGGACCCCCTCGGCGAGCGCGGCGAGCGCTCCTGGTAGCAGGCTCATGAAGGGATGGGCGTCGCAGAAATCGATCGCCTCGGTCCGGATGAGCTGGCGCAGCCTCGCCACTGTGCCGCCGAAGTCCTCCCGCGACCCGAAGTCGAAGGGGACGACCTCGATCCCCGACTCGGCGAACGCCTGGCTCATCAGGCCCGGCGCGTGGACCGCGAGGACCCGGTGGCCCCGGGACTTGAGCACGCGGGCGTGCGTCAGCAGCCGCGTTTCGAGGCCGCCGGGGACTGCTCTCTCGTGCAGGAGAAGGATGTTCATCGTCCGGCGCCCCTCACGGATGGTGCGCGGATGATGGCGGGGCCCGGAGTGGTGTGCAAGCAGGCAGTTTCGACCAGGTGACAGTCACTCGGTGGGGCGTCTGGTTTGTCGCGCCGCGGAAGGTGCGCCTTACTTGACACCTTGGGGCCCAAGCGGTTGATCTGCCCTGCCCTTTTCCGGAGGCGATTTGGCTCGCGCTCGGCGAGACCTGGAAAGACGCCCTCGAGGGACCTCATGACCGACACAGCGGCTGCAGCGACGTCCCGACGACCGCGCGGCCTGGCAATCTCCTGGTTCTTCGCCCCTTACGTCGGCTCGGCGGACGTCGATTTCTTCCGCAGGATCAAGGACCTGGACGCCGACTTCGACGTGCTGCAAGTCAAGCGCGCCATCCGCGACGACAGGCTCCTCGCCTTCGACCACCGGAGGAACTTGCGCCGCTTCGAGATCGAGGTAGACCACCTGCGCCCCCGCTCGGCGGCCGCGCGCGACGGCTTCCTGAAGGCCTGCCTCGAGCACTATCAGGCGCGCGCGGGCGAGTACGACTTCGTCATCTCGCACTCCAACGAAGTCCACTGCCACAGGGTGGCCTGGGAAATCCGCCGCCGCTCGGGCCTGCCGTGGATCGCGTACTTCGGCGACCCTTCCGCGAAGAACCCGTACGTCCGGTACATGCGGGACTATCCGTACTGGCAGGAGGACAACGAGAGCGAGCGCATCGCGTTCGAGCAGGCCGACCGCCTCGTCTTCAACAACGAGTATCAGCGCCGCCTGATGCTCGAGGGCTTCGAGCAGCACGCGGCCAAGTCGCGAGTCATCGCCCACGCCTTCGACCCGGAGATGTACTCGGCGCAGCCCGCGGCGCGATCGACGGAAAAGTTCCTGCTCGGCCACTTCGGCACCCTCTACTCGGTCAAGCGCAAGGCCGAGGTCCTGTTCCGCGGCATCGACAGGCTCCTGCAGATCTACCCCGAGTACCGCGACCGGTTCCTCGTGGAGCTCTACGGCTCGACAACCGCGCTCGACCTCGCCGCGCACTCGGCGATGCGCCACCGCGACCATGTCGCCTTCCGCGGCCAGGTCGGCTACGTCGAGAGCCTGGCGAAGATGTGCGAGATGGACGCCCTAGTGCTCATCGACGCCTTCTTCTCGGTCGAGGAGGACGGGCTCGCCTTCAGCCCGTTCCTGCCCTGCAAGCTGGCCGACTACCTCGGGGCGAAGAAGCCGATCGTCGGCATCACGATGAAAGACGGGCCGTGCGCCGACATCCTGCGCGCCAGCGGCAACCTCGTCGCCGACGAGCGGACGGACCGGGTAGCCTATGTCCTCAAGCGCTACATCGACCGCAAGGTGTCGCTGGACTACACGACCGTCGCGGCCCGCTACTCGCACGAGCGCCAGGTCGCCCAGATGCAGCAGCTCGTCGATGAGCTCCTCTCCGAGAAAGCAGCGGCATGCACCCGAAAGTCAGCGTAATCGTCCCGGTCTACAACCTCGAGCTCTACATCGAGCGCTGCCTTCTCTCGGTGGTCCGGCAGCGGTTTGACCGGCCCTACGAGGTGCTGGTCGTCAACGACGGCTCCACCGACGACTCGCAACTGATC
Source organism: Myxococcales bacterium (assembly GCA_050942745.1). Lineage (GTDB taxonomy): Bacteria > Myxococcota > Myxococcia > Myxococcales > UBA5297 > UBA10939. The sequence continues at coordinate 5,655 of JBMNNX010000082.1, forward strand.
ATCGACGAGGTGGCCGCCGCGCACCCGGGCATCCTTCGCTGCTTCGTCAAGGAGAACGGCGGCCACGGAGCGGCCTGCAACTACGGCATCGAGCGGGCAAGTGGCGACTACTTGATCTTCGTAGACGGCGACGACTTTCTGGGCGAGGACACGCTCCAGGAGATGTACGACAAGGCCGTCGAGACCGGCGCCGACCTGCTCATCGGGCACCTCGTCTACCACTTCGACACCCACACCGAGCCTTACCGCCCGATTCCCGAGCTCGACAGCGAGCGGATGCTCAGCGCGGGCGAGCGCATCCTGCTCTTCAAGAACTGGGCGACGCCTTGCGGCCGGCTCTACCACCGCAGGCTGTTTGCCGATCGCGACGTGCGCATGCCCGAGGGCGTCATCCACGCCGACGTGAGCTTCGCGCCGAAGACCTACTTCGCGGCCGAGCGGATCTATTACACGCCGCGCGACTGGTACCACTACGACCTGACTCGCCCCGACCAGTCGATCAAGGCAACCACCCGGCGCATCATGGACATCGTGCCGGTGCTGACCGACATGCTCGAGTTCTTCGAACGCAAGGGCGCCTTCGAGCGCTACCGTTACGAGCTCGAGTACTACACGCTCAACCACGTCCTGAGCTGGGTGCCGAAGGTCAGGCGCCTCAAGGACTACCCGGTTCGCCAGGGGCTCAAGGACATCTTCGGCGTCATGAACCAATACTTCCCTGGCTGGCTGAGCCACCGACCAGTGCGCGAGCTCGCCCGGTCGAGCTTCGCGATGGAGCTCAACCGCGCGGCGAGCTTCGGGCCCATGGTCATGCGCAGGAAGGTCAAGCGCGGCTTTCAGCTCCTTTACCGGGCAAGCCACCGGGCCGCCCACGGGTCGGTCAACGCGGTCGAGAAGATGCGCCAGGTGCTCGAGCGCCATTTCGGCGACATCAATGCACCCTTCTAGTTCGTGATTCATTGGATTTCGCGGATGGCTCGCGACCGTCGCTACCTTCGGTGACTCTCCAGCCCGTCGCGCGCCGCCGCGGCGTGCTTGCCTGCCTCGGAATGGCTTCGTCCGGCAGCTTGTAGGCTCAAACGTGGCCTCGCCCTTGTCACCCCCAAGAACGGAGCCAGGAGCACACGCGCCCATGTCCCATCGATACGACGTCCTCGTGGTCGGCAGCGGCTTTGCCGGCGCCATCCCTGCCGAGCGCTTCGCGAGCCAGCGGGGCAAGCGGGTGCTGCTCGTCGAGCGGCGCAAGCACCTGGCCGGCAACATGTTCGACCGCTACGACGAGGCCGGCGTGCTCGTGCACGTCTACGGACCGCACATCTTCCGCACCGACGATGAGCGGGTGCTCGCCTACCTGTCGCAGTTCACCGAGTGGAACGGCTACCGGGCGCACCGCGTGCTCGCGAGCGTCGATGGCCAGCTCGTCCCGGTGCCCTTCAACCTCACCTCGCTCGAGCGGCTCTTCCCCGCGGCGAAGGCCGCGGCGCTCAAGCAGAAGCTCGTCGAGACCTACGGCATGGAGGCGAAGGTCCCGGTCGCCGAGCTGCGCGCGAGCCCCGATCCCGACCTCGCCGCGCTCGGCGACTACATCTTCGAGAAGGTCTACCTCCACTACACGGTCAAGCAGTGGGGCGAGCCGCCCGACAAGCTCGACTTCGCCACCATCACCCGGCGCGTCCCGGTGCGCGTCTCGTACGACGACCGCTACTTCCAGCAGCGCCACCAGGGCCTTCCTAAGGAAGGCTACACGCGCATGTTCGAGCGGATGCTCGCCCACCCGAACATCGAGCTGCGCCTCGGCGTTGACGCCCGCGAGCTGGTGCGGCCCGAGCCCGGCTCCAGTCGCGTCCTCGTCGAAGGCCGTCCCTTCGAAGGGCTCGTCATCTACTCGGGCGCGGCCGACGAGCTCTTCGACTTCCGCTTTGGCCAGCTTCCCTACCGCTCGCTCGGCTTCAAGCTCGTCACCTACGAGGAAGATCTGCACCAGCCGGTCGCGGTGGTGAACCATCCGAACGAGCACGAGTACACGCGCACCACCGAGTACAAGCACATGACCCTGCAGCGGCTGCCCGGGCTCACGACCGTCGCCGAGGAGTACCCGCTGCCGTTCGACCGCGACGCCGCCGCGGGCAACGAGCCCTACTACCCGGTGCCCAAGCCCGAGACCGACGCGCTCTACGCGCGCTACCGCGAAGAGGCGAAGAGCTATCCGAACCTCTACCTGGTTGGTCGCCTCGCCGAGTACCGCTACTACGACATGAACGACATCATCGTCCGCGCGCTCGACGCCTTCGACGAGCTGGCGGCGAGGTAGCGGCGGACCACGCGAGGGAGGATGGTCGCGGCAGCCCGCGCGACGAGATTCCAGTCCTTGAGGCAGCGCGAGAGACGGCGAGCGCCGGGCCTGCGGTGAGTCGGTGGGGATCGACGCGCCCGGTTGCTAGCATCTGCAGGTCTTCGAGCTGAAAGGAGCACGCCTCATGGCCTTCCCGACCCAGCGCCCGCGCCGGCTGCGGCGAAACGCGACCCTGCGCCAGATGGTGCGCGAGACCGAGCTGTCTCCCTCCGACTTCATCTACCCGCTCTTCGTGGTCGAGGGCCGCGGCATCAAGAACCCGGTCAAGTCCATGCCCGGCGTGTTTCAACAGTCGGTCGAGAACCTGGTCGCCGACTGCAAGGAGGCCTGGTCGCTGGGCATCCCGTCGGTGATGCTCTTCGGCATCCCGGGCCACAAGGACGAGAAAGGCAGCGCGGCTTATGCCGAAGACGGCGTCGTCCAGAAGGCCATCCGCGAGCTGAAGAGCGCCCTGCCCGACCTGCAGGTTGTCGCCGACATCTGCCTGTGCGAGTACACCAGCCACGGCCACTGCGGGCTGATCGAACACGGCGAGGTGCAGAACGACGCGACGCTGCCCCTGCTCGCGAAGATGGCGGTGAGCTGCGCGCAGGCCGGCGCCGACATCATCGCGCCGTCGGACATGATGGACGGCCGCGTCGCCGCGCTGCGCAAGGGGCTCGACGAGTCGGGCTTCTCGGGCCTGCCGATCATCGCCTACAGCGCCAAGTACGCCTCGGCCTTCTACGGCCCGTTCCGCGACGCCGCTGAGAGCGCCCCAAAGTTCGGCGACCGTCGCGGCTATCAGATGGACCCGGCCAACGCCCGCGAGGCCGTCCGCGAGGTGCTCCTCGACCTCGAGGAGGGCGCCGACATCGTGATGGTGAAGCCCGCCCTGCCCTACCTGGACATCATTCGTGCCGTGCGCGAGCGCGTGGACGTGCCGGTGGCCGCCTACAACGTCTCGGGCGAATACTCGATGCTCAAGGCCGCCGCCCAAAACGGCTGGATCGACTACGACCGCGCGATGATCGAGGCGCTCACCTCGATCAAGCGCGCCGGCGCCGACCTCATCCTCACCTACCACGCGATCGAAGCCGCCCGGTTGCTGGGCTGAGAGGTTTCGCAACGGGCGCGGACGGGTTGCCCGCGCTCGCCCCCGGCGCCCAGCCACCACTCGAGCAATTCGGCCGGCGTGCGCTCGAAATCTGCGCGCTGCTCGTTGCGCGAACGACGGCTCGCGGTTTAGCTTGCCGCCGAACCAACTGTTCGACAGGAGGCAGACCTTGGCGAGTGATTCGATCGTGCTTTCGGCGCTGATCCCGGCTTCGCCCAAACGCATCTACCAGACATGGCTTTCGAGCGAAGAGCGCGCCACCTTCACCGGAAGCCCCGCGCAGATCGAGGATCGGGTCGGATCCGCGTTCACCGCCGGCGGTGGCTACATCGCCGGCACCAACCGCGAGCTCCTCGAGGGCAAGCGCATCGTCCAGTCCTGGCGAACCACAGAGTTCCCCCCCGACGCGCCTGACTCCCTCGTAGACATTTCGTTCGAGTACGACAAGCAGAGCGGCGGAACCGGTCACCCTGGTCCACGACGAAATCCCCGAGGGCCAGGGCGAAATGTACCCGCAGGGGTGGGTTGACTACTACTTTCAGAATCTGAAGAGCTACTTCGCGGGGATCGACGAGGCGGCTCCGAAGCCGGCAGCGGCGAAGCCCGCCGCAAAGAAGCCCGCCGCAAAGAAGCCCGCCGCAAAGAAGCCCGCCGCAAAGAAGCCTGCCGCGAAGAGGCCTGCCGCGAAGAGGCCTGCCGCGAAGAAGCCTGCCGCGAAGAAGCCTGCCGCGAAGAAGCCTGCCGCGAAGAAGCCCGCTGCGAAGAAGCCCGCTGCGAAGCGCGGCTAGCAAGCCGCCGGCTCGACCGTCGCGTGGGCTAACGCATTCGCGTTGGCTCACGTGGCGCTCAGGCGCATCGCCGTTTGAGCGGCACTTCGCGCCAGCGCTGGTCGTGCAGCCCTAGCTCGTGCGTGTTCTCGACCTGCCTGACTGTTGTGTTGAAAGGCTCTCGGCGCGCCATCGGGCTCGACAAGAAGCGAGTGAGTGCGGGCGCGCTCAGAGGTCCCGCGGCAGCGCCTTGAGCTCCTTCGCGCTGAAGACCGGGCCGTCCTTGCAGACGTACACGGGCCCGATATTGCAGCGGCCGCACTTGCCGACGCCACACTTCATCCGGTTCTCGAGCGTCGTGTATATGCGCTCCTCGGCGAAGCCGAGCTTCTCGAGGACCGCTAGCGTGAGGTCGATCATGATGGCCGGACCGCACACGACCGCGAAGGCGTCGGCCGCCTTCGGCGCCGCCTTCTCCACGATCGCCGGGACGTACCCGACCTCGCCTCTCCAGTCCGGCGTCTCGCCGCCCATATCGACCGTCTGCCATACCTTCACGTCAGAGCGCTTCGACCACTCCTCGAGCTCGCGCTTGTAGACGCGGTCGGCGACGCTGCGGGCGCCGTAGAGGATGGTTACGTCCCGGAACCTCTCCCGCTGATCGAGCACGTTCCAGATCACGCAACGCACCGGCGCGAGGCCGATGCCGCCGGCGATGAAGACGACGTCGCGGCCCTCCATCTGCTCGACGGGGAAGCGGTTCCCGTACGGCCCGCGGAACCCGATGGTGTCGCCAACGCCCAGCTTGCTCAGGGCGCTCGTCACCTTGCCGGCCACCCTGAAGCTGCACTCGATGTAGCCCTTCCGCGTCGGTGAACTGGCGATGCAGAAGGTGCACTCGCCCTCGCCAAAGACCGAGAACTCGCCGAACTGGCCTGCATGGAAGTCGAAGCTCTCGGCGACCTTCGGCTCCTGAAAGACGAGCTTGAAGGTCCGCGTGTCGGCAGTCTCGTCGATCGCCTCTTCGATCCTCATCAAGTGCGGTTGGTACAGGTTCACTTCGTCCCTCCCGTCGGGCCCGCGGCGAGCTTCGCGATCTGGCCAAGGATTTCGGGCAGGTCCATCCCCGCAGGACAGGCCCGCGCGCAGCGGCCGCAGCCGGTGCAGAGCACCTCGCCGAAGCGCTTCGGGTAGATGAAGAACTTGTGCATGACGCGCTGCCGAAAGCGCTCGCTCTGAGATCCGCGCGGGTTGTGGCCGCTCGCGTGGACGGTGAACTCGCCGGCCTGGCAGGTGTCCCAGTTGCGCCGGCGAGCGCCCCTGTCGATGCCCTCGGGCTCGTCGACAATGTCGAAGCAGTGGCAGGTCGGACAGACCGCCGCGCACGCGCCGCAACCGTGGCAGCGCAGCGCCAGCGACTTCCACAGCTCGTGCTCGAAGTTGTCGGCGAGCCAGCCCGCAAGCTTCGTCGCCTCGACCGACAGGTTGGAAGCGACCTTGCGCGTCGCGACCTCGCGGAAGGTCTTCGCCGCCTCGGCGCCGCTCGCCTCGCCGAAGCGCCTGGCGTTGGCCTCGACGAGCGCCTGTCCCTTCGGCGTCAGGATCTGCGCGAGGAACGCGTCGCTGCCGACGGGCACGAGCAAGATGTCGGCGCCCTTGTGCGCGTCCGGGCCGCTGCCGACCGCGGTGCAGAAGCACGACTTGTCCACGCCGCCGCACGCGAGGGCGACGATGGTCGTCGCCTCGCGCCGGCCGAACCAGAGCTCGTCGCGGTAGTCCCAGCCCATCACTTTGTCGAGGATCTCGACCGCGGCGACGTCACAGGGGCGCGCGCCGAGGACCACCTGCTTCGGGAGCTCGCTCGCGACCTCCTGCAGCTCGATGCCGTCCTTCTTCTTCTGCCAGCGGAGCAGCACCTCCGTCGGCGGTAGGAAGAGCTCCTTGAGCGATCGCGGCGGCAGCGGTCCGTCGAGCCACGCCTCGTCGAAGCTCGCGATGGGCCGGTAGACGGCGACCTTGGGATTCTCCACGCGCGCGGGGGCCACCACCCTCGTCCCCGCGGAGAGGAGATCGGCCGCGAGCCCGGCGAGGTCTGCTTTGGTCAGGGTTCTCGCGCTCACCGGATGAACTCCTGGCTGTCGTCGGACCGGAAGGTCCCGATAGGCGACTCGGCGCTGGGGTCGTCGCTTGGCCGGTGCCCGAAGCGGCGCTCGACGACCTGCGCGGTGTAGCGGGTCAGCAGGTTGAGCGGGATGCCGACCGGGCAGGCGCGCTCGCACTCGCCGCAGTCCACGCAGCGGCCGGCCTGGTGCATCACGCGCGTCATCTGCCAGGCGAAGTTGGCGCGCGGGTGCGACGAGCTCTCGATCCAGACCGGCTGTGTCTTGTCGGCCACGCACTGCTCGCAGAAGCACATCGGGCAGACCTCACGACAGGCGTGGCAGCGGATGCAGCGCTCGAGCTCGTGCGACCAGAAGGCAAACCGCTCCTTCGGCGTCATCCGCATCAGCTCGGCTATCCGCTCCTCGCGTCGGGCTCCGCGCGGCGGCTCGGGCTGCGGTCCGCCGATCAAATGGTCGTAGAGGGTCGGCTCGCGGGTCTTGCAGATGCCGCAGCGGTCGGCGACAGTCTCCGCGGTCAAGGTCGCGGGCATGGTCGGCTCGCGCACTACACCGCCGCAGCGCACGCCGAGAATCACCACGTCCTCGCGCTTCACCTGGCTCTCGCGGATGAGGCCGGCGACGGCCTTGGCGTCGCACGGCTTGGCGACCACGGCCGCCTTCCCCAGCCCGGCGACGTGCCTGCGCCGAGGCGCGAGGTAGGTCGCGAGATTCTGCACGCAGCGCGCGTCGAAGATGAGCCGCCCGGCGTCCTCGGGCCGGGTGACGAAGGCCGCGCGCGCGCCGCGCGGGCCCTCCTCCCAGCCGATGACGACCTTTACGGCCCCATCGGCCAGCAGCTTCGCTGCCATCTGTTGCAGCTCTTTCATCGTCAGTCTCTCGAGAGGCTTCGGTACTCGGTGAACGGCCCGAGGTTACGGACGCGCTCGGTGGTCTCGTTCACGACGTCGCGCCACTTGTTGCCCTCGCTCGCCGAGACCCAGCTAAAGGCCATGCGCTGGTTGTCGATGCCCATCATGTCGGCGATCTCGCGGAAGACCGCGAAGCGCCGGCGCGCGTGGTAGTTGCCGCTGGTGTAGTGGCAGTCGGCCGGGTGGCAGCCGCTGACGATGACGCCGTCGGCGCCGCGCTCGAAGGCCTTGATGAGGAAGAGCGGGTCGATGCGGCCGGTGCAGGGCAGGCGCACGACGCGCACGTTGGGGCTCATCTGCAGCCGGCTGGTGCCGGCCAGGTCCGCGCCGGTGTACGTGCACCAGTTGCAGACGAAGGCCACGATCTTGGGCTCGAAGGCTCTGGTCTCTACTGTCGCCATGCGGTGGCTCCGGTGCTCGGTTCTTCGCTCTCGGTTGCGTCCGGAAGGCTGTTCCTAGACCGCGTTGATGGCGGCCCAGATCTGCTCGTCGGTGAAGCCCTGCAGCTCGACGCTCTTCGACGGGCAGGTCGCCTGGCACGTGCCGCAGCCCTGGCAGACGCCCGCGTTCACGTGAGCGGCGACCTTGATCAGGTTGCCCTCATCGTCCTTGAGCTCCTTGCGCTCGACCGCGCCGTAGGGACACACGCGCTCGCAGTGGAAACAACCGGTGCAGAGGGCCTCGTTCACCACCGCCACCGTCGGCTCGCGCTCGAGCTCCTTGTTCGCGAAAAGTCCGAGGACCTTGGTCGCCGCCGCCGAAGCCATCGCCACCGAGTCGGGGATGTCGCGCGGGGCCTGGCAGGCGCCAGCGACGAACACGCCCGCGGTGCTCGTCTCGACCGGCCGCAGCTTCGGGTGCGCCTCGTTGATGAAGCCGTGCGCGTCGTAGGAGATCGACAGCTTCTGCGCCAGGCTCTCGATGCCCGGCTGCGGCCGCACGGCGGTCGCGAGCACGACCATGTCGGCGTCGATGGTCACCGGCTCGCCGCTCAGCGTGTCGGCGCCGTAGACCTTGATGACCTCCCCTGCCCGCTCGAGCTTGGAGACCCGTCCGCGCAGGTAGATGGCGCCTTCCTTCTCGATCGCGCGGCGCGTGAACTCGTCGTAGCCCTTACCGGCCGCGCGGATGTCCATGTAGAAGACGTACGCCAGCCCGTCGTGGACCTTGTGCCGGTAGAGCATCGCGTGCTTCGCGACGTACATGCAGCAGATCTTCGAGCAGTACTCGATGCCTTTCGCCGAGTCGCGCGAGCCGACACACTGCAGGAAGACGATGGTCTTGGGCTCCTTGCCGTCGCTGGGCCGCTTGATGACGCCACCGGTGGGGCCCGAGGCCGACGCGAGCCGCTCGAACTGCAGGCCGTCGATGACGTCGGGGATCTCGCCGTAGCCGTACTCGCCGTAGCCCTTCGTCCGCTCGTCGGGCTGGTCCCGCCCGATGCTGTAGAGCTGAAAACCGGTGGCCACGACGATGGCGCCCACCTTCTCGGTGACGAAGCTGTCCTGCTGCTCGAAGTCGATGGCCTCGCGCCCGCAGGCTTGCTTGCACTTGCCGCAGGCGTCCTTCTTCAGGCCTTTCGCCCGACCCTTGAACAGCGCGCAGCTTGGGCGATCGATGACCGGGACGTTCGGCACCGCCTGCGGGAACGGGACGTAGATGGCCGTCCTCGTTCCCAGGGCCTGGTCGAACTCGCTCGGGACCTTCTTGTTCGGGCAGACGCTCTGGCACTCGCCACAGCCGTTGCACTTCGCCTCGTCCACGCAGCGCGCCTTGCGGCGGATCTTCACCTCGAAGTTGCCGATGTAGCCGCTGACCGACTCGACCTCGCTGTAGGCGAGCAGCTTGATGCGCGGGTGCTGGTAGAGCTCGACCATCCGCGGCGTGAGGATGCACTGCGAGCAGTCGAGCGTCGGAAAGGTCTCCGAGAGCTGGCTCATGTGCCCGCCTATCGAAGGCTCCTTCTCGACGAGCACCACCTCGCCGCCGCCGTCGGCGATGTCGAGCGCTGCCTGAATGCCGGCGATGCCGCCGCCGATGACCAGCGCCCGCTTCTCGACCGGGATGCGGATGGGCTCGAGCGGCCGGTTGCGCTTCACCTTCTCGACGATGGCGCGCGTCAGGTCGATGGCCTTGGCGGTGGCGGCCACGCGGTCCTCATGAATCCACGAGCAGTGCTCGCGAATATTGGCCACCTCGCAGAGGTAGGGGTTGAGCCCGGAGGCGCTGCAGGCGCGCCGGAAGGTCCGCTCGTGCATGCGCGGCGAGCAGGCCGCGACGACCACGCCGTCGAGCCGCTTCTCGGCGATGGCCTGCTTGACCAGGGTCTGGCCCGGGTCGGAGCACATGTACTTGTAGTCAACGGCGTGCACGACGCCGGGAAGCTCGCCCATCTCCCGGGCGACCCGGGCGCAGTCCACCGTGCGCCCGATGTTCTCGCCGCAGTGGCAGACGAAGACGCCAATGCGAGGCATGCGATCAGTTCTCCTGGCCGGTCGTCCCGGCTGCGCGAGCGTTCGCCTCTATCGCCGAGGCAGGTCCCAGCGGTCGGCTCATGACGCCTTGGCGACCCCCTCGCCCCCGCCCGCAACCCGCGCGATAAGCGCCTTGGTGCTGATGAAGTGCCTGTCGAGCCCGAGCTCGCCCGGCTCGATGCCAAGTCCGAGCCCCACGAGCTGGGTGAGGAAGAGCACCGGCAGCGCCGCCTCGCCGCGCTGCAGCATCGCCTTCTGGCGCAGGTCGAGGTTGGTGTGGCACATCGGGCAGGCCACGACGATCGCCTCGGCGCCGGCGCGGCGCGCGTCCTCGAGGATCGCGCGGCCGAGGCGCACCACGGAGGCGGTGCGCGAGATCGACAGGCCCGCGCCGCAGCACTCGAGCCGCTTGCTCCACTTCACGGGCGCCGCGCCCGCGGCCGCCACGATCTCCTCCATCGAGCTGGGGTCCTCGCAGTCGTCGAACCGCACGACCTCGGGCGGCCTCAGCAGCAGGCAGCCGTAGTAGCAGGCGACCTTCAGCCCCTGGAGCCCGGCTCTCGCGTTCTCCCGAATCTTCGAAGCCAGCGGCCGCAGCAGCGCGAGGATGCTCTGCACCTCCACGCTGTTGGCGAAGTCGCTGCGCAGCACTTCGTTGACTCGCGCGCCGAGCGCCTCGTCGCGGGTGATCTCGTGGCGCGCGGTCGCCAGCCGGCTGAAGCAGGCTGCGCACGGCGCCATGACCTGCTGGATGCCCTGCGACTCGGCGAGCGCGAGGTTCCGCGCGGCGAGAGAGACCGCGAGCAAGTGGTTCGTCTGGTGCGCCGAGGTCGCCCCGCAGCAGGACCACTCCTTGATCTCCTTGAGCTCGATGCCGAGCGGCCCGGCGATGGCCTTCAGGCTGCGGTCGAACTCGAGCGCGGTCGCGTGCAGCGAGCAGCCGGGGAAGTAGCCGAGCTTCATCTCTCCTCCTTGCGCGCGCCCGGCCTGCACGCGGCGAAGATGCGCCGCACGTCGGCGATGCCCTTGATCCCGTTCGGCAGCAACGCGAGCTTGCCGCGTACGAGCATCCCCGGGGCGGCCGTCACGTCGGAGAAGAGGTCGCCGGTCCGCACCTTGTAGTTGGCCACCAGGCCGAACTCGAAGACCCGGCCGTTCTCCCGGATCTGCTCGAGGAAGCTGCGGTGGAACGCGGCGATGCGCCGCGGCGGCGAGGCCTTGTGGCGAAGCGCGAGCTCCCGCAAGAAGTCGAAGATGCGCGCCGGGTCTACGCCGTTGGGGCAGCGCGCCGTGCACGTCTCGCAGGTGAGGCAAAGCCACATCGACTCGTCGTCGAAGAGCCTCTCGTGCAGGTCGAGCTGGACCAGCCTCAGCATCTGGTGCGGCCTGAGGCTCATCTCCTCGGCCATCGGACACCCCCCCGTACACTTGCCGCACTGGTAGCAAGCCGAAACGTCGAGGCCGGTCGCCGCCTTCACCTTTTCTGAAAGAGAGCTCTCGGCTTTCGGGTCTTCGCTCACCTTCGTCTCCTGCGCTCGGTCGAAGCCGCCGTGCTCACGGTGCAGGCGGTCTGCCACTTGCCTGCGGCCGCACGGGCTCCTTCGACCGGAGGGCGGGCGGCTGGCCACTGCGAGGCGTCAATCCGTACGATCGCTAACAGTGGAAGGAAAGCACTTTCGCGCGCGAGCGGCATTCAGAACCGCTACTTCGCCCGATTCGACCGACTGATGGAGCACCCGGTTCCGGCGCTGGAGCAAGCAGTTCCCAAATCGAGACAGACTCTCTCGCGCCCCGAGGGCACAATCGGCGACTTCAGCGCGAAATGGACGAGGGCGGCCGACAGCGAGCCGGCCGCCCCCGATTCATCGGTCTTGGCCCCGTGCGCTCGTCGGGCCATCAGCCCATCGAGCGCGCTTGGCTCAAGATCGCCAGGCGTACGAGGCGCTTACCGCCTGCGGCGCCTGCGCAGGGCCCCGACGGCGCCCGCGAAGGCCAGCGCCGTCGGCACCAGCGCGCCGGTCGATCCGGCAGCCGAGCACCCTCCGCCGCTCCGCGCGCCGTCCTCGACGGCGCCGCTTCCCGGAGCCGCAGGCGGCTCCCCGCCGGACGGGTCGCCGGTGCTCGAGCCGGGCGGACGCGGAGCATTCGGATCCTGCGGCTCGTCGCCAGGATCGGTGGACGGGTTCTCTCCGTCCCCGTCGGGCGGAGGCGGGGTTTCCGCGGTCAGCTCCACGATGCGCCGCGCGACCTGCTCTCTCGCCGCCAGCAGCTCGGTCGGCTCGTTCGAGGCCTGATAGGCCGTCGGCAGCACGCTGCGCGCGGCTTGATCGGCGAGCGTCTTGTCGCCGGCCTTGGCGAGCAGGGTCAGGTACTCGAAGTCCTCGATGCCCTCGCGGATCATCTTCAGGCGGATCGACTCGACCGGCACGTGCGAGCTACCGCCGATCTTCGACGGCGTCCCTGGGTAGAAGAGCGTGCCGTCGCCGTTGCCCGAGAACTCGAAGACGCTGCTCCACGGGTCCTTCGCGTAGGCGAGCACCGTCTCGTAGTAGAGCTCGCCCGAGATGCGGTAGCGGTAGTTCGCCCACTGCATCAGGCGGTTCCTGGTCGCCGAGACGTCCACCATGTAGCTCGGATACGAGCCATTCTGCGACGGCGTGCCGCCGACCGAGCAGCCGTGGCTCATGCAGCTCTGGTACATCCAGACCTCGCCGCCGCGGGCGATGAAGTCGTCGTAGAGCGGCCGCTGGTCGCCTTTGTCGGTGAAGTGGATGTGGTTGATGATGGGGACGAGGATGTCGATCAGGTCGAGCACGTCGTAGACCGTCGCTCCCTCGATCGTCGTCGTCACCAGCGAGCGGATGTCGGGATCGGCCGCGCGGTCCATCTGCACCCGCGGCGGGATGTCATCGAAGCTCGAGCCGTACGGCGGCTCGTCGGCGGTGTAGTCGTAGAGCCGATCCATCCAGCCCTTCGATTTGAAGTGCTGGGCCCAGGCCCGATACGCGCTCTCGGAGCGCGAGCCGGTGATCTGCGCGCTGGTCATCTTCGCGCCGGCCAGCCGCGTCGGCGCGGTGCCGTCGAGGTACGGCCCGAAGTAGCGGTCGAAGGTCGCCCAGTCGGCCGTGTGATCGCGGCCCACCCAGACGTTCGAGAGCGTGAGGCGATGGTCGAGGGCGAGGCGCTGGTACTTGCCCGCCAGCTCCCCGGCCGTCGCGACCGCGCCGCAGTCGCTCCTTCCGGTGTGCGCGGTGCAGATGTTCGGCGCCCAGGCCAAGAACGCGGTGGCCAGGCTCGGGGTCGAGGGCAGCTCGAAGTCCCAGACCTCCAGCTCGACGGACACCTGCGCGCTGAAGCCCGAGCCGGACACGCTGACGGTGCCGGTGTAGAGGCCCGGCCGCGCGTCGCGGGGGACGAAGACGTCCACCCAGATCGCGCGCGCCTCGTTCGCCTTGACCGCGAACGGGAAAGCGTTGCGCGCCTGGCCGTCGACGGGGTCGACCGCGGGCACCAGCGGATCGGGCCACCAGCCGGTCGTCCCGATGCCGCCGGACTTGGTGGTCACGTTGAGCAGGTCCACTCGGTAGAGCCAGATAGAGCTGGCGGGGATCGTCGCGCCGCCCGGACCGACGAGCGCGCTCGCGCTCGCCCGCACGTCGCTGACGCCCTCGGTGCCTCCGTGGACCACGACCTGGAAGGCCTCGAACTCGTTTCGGGCGGCGGCGATCTTCGCCGTGCCCGCGGGCTTCGAGGCCGCGTTGGGCCGGACCTTGATGCTGGAGAGCTCGGGATAGACCGAAGGTCCCGCCGCCAGCGCCGGCGCGCTGATCAGTACGCTCGCCAGGAAGAGGGGCACTCCGCGGAGGAGTCGCCCGCGTCCACTGCGACTAGGGGGGCATTTCTCACTAGTTGTGGATTTCATGCGCGCTTGAACTACCGCTTGCAGGTTTCTCTTCCACGGGGGTGCAGGGGGCGCGGGCAGGCCCCGGCCACAGGCCGGCCGCGCCCATCTCGGGCCACTACCCCATCCGCGCGGGCACCTCCAACCTCACCTCAGGCGACCGGCTTCTGGCCGGCTCTTGGCGGGAGGGAATCGGCTGTGACGCCGGGAGGGGGGCAAGATGGGCGGGGCGCAAGCCGACGAGCACACGCTGACCGCCATCGTCGAGACCGTGACGCGCAACATGGCGCGCAACACCTACGCGCCGCGCGTCAAGAACCTCGTCAAGTGGCTCGGCCTTCGCACCGGGCTCTCGCCGGCGCTCTCGCGCCTGTCGCTCTCGAAGCGGGCCTTCGTCATCACCTACCACAAGGTCGAGCGACGACCGGCCGGGCCCTTCGGCTCCCCGGCGCTCGACGTGGCGACCTTCGCCGAGCACATCGACTTCCTCGCGCACAACTACGAGCTGGTGCCGCTCGCGGTGCTCATCGACGGCCTGCGCACCGGGCGAGCCCCCGACCGCGCCGTCGCGCTCACCTTCGACGACGGCTATCGCAACAACCTCGTGCTCGCCTATCCGGTGCTGCGCAAACACCACGCGCCGGCGACCATCTTCGTGACCGCGGGCCTGGTCGGCACCCGGAGCTGGATGTGGGCGAGCGAGCTGTGCGAGGTGGCGCTGCGCTTTGGGTTGCGCGAGCTGGGAGCGGCGGCGGGCGACCCGCTGTTCGCCGCGCTGATGGAGGCCGATCTCCCCGAGGCGCTTCGCGTCGAGGCGGGCATCGAGTACCTGCTGCGCATCGGCCAGGGGCGCCGGCGCGCCCTCATCGAGCGGGTGCGCGCGCGCTACGCGGTCGAGCCCGACGACGAGAACGCCTTCCTCTCCTGGGACGAGGTGCGCGCGCTGCACGCCGCGGGCATCGAGATAGGCTCGCACACGCTGACGCACCCGGTGCTCACCGACCTGGCCGAGGAGGAGGTCGAGCGCGAGCTGCTCGGCTCGCGCGAGGCCATCGCCGAGCACATCGGCTCCCGGCCGCGGCTCTTCTGCTATCCGCACGGCACCTTCAGCGAGCGCGTCAAGCAGCTCACCGGCCGCTACTACGGCGCGGCCGTCTCCACCATCCCGGGCGAGAACACGCCCGCCACCGATCCGCTGGAGATCCGCCGCATCGCCGCCTTCACGGTCGAGGACTTGTCGTTCGAGCTGGCGCGCCCGCGCTGAAGGACCGTCGATGAGCGAAGCGGCGAAGCCCGCTGCGACCGAGCCGCAAAGCCGGCCCGCCCGCTCCCTGATGGCCCGCGCGCGGCCGCTCGTCGTCGCCCGCACCGCCTCGGCGGCCATCAGCTTCGTCATCCCGCTCGCGCTCGTCCGGGTCTTCCTGCCCGAGGACTACGGCGCCTACAAGCAGCTCATCCTCATCGCCCAGACGCTCTACTACCTGCTGCCGTTCGGCATGTCGCAGAGCCTCTACTACTTCATCCCGCGCTCGCGCGAGCCGCGCCCCTACCTCGTGCAGGTGCTCGCCTACCTTGCCGCCGCCGGCGCGCTCGCGATGGCCGCGCTGCTGCTCGGCGGCGCGCTCATCGCGCGCGGGCTCAACAACCCGGCGCTCGTCGGCTACCTGCCCTACCTCTCCGTCTACGTCTTCGGCCTCATCGGCTCGATACCCCTGGAGATCGCGCTCACCGCCCAGGGGCGCGCCGGGCGGGCGGCCGTCGCCTACGTCGTCTCCGACCTGGCCAAGGCCGCGGCGATGACGCTGCCGGGGCTCATCGGCTTCGGGCTCGAGGGCGTGGTGCAGGGGATGGCGCTCTTCGCGCTGCTGCGCCTCCTTGCCTGCTGGGGGCTGCACCTGCGCGCCTCGCCCGGGCCGATGTTCCAGCGCTCAGCGCTCAAGGCCCAGCTCAAGTTCGCCCTGCCCTTCGGCGCCGCGGTCGCGCTCGCGGTGCCTCAGCAGGCCTTTCACCAGTGGGTCGTCTCCTCGAACCTGTCGCCGGCCCTCTTCGCGGTCTACGCGGTCGGCATCTTCCAGGTGCCGCTCTTCGATCTGCTCTACGCGCCGACCTCGGAGATCCTGATGGTCCGCATCGCCGAGCTCGAGCGCGAGGGGCGCGTGCGCGAGGCGGCGGCGGTCTTCCGCGAGGCGGTGCTCAAGCTCTCCTACGCGTTCGTGCCGCTGACGCTGCTGCTGATGGCCGCCGCGCCCGAGGTCATCGGGGCGCTCTTCACCCGCCGCTACATCGAGGCCGCGCCGATCTTCCGCGTCGCCGTCGCCGCCGGGCTGCTCGCGTGCCTGCCCATCGAAGGCGCGCTGCGCGCGCGCGGACAGACGCGGCACATCTTCCTCAGCTTCGCGCTCAAGGCCGCGGTGACCGTGCCGCTCGCGCTCTTCGGCGTCGCGCGCTTCGGCATGCTCGGCGGCATCGGCTCGTGGCTGGCCGCCGAGGTCATCGGGAAGCTGGCGCTCTTCGCCCGGCTGCCCTCCGCGCTCGGCGCGCGGGCGCGCGATCTGCTCCCGTGGCGCGGGCTGCTGCGCCCCGCGCTCGCGGCGACGGCCGCGCTCGTCGGGGTCTACGGTGTGCGCGCGCTCGCGCCTGCGGACCTCAACCTGTTCGTCGTGCTCGGCCTGGCGTCGATGGCCTACGGCGCCCTCTACGTCGGCGCGCTCGCCCTAATGGGCGGGAGGGCGAAGGTGGGGCGCGACGCTCGAGAGTCGAAAGTCGAGAGTCGAGAGTCGACGACGCCGGCTTCGCCTGGGACATGAGTGGATCGCCGACGGCTCCTGGCGCCTCGCCGGACAGAGGCGGCACTCGAGGCGCGGGAGGACGGCCTCAGGGCGGCCGACGGGGCCACCGGAAAGGCGGGAGTGCGGCCTCGCGCCGGCCAGCGGGGCGACCGGAAAGGCGGAAGCACTGGCGTCTCGCAGGCCGACGCGGCGCGGCGGAGACGACAGGCGTTCCGCCGGCCGTCATGGCCCCCCGAAGAGGGGGAAGCACCGGCGTCTCGCGCGCCGACACGGTGTGGCGGAGCTGGAGCTCCGCCGTCCACTCTTCACGCTCCGCCCTCCAGCCTCCTCCCGCTCCGCCGTCCAGCCTCGTTCCGCTCCGCCGTCCAGCCTCGTTCTGCTTCGTTGTCCGCTCGGATGCCACGGCTACTCGAGCAGCGCCAGCAGGTCGTCGCGCGTGAGCGAGCCGGCCTTGTCCGCGCCGGAGAGCGCTGCCTCGGCGAGCTCGCGCTTGCTCTGCTGCAACGCCAGAATTCGCTCCTCGATCGTCCCCATCGCCACCAGCCGGTGGACGATGACCGGCTTGTCCTGCCCGATGCGGTGCGCGCGGTCGGCGGCCTGATCCTCGACCGCCGGGTTCCACCAGGGGTCGACGAGGAAGACGTGGTCGGCCGCCGTCAGGTTGAGGCCCGCGCCGCCGGCCTTCAGCGAGGAGGGCCGGACTCGTCCTGGAAGCTGCGGACAACCTCGGCCCGGTCGCGAGTCGAGCCGTCGAGCCGCGCGAAGGCGACGCCGGCGGCCTTCAGCGCGGGCTCGATGAGATCGAGCAGCGAGGTCCACTGCGAGAAGACGAGCGACTTGTGCCCTTCGGCCGCCGCCTGCTCCACCGCTTCGACGAGGAGCTGCACCTTCGATGAGCTCTCGGCCTTCTGCCCGGGGATGAGCGCGGGGTGGCAGCTCGCTTGCCTCAGGCGCAGCAAGGCTTCGAGCGCCGCGAGGACGCTGCCGCCCTCGCGCAGCTTCGCCACCACCTCGTCGCGCGTCGCCGCGTGGATGGCCTGATAGAGGCTGCGCTCCTCCTCCGTCAGTTCGCAGCGCAGCACGACCTCGGTGCGCGGCGGCAGCTCGGGCGCCACCTCGCGCTTGAGCCGGCGCAACAGGAAGGGGCGAATCCTCTCGCGCAGCCGCGCCGCCGCTCCAGGCTCGCCGTCGGCGATGGCCTTGGCGTAGCGCTCCTGGAAGTCCTGCCGCCCGCCGAGCAGGCCGGGGTTGAGGAAGTGGAGCTGGCTCCACAGCTCCTCGAGCCGGGTCTCGACCGGCGTGCCGGTCAGCGCGACGCGGAAGTCCG
>JBMNNX010000361.1:0-5625 GCA_050942745.1 Myxococcales bacterium
CGCCCGCGCGGCCTTCCCCTCGGAGTCTCGCCGCAGCAAGACGCCGCCGCTGTAGCGATGCTGAGGACGGTGCCGGTCGGCCTCCTCGTCGGTGACCACCGGCCCGGGAGCTGGCGGCGGGGAAGTCGGCGGCGGCCTCAGAGCCTCGTTTTCGCCGGAAGGTCGATGGAGTGTGGCGCCGGAGGCCGCCTCGCCTGGCGGGGCCACCGAGCCCGCGTCGGCAGTCCCCTGCGAGGCCGGCCACTCGAGCGCGGGACTCTGCGGTTTGATCCGAACCCCACCGCTGTAGCGATGCTGCGGCCGGGAGTCGGCCTTCGCGGCCGGAAACAGCGCTTCGCCCAGCGACTGGCTCTCCGCGCAGCCTTGGTTGAGCACGAGCGTCCCCGCAATCATCGACGCGGCCCCGACGCGCACGAGCAGGCCGCGATACAGCTCGTAGAGCTGGGCCACGTCGGCGGGCAGTGTGCCCATCCGCGCGATCACCTTCTCGGCGCGCCGGTGCACCTCGAGGAACGCGCCGCGGGAGCGATTGAGCAGGTGGCAGATGCCGAGCTTGAGCAGCGCCTTCAGGTCCTGCGGCTCGGCGGCCAGGTGCATCTCGAAGGCGGCAATGGCCTCGTCAAAGCGGCGCTCGGCCATCAAGGCTTCGGCCTCGGAGAGGCGCGGCGATGTCTGCATGAGAGTCCCCGTCCGATTCGATTGTGGCAATTGCCGGGAATTCTACTCCCTGAGCCACGCCCCGCGAAGCTTGGCTCCGCTTCAGGCTCGCTCGGAGTCGCCCTCGTCGAGCAGCTCGACCCCGTCGAAGCGGATGGCCCCCCTGCCCCGCCTCAACAGCTGAACGGCGCGCTTGAACGGCACGTAGATGCGAAAGAAGAGCTCCACCAGCGCCCGCTCGCGCCGCCGCAGCCGATGCGGACTACAGATCAGCTTCAAGTCCTCGGTGCCGCCATCGACGAAACGCACGACCGCGCGCACCGGCAGCCGCACGCGGCTGCCGCGGGCCAGCCGCGGACCCAGGACGATGGCGTCAAGCCGGTCGCCGTCCCCGGCGAGCGTGCCGGGGACGGAGCCGTAGTTGTACGGGCTGGGCACCAGCGAGACGAAGTCGAGGCTCCCGTCGTCACGCCGCTTCACGAAGCTGCCGCGTGGCGTGTCGATGACGACCTCGACGATCCCGCCGAACCGCGTCCTGGGCTCCATCACTGGCCGAACGCGTAGAGAACCTCATAGCCGTTGATGTAGACCGTGCCGTCGGCCCCGATGGCCGGCGACGAGTAGAGGGTGAAGTAGTTCGGTAGACGCCGACCACAACAGCGTCCCGTCCGGCCGCAGGGCGTACATGTTCGAATAGCCGCCGCCGACGTAGATCGTCCCGTCGGCGCCGATCACCGGCGAGGACCAGACCTCGTTGCCGATGTCGTAGACCCACTTGCGCGTGCCGTTGGGGTTGACCGCGTGCAGGTTGCCGTCGCCGCCGCCGACGTAGATCGTCCCGTCCTGCGCGACAGCGGGCGAAGAGTTGCTCTGCAAGCTGTAGGGCTGGCCCTTGTCGTAGCTCCACTTCAGGGTCCCGTTCGGCTGGAAGGCCAGCAGCGCCTCGTTGCTGCGGCTCACGTAGATGGTGCCGTCCTGGGCAATGGCGGCGTTGGAGTAGTCGTCGAATTGGTCGCCGCTCGAATAGCGCCACTTCTGCTGACCGCTGGGGGTCACCGCGTAGAAGTTCCCATCGGTGTCGCCGATGTAGATCGTCCCGTCGGCGCCGATGGACGGCGAGCCCTCCGCGATGTAGCCGCCGGTCGAAAACTCCCAGCGCAGCGTGCCCTGCGGCGTCACCGCGACGAGCAGGTCGTCCATCGAGCCGATGTAGATCGTGCCGTCGGTGCCGATGGCGGGCGACGACTCGGCCCAGCCAACGTAGAAGCGCCACTTGAGCCTGCCGTCGGGCCAGACAGCGTAGAGGTAGCCGTCGCCCGAGCCGAAATAGACGGTCCCGTCCGCGCCGATCGCGGGCGACGACACGACCCAATAGCCGGTCTGGTAGGTCCAGCGCACCGTGCCGTTGGCCGGGTTGATGGCGTAGAGCTTGTTGTCCGCCCCGCCCACGTAGATCGTCCCGTCGGCGGCCACGGCCGGGCTCGAGCTTCCGCCGCCGGTCGCCGCGGTCCAGCGCAGCGCCGAGGTCTGCGTCCCCACCACCGCGCTCTGCCCGGTGCGGCGCGAAGTGCCGCCCCACAGCGGCCAGGGCGAGCCAGGCTGCAGGCCCTGGCTCTGCGTCGTGCAGGTGAACCCGTCGCCGTCATACCCGGGCCGACAGGTGCAGGTGCGCGAGCCCGAAGTGTTCGTGCAGATCGCGTACTGGTGGCAGCCGCCGTTGTTCGTCGCGCACTCGTTGATGTCGTTGCAGGTCAGGCCGTCGCCGCTGAACCCGGGCTTGCAGGTGCAGGTGCGCCCGCCGACCGTGTTGGTACAGGTCGCGTTCGGGCTGCAGCCGCCGTTGTTGACAGCGCACTCGTCCGTGTCGCTGCAGTTGATGCCATCGCCGGTGTAGCCCGGCTTGCAGGTGCAGGTGCGCCCGCCGACCGTGTTGGTGCAGGTCGCGTTCGGGCTGCAGCCGCCGTTGTTCGTTGCGCACTCGTCGATGTCCGCGCAGGCTCCGCCAGCCAGAGTGTAGCCGGCGGCGCAGCCGCAGACGCCGCCGCTGCAGGCGGCGTTGGGATCGGCGCAGTCGTCGGCCGTGCGGCAGCCCTTGCCGGCAAGGCACCCAGCCAGACAGTCGCCGCCACAGTCCACGTCGGTCTCGCGCCCATTCTTCAGTCCGTCCGAGCAGCTCACGCAGAGCCCGCCGAAGCAGCTCCCGGAGGCGCAGTCGGTCGATGACCGGCAGTTCTGCCCGTCGACACACTTGGTCGGGCAGGGACCGCCGCAGTCAACGTCGCCCTCGCCCTGGTTCTTGATGCGGTCGGTGCAGCTCGGCTCGGCACAGGTGCCCCCAACGCAGGTCTCCGAGAAGCAGTCCTCGTGCGTGCGGCACGAGCCGCCTATCCCGCAGCCGACGCAGCCGCCGCCGCAGTCGATGTCGGTCTCCATCCCGTCCTTGCTTCCGTTCGAGCAGGTCGGCGGCGCGGTGCAGACCCGGCCCTGGCAGAGCTGGCTCTCGCAGTCGGCGGGGCCATTACAGGCCTGCCCGAGCTCGCAGGGAGAGCAGCGGCCGCCACAGTCGACGTCGGTCTCGCTGCCGTCGCGGATGCCATTGGAGCAGGCGACGCAGCGGCCGAGCGCGCAGGTTCCCGAGGCGCAGTCGGCGTGCTCGCGGCAGGCCTTGCCGACGTCGCATCCCGCGCAGCTCCCGCCGCAGTCGATGTCGGTCTCGGCGCCGTCCTGGATTCCGTTCGCGCAGTTGGCGCAGAAGCCGCCGAGGCAGTTGCCCGAAGCGCAGTCCGACGAGGCGCCGCAGGTGCTGCCGTCGGCGCACTTCGCCGCGCACGGGCCACCGCAGTCGATGTCGCCCTCGCCCTGGTTCTTCGCGCCGTCGTTGCAGCTCGGGGCGGCGCAGACGCCGTTGTTGCAGGCGCCGGAAGCGCAGTCGGTGCCGACGAAGCAGGCCCTGCCGTCCATGCACGGCGTGCACCCTCCGCCGCAGTCGAGGTCGGTCTCACCGCCGTCGCGAACGCCGTTGAAGCAATCGGTGCAGGTGCCGCGGGCGCACGTGCCCGTCAGGCAGTCGAGATCCTGCGCGCACATGCGGCCGGCCGCGCACTTCGGACAGCCCCCGCCGCAGTCGACGTCGGTCTCGTTGCCGTCGCGCCTGGAGTTGCTGCAAGAGACCGCGAAGATGCACTGGCCCTGCTCCTCGTCGCAGAACCAACCCTCAAGACACTCGCCGCATGAGCCGCCGCAGCCGTCGTCCCCGCACGCTCTCTCCTCGCAGGAAGGCGAGCACGAGGGCTCGGGCTCGCTGCAGGCCACGAACAGAACAGTCAGCGACAACAGGAAGAGAACGGATAGACGCATGGGGCACCCCGAAAGTCGATGCCCAACCTGATACCCGACGAACGCCCTTTCTGCAAAGCAAGCAGGCGACCGAAGCGCGCCAAGCGATAGGGCTCCGCCCGCGGCCCGATCGACTCACCGCATTCACGCGCCCGAGAAGCGAGGCCGACCGTTGCGCGGCCGGACCTTCACGTTACTCGCGCAGGTAGTGGCACGAGTAGCCGTGCGGATGCTTCTGCAAGTAGGCCTGGTGGTACTCCTCGGCCGGATAGAAGGTGCGCGCCGGCACTATCTCGGTGACGACCGGCCGCTTCCACTTGCCGGAGGCATCGACGCGCTGCTTGACGGCCTCGGCGGTGCGCCGCTGCTCCTCCGAGTGGAAGAAGATTGCCGAGCGGTACTGCGAGCCGACGTCGTTGCCCTGCCGGTTCACCGTCGTCGGGTCGTGCATGCGGAAGAAGTACTTCTCGAGTAGCTCCTCGTAGCTGATCACCGAAGGGTCGAAAGTGATCTCGATCGACTCCGCGTGGCCGGTGTCGCCGCGGGAGACGTCCCCGTAGGTCGGGTCCTCGGTCGTGCCGCCGGTATAGCCGACCCGCGTCGCGAGGACTCCGGGCACCTGCCGCAGGATCTCCTCCATGCCCCAGAAGCAGCCGCCCGCAAGCGTGGCGATCTCGCGGCGCGAGCCGCCCTTCTGCTTCTCGCGCTCATTCTCGGGCGCGGCGTTCGCCTCGCCCCCGCCCTTCGGCGCGCGTCCGAAGAGCGAGAGGTATCTCCCGTAGCCTTCCTCCTCGAGCTTGTCCACGGGCACGAAGCGCAGCGACGCAGAGTTGATGCAGTAGCGCAAGCCCGTCGGCTTGGGGCCGTCGGGGAAGACGTGCCCGAGGTGCGAGTGGCCGAGCTTCGAGTGGACCTCGATGCGCTTTGTCCCCGTGCGGAGGTCCTCGCGCTCGACGAGGTTGTCCTTCTCGAGCGGCCGCATGAAGCTCGGCCAGCCGGTGCCCGAGTCGTACTTGTCCGTCGAGCTGAAGAGCGGCTCGCCCGAGACCACATCGACGTAGATCCCCGGCTCCTTGTGATCCCAGTAGGCGTTGTGGAACGGCGGCTCCGTGCCCTCGTTGCAGACGACCTCGAACTGCTCGGGCGACAGCTTTTTCTTCAGCTCTTCTCTCGAAGGTCTCGAGCCCATGGCTTTCCCTCGCCGCCCGGCGAGCGGGCCGGTGACAGCCGCCGACGGCCAGGCGCGCCACGGCGGCCGGCCCCTCGCGGGCGCTCTCGTCCTAACAATCTGGGCTGCGGTTTCGATGCGCGAAACGGTCGGACGATGCGAGGGCGGCGGACGGCTGGCCCTGAGTCGTACGCGTAGTTGGTCGAGCGGAGGCCGCTGAACGGCGGCACTCCAGCGCCGCCACTCGCCGTTCGAGCGGCCGCTCACGACCGGAAGGCTGGACGGCGGAGCTCCAGCTCCGCCACTCGTCGTTCGAACAGCCGCGCACGACCGGAAGGCTGGACGGCGGAGCTCCAGCTCCGCCACTCGTCGCTCGAACAGCCGCGCACGACGCGAAACCTGGACGGCGGAGCTCCAGCTCCGCCACTCGTCGCTCGAACAGCCGCGCACGACGCGAAACCTGG
>JBMNNX010000053.1:0-27990 GCA_050942745.1 Myxococcales bacterium
CGCCGGCACGAAGGCCGGCGCTCCCCACTCCTCGCTCTCGCGCGTCGGTCAACACGCGGGCGCCGGCACGAAGGCCGGCGCTCCCGCTTTCTCGCCCTCGCGCGTGGCTCGACAGGCAGAGCGCTGCACGACGGCACGCTCTGAACGCGAAGGCGCCGCCTTCAGAAAGAGGCGGCGCTACGGCGGTCTTTGGATAGGCGAACCGGCCGGGCTCCGTCCTACGGCTGGACCGGCGCGGGCTCCGAAGGCGCGCGATAGCCGGCTCCAGCGGGAGCCGCGGCTTCAGCGAAGGCCCGCCGGCGCCGGCCAAGCGGCGCGCTGCGCAGCTCGATCTGCCCGTCGCGCACCCGCGATTCGAAGCTCGGCTGGGGATACGGAGACGGGCCGTGCACGACGCTGCCGTCGGCGAGCCGATACGACGAGCCGTGGCACGGGCAGATCAGCACTCCGTTCTCGACCCGCCCGTTCGCCAGCGAGCAGCCCGCGTGCGAGCAGGTGTCCGCGAGGGCGAAGATGCGTGCGCCTTCGCGATAGAGCAGCACCGGCTCGCCCCGGAACGTCGCGCGGGTGAGCACTCGCTCGGGCAGATCGGACTCCTCCATCACCGCGGTGAACTCGTCGGCCTCGCCCGCCCACGCGTTGCGATCGACCTGGGTGCCGAGGGTGTAGACGAGGTGCCCGCCGAGATAGGCGCCCGCGGCGGCGAACGCGTAGCCGCCGGCGGCCAGCGCTTTCCCCGCCGAGTAATTGCCGCGAAGCCGCATCGCCAGCGAGCTGCCAAACGCGCCGACCGCCGCGACGTTCAACAGCGCGTGGACCAGGCCGACCGGCCGCTGGCGCCGGTTGACGTCGGACCAGTCGGCGATGCCCGCCAGCGCCGAGAGACCCGCTCCCGCAAGGCCCGTGGTCAGCGCTACCGACGAGGCGAACCGGCCCGCGCGCGTGCCGCGGCGATCGAGCAGATCGACCGCCACGGCCACGGTCCAGGCGCCGATGGGCACGTCCGTGAGCGCCGGGTGAAGCGGGTGGCCGAGCCAGGTCCCGTTGAGCAGGTCCTTGAACCGCTTGGCACCTGGACTTGCCGAAAAGAGCTTGTGAACACCCGACTGCAAAGGCCGCGCGAGCCTGTCGACGCGCTTCTGGCGGGAAAGCCCATACAAGAGGCGCTGGAGCATGAGTCCTCCGATCCCATCGGCGAATCTGCCGTGCGCCTGGAATCTGGCCGCGCAGCGGGGCAGGCGGAAGGCACCCGTCGCCTGGCGCAGCGGCTCCGCGCGGCACACCCACCGGAAGATCGAGAGGTTCCTGCTCGCTCGCTTCAATCCGAGCCGCGAGCAGAAACGCCTCAGGGCCCAAGGCGCGCGGAGGCCTACAGCAGGCGGAGCGCAGGAATGCTCAACCGCACGACCCTCATCTCTTCGACCGGCACGACGACGCCGAACCCCGCGCACAGCTCGCCGGTCAGGTAGCGCAGGCCGGGCGGATCGTCGCGACGGCGCACGCGCAGGACGCTGTTGCGCTCCCGGTCGCTCGGGCGGCTCACGTCCATGCGGATACGCGCGATGCCCTTGCTTCCTCGGTGGATCAGCGTGAGCTGCGTGCCCTCGACCCTCTCGACTATCGCCACGTGCGAGTAGGGGTCGTTCACCCGGCCGTCGCGGTTGCGGTCGTAGGTGTTGTGGAAGAACGCGAGGTCGCCCGCCCGCGGTCGCGCCGTCGGGCGGGTGGCGAGCATCAGGGATTCGGACCCGGTGCGCGCTCGCGCGGGCTGCGGCAGCACGACCCCGACCTCGGCGAGCACGTGCTTCACGAAGCTGGAGCAGTCTCCGTCGAAAGACTCGCCGACGTAGCGGCCGGCTTCCGAGGCGATCTTTTCGCCGAGCAACGGGTCGATGACTGCCGGCGAGTCGAGCCGCGCCGGGCGGTCGGGTACGACGGTGCGCGAAGCACAGCCGCTTCCCAAGGCGAGCAGAGCGAGCGGAGCAAGGCGGCAAGCCGTGGGGAGGCGCATCACCGAAGGACCCTCGCGACAGGAGCTCGGCCCTTCTGCCCTGTCGCGCCGTGCGCAGCCAGGATCGCACGAAACTTGGACAGCGACCCAGGGAGCGGGGTATCGCCTGCTCCGCCCGATCGAGTCGCCCGCCGGTTTGTTCCAAGCCATCCGAGCGCGCAGACAGATCACCGGGGTCCCGGAGGCGCACGCGTCTTTCGCCAACTACGGCACACTGGCAGAGCGCTGCTCTGCCTCGCGCCTAGTGGTGCTCGGGGTGACCGTCAGTCCCCCGAGCAGCCTGCCCATCGTTTCCCGAGCGAATTCTGAAGGTGTCGCACAGGGACCTCGCAGACCGCCGACCATACGGGAGCGCCGCCCTGAGCAGCTTACGCAATGGTTGGCCATCCCGGGTGTTCTTTCAGCGGCCCTGTGCGCTCCCGCCCGGCTGAAGCAAGAGCGTGCCTCCAGTTCTCGCCGGGAGCAGAATTCGAGAGGAGCGCGCCATCGCGATGGCCGGCAAGCAGCCGCTCGGCTACAAGAGGAACGTCATGGCAACCGCGGACCAGATCAAGGCGCTCATCCGAAGCCACGCCGACGGCGATGACACTCGCTTCTATGCGATTGCCATGCAGGTCGCCGCGCAAGCGGCGCGAACTGGCCACGGCAAGTTCGCTCAGGAGCTGCGCGAGCTGATTGACCAGGTGAAAGCACGCTCCAGCGCGCTCGAGCCTGCCCGGGGACCACGACCCGTGCCGCTCGCTCAACCTCGGGGTGAGTTGGCAGGCCTGCTGACGGTAGGCTACCCGAAGACGCGTTTGAGCGACCTCGCACTCCCCGAGGGCCTTCGCACCCGACTCGATCGCGTCCTGACCGAACAACGCGAGCGCAGCCGACTTCGAGATCACGGATTCGCGCCGATGCGCAGGCTGCTGCTGATCGGCCCGCCGGGAACCGGCAAGACGATGACCGGCGCGGCGCTCGCCGGGGAGCTCGGCCTGCCGCTCTTCAGCATTCGGCTCGACGGGCTGATCACCAAATACATGGGCGAGACGGCCGCCAAGCTGCGCTTGGTGTTCGACGCGATTCAGGCGACCCGAGGCGTCTATCTCTTCGCCGAATTTGACGCGCTCGGCGGCGAACGAGGGAGCACGAACGACGTCGGCGAGATTCGCCGCGTGCTCAATTCGTTTCTCCAGTTCCTCGAGCAGGACGACTCGGACAGCCTCGTGCTCGGCGCGACCAACCACGTGGGCTTGCTCGACCGCGCGCTGTTTCGGCGCTTTGACGCGCTGCTCGAGTACGCCCTGCCCACGGCCGAGATCGCCGAACGCGTGATGCGTGCCCGTCTCGGGCTACTCGACATATCTGGGATCGACTGGAACAACGCAAGGAAAGCCGCAAAAGGACTCAGCCACGCAGAAATCGCGATGGCTTGCGAGCAAGCGGCGAAGAACGCAATCCTTGAGCACTCCACCGCAGTTCGGGAATCGGAGCTTCTGGCCGCGCTCGAGGAACGACGCAGAAGCCACGTCTAGCTCGCAGGGGTCTGAAAGGTGACCGCGCCTCGGAATCGCAGGCACATCCTCGTCCCAAGCAAGCCGAAAGCCGAGCCCTACCGTCCCCATGGGCGAAAGGTCGAAACCGCGAAGCCACCCGTGACCGCGAGCCGGTCTGCGCATGGCCAAGCGCTGAAGCAGGCTCTCGATTCTGCTGTCAGCGAGGCACGGCGGCGCCGGGTGGAGGCGGGGATCCAGGTTCAGGGAGCTATCCCCGGCCTCTACATTCAGTTCGAAAGCCAGCCCGGCGTTCCGCTGGCGCTCCCGTCGCTCGAAGATGTGCGAAAGGGCATCGAGCTCGTTGCAGTCAGCCACGCAGTGACTGACGAGGCCGAGCCCCGCAGCATCGAGCGGGCCACCGTCTTCGTCCCCGATGGCAAGGTCAAGCACTTCACAAGCCGCTTCGAGGCTTACGCCAAGCCCGGGCTCAAGAAAAAGGGCGAGCGCCGCTACGAGAGCATGCTCGACCCCGTCGCCGATCTGCGCCTGGCGACGCTTCGCGGCCTCTGGACCGACGAGAGCGAGGCCTATCCTGAAGCCGACGAAGCCATCTGGTGGGAGGTTTGGCTGCGACGAAGGGACGGCAACGAGCTCGCTCGTTTGATGGAGTTCGCGGGCATCAAGGGACTGAATGTCGGCACTCGCCGACTGGAGTTCGACGACCGGGTCGTGCTCCTCGTGCGCGCGACGCCGAGGCAGCTATCGGCCTCCATTGACGTGCTCTACGACCTGGCCGAGCTCCGTCGCGCCAAAGAAACGGCGGCGGTCTTCGCAGACATGACGGCCGACGACCAGGCCGAGTGGGCACAGGAACTGCTCACACGGACGTTGCCGCCCACGAAGGACGCTCCGGCGGTTTGCGTGCCTCGATACCGGAGTGACGCGCGCGCATCCGCTCCTCGAGTCCTCGCTCGCCGCGGAGGACTGTCACACCTGCGAGCCGTCGTGGGGCGTGCACGACCAGGAGGGCCATGGGACCGAAATGGCGGGCCTCGCCCTGTACGGAGATTTGACTCCTGTGCTCGCCGGCTCAGGTCCAGTGCACCTACGCCACCAACTCGAGTCGGTGAAGATCCTCCCGCCCGGCCGCCAAAACCCGCCCGAGTTGTACGGCGCGCTCACTGCCGAAGCGACCAGCCGCGTCGAGATCCAAGCCCCAGAGCGTAGGCGCTGCTTCTCGATGGCGGTGACCTCGATCGACGAGCGAGACCGCGGCCAACCGACCTCTTGGTCCGCCGCAGTCGATGCGTTGGCTGCCGGCCGCTCCTTTGATCCGAATAGCCGAGGACTCGCCTATTTCGACGACGTTACCGAGCCTACTCATCGGCTCTTCGTCGTAAGCGCCGGCAACGTAGAAGAGACTGCCCTGGAGGTCGCCCACCTCGACTGCAGCGACGCGGACGCCGTCCACGATCCTGCTCAGGGCGTGGAACGCGCTCACCGTGGGCGCTCACACCGAAAAGGCGCTCATCCGCCACCTTGAATGGCAAAGCTGGCATCCAGTCGCGCCCGCCGGAGAGCTCTCGCCATGGAGCACCACGAGCGTTGTCTTTGCTGACCCGTGGCCCATCAAGCCGGAGGTCGTCTTCGAGGGGGCAACGTGGTCAAGGATGCGAAAGGCCAGATCGACTTTCCGTGTCCCGACTTGTCCCTGCTCTCGACGCACTACCGGCCGGCCGTAAAGCCCTTCGTATTGAGCTGGGCGACAAGCGCGGCGACGGCACAAAGTCGCGCGCCTGGCGGCGATAATCGCTTCCGAGTACCCGTCTCTGTGGCCTGAATCCATTCGCGCTCTCGTGGTGCATTCGGCCGAATGGACTCCGCAGATGCGAGCTCACTTCCGCGGTGCGAACGGAAAGCGCGCCCGCACCCGACTGTTGCGCCGGTATGGTTTCGGCGTTCCGCGCCTCGACCGTGCCTTACGGAGCGCAGGCGACGCGCTCACGCTCATTGCACAGAGCAGCATCCGCCCGTTCACCGAGGGCAAGCTGCGTGAGATGCACCTTTTCGAATTGCCCTGGCCGCGCGAAGTCCTCCTGAGCCTCGGAGAGGCGCCGGTGCGGCTGCGCGTGACGCTCTCCTACTTCATCGAGCCAAACCCGGGCCGCAGGGGCTGGCAGAAGCGACACCGCTACGCCTCGCATGGGCTGCGCTTCGAGGTGAAAGGCCCAACCGAATCCATTGACGAGTTCCGCAAGCGGCTCAATCGGCGTGCTCTTGACGAAGAAGAAGCAAGGCCGGCGAGTGGCGGCTCTTCCTCAGAATGGTTCCTCGGCGAGCATGCTCGCGATCGCGGCTCGATCCACTCGGACATTCTCCGAGGCTTCGCCGCAGACCTTGCCGAGCGCGGCGTCGTTGCGGTTTATCCCGTGAGCGGCTGGTGGAAGGACCAACCGAAGCGAGACCGAAGCGAGCGCGGTGCCCGCTATGCGCTCGTGGTTTCGCTCGAGACACCCGGCGTCGAGACCGACATTTGGACTCCGGTTGCCCAGCAGATCGGCGTGCCGGTGGAGATCTAACAGGAATTCGATTCCCGACTCCCGGCACCACAACGCGCTTGCGCCGCGCAGTCGCCGACTCCGCCCGTCGCACGAAGCGCCGCGCAACCCGCCTGGGTCCGACCCACCGCGCGTTCGGCATAGAAGCGAGACCGGCCCCTCTCGCCGCCACACCCGGTCCGATCGCACAATGCTCGCCTCGCCCCCTTCTCCGAGACCTGGAGGTTTCGCATGAGCATCGAATTTGCCGGACTCACCGCCCTCGCCGTGGACCTCGAGCGTCTCCCCGCCGCGCTCGACGTCTCCGAGCACCCGACCGCCTTCTTCAAGCGCTTCTATCCCGAGGTGCTCTGGCCGCACGCGATTGCCGAGGTTCGCGACGCCCTGTCCTCCGGCGACAAGATCAGCGAGACCGCGAGCTGCGCCCTGCTCGACGTCCTCGGCGCGGTGGGCAAGGAGGTCGGCTCGGTCAAGGCGCCCATCGAAGTCAGCGCTGAATTCCCGCGCTTCGCGACCCGCTGGTACCCGTGGCTCTTCGGCGACGACGCGCGTGCCGACCGCGCGCTGCGCGGCGGGGTGCTCGGCCTTGTCGGCTCTGGCCGCTTCGCCTTCGGCAGCCTCACTGCCGAGGAGTGGCAGGCCTGCGCGAGCGGGCCGCGCGCGCTGAGCGCCGACGAGCAGGAAGAGCTCGACCGCGGCGGGAGATGGTTCGCGGAGTGGGCCCGGCAGCTCGTCAGAGTGCTCGCCCGCAGCGACGGAAAGCGGGCCCTGGTGCTCGTCCCGCACTACGTCGAGCTCGTCCACGACGAGCAGACCTACGAAGGCGCCACGCGCCCGCCGGAGAGGCGCGAGGAGCGGCCGCCCTCGCCGCCGAACCTGCTCGAGCTGCTCAAGCGCGGGATGGCCGAGCACGCCACCGACGTGGTGGCGATGGTCGGCGCACCCTTGTGCTGGCGAATCGGCCCGCGGCTCGAGCCGGTTGACCCTTCCCCGCTGACCCGGGAGCGGGTCATCGGGCTGATGCGCCCGGTGCTCACCGACGCGCAGCTCGACAGGTATGAGCGCGGCGGCCTCGTCTTCGCCTTCGGCATCAAGGACCTCGGCCGCTTCCGCGTGATGATGGCGCTGCAGCGAGGCTCGCCGCTGGTGAGCATCCGGCTGCTGCCTTTCGATCCTCCGCCGCTCGAGTCGCTCGGCCTGCCCGCCTCGCTCGCCAACCTCGAGCCTGGCCTGGTGCTGGTCGGCGGAGACGCGGGCTCGGGGAGGACGACCGCGGTCGCCTCCATCGTCCGCGCGATCCTCGAGAACCATCGCGCCTTCGTGCTCACCATCGAGGAGCCCATCGAGTACTTCCACCCGCCGCGCCTCGGCCTGACGGCGCAGATGGAGATCGACGGCGACGTGCCGAGCTTCGAGAAGGCGCTGAGCTTCGCGCGCGCAAGCGGCGCTGACGTGGTGGTCCTCGACCACGTGGATTCCGCGGAGCGCCTGGCGGCCGCCCGCGAGCTGGCCGCGGCCGGAAAGAAGGTGCTGGCGACGGTGAGCGGTCGGCCGGAGATCGGGGCGACGATCGTCTTCCCGAAGCGAGCGGGATAGCCGCACGGCTCGCGACCCGGCGCTCCGCTCGGGAAACGAGCGGAGAGGATCGCCTGCCTGCCCGACTCCGCGCACCTGCGCGAGCAGGAGCAGGTGCGCCGGCCGGGTCGCGGGCGAGCCTCCGGCTTTCGGCGCAATCCAAGCAACCGCGACCGGAGCGACTGGACGGGCCCCGGTCGCGAACGGGCCTTCGGAGCGGCAAGAACCAGCATCCCCGCCGCGTTCGCGAAGGGCCGCGGCGCGGTCACTCGATTGCGCAGGGGGTCACCGGCGCGCCATCATGTCCGCGCCTACCCTCTGTCTGCCTCTGAAAGGTCCGGATTCCACGCGCCTGGCCCTCCGGAACGCGAGGCACGGGGATTGCTGCGCCAGCCAGGCATCGACCAACCAGGAGCCGCCATGATCGACGAACGGAGCCTCTTCGACATCTTCGCCGCGGGAATAGAGGACGAGCGCAAGGCCGCGCAGCTCTACCGCCGCGGCGCCGAGCTCGCCGGGCGCGACACGCCACTTGGGCAGATGTTCGAGCGCATGGCCCGGGAGGAAGAGGAGCACGAGAAGCGACTGCTCGAGCAGTACGCGGAGATCAAGAAGAGCTGGCGCGAAGCCAGCTAGGCGAGCCGCCAATCGGCGAGCGCCCCGAAGCCTGCCCCGCGCGAGCCAGGTCCTTCCGCTCGTGAGGCCTCGCCCGCGCGCGGGCGCACGCCGGCCATCGACCCGGCTTTGCCGCGGCCTGCGCTCGTCCACACGCCAGCTCGCCAGGGGATACGCCGCACGCCTGCCCGGCCGCGGGCTCTGCCAACTCCGAGGGCCGCGCTATCCTCGCTCTCTTCGACAAAGCTCATGAGCCCGGGGGGGCGGCAGGATTCTCGATGGCGCTTTGGCTCCCTCACTCCGCACCGCACGGCTGGACCCGCGACGAGGTCGGGGGAAAGGCCTTCCAGCTTCACCGCCTCGCCGACTGGTCCTTCCCGGTGCCGCGCTTCGGCGTCGTGACCACCGAGGCGTTCGAGCGCTGGAAGGAGAGCGGCGAGCTGCCGCGCGAGCTGCTCACCGCGCTCTCGGCCGAGGTCGCGAGCTGGAACGCCTCGTCGTTCGCGGTCCGCAGCAGCATGACCCTCGAGGACGGCGAGAGCGCGAGCTTCGCCGGCATCCTCGAGTCGTTCCTCCACGTGCCGGCGGCCGAGATCCCCGCGCGCATCGTCGATTGCTTCCGCTCGCTCGAGTCCGACCGGGCGCGCAGCTACCTCGAACGGCAGGCCGGCAAGGCCTTCGCACCGCGGGGCGCCGTGGTCGTGCAGGCGATGGTCGAGCCGGTCGCCAGCGGCGTCGCGTTCAGCCGCTCGCCTTCGGCCGCCTCGTCGCTCGTCTACGTCGAGGCCGGCCTCGGGCTCGGCGAGGGAATCGTCGCAGGCCGGGTCGAGGTCGATGCGCACTGGCTCGATCGCTTCGGGCGCGTCTGGAAGGAGGAGATCCGCACCAAGGCGGGCCGCGTCGCCTTCGATCCCGCGACCAAGTCGGTGCGGCTCGAGCCGGTTCCGAAGGAGCTCGCGAACGCGCCGGCGCTCTCGCCCGAGAAGCTGGTCGAGCTGTCGAAGCAGGTCCTCGCCATCGAAGCGCGGATGGGCCTCCCGTGCGACGTCGAGTGGGCGCTCGACCGCGCGGGCACGCTGCACGTCCTCCAGGCGAGGGCCATCACGCAGCCTCACGGCCGGTTGCATTGGTACGCCGACACCAACCTCTGCGAGAGCTACCCAGGCGTCGTCAGCCCGATGACCGCGAGCTTCGTGACCCGCATCTACACGAAGGTGATCGGTGAGGCGCTGGAGATCGCCGGCGCGACGCCCGAGCGCCTGCGCGAGCTGAAGCCGATGCTCGACACCCTGGTGCGCGAGCACGCGGGCCACCTCTACTACCACCTCGACAGCTACTACTCGGTCCTGGCCTTCATGCCCGGCGGCGAGAAGAACCTGAAGGCCTGGCATCAGATGATCGGCGGCGCGAGCCAGGGCAGCGGCCTCGCCTTGCAGCTCTCGCCCTCCACCTGGCTCGAGCGGACGCGCATCAACGCGGGCCTCGCGCGCGTCATCGCCCGGCACACGGCGATCTTCGACCGCTTCTGCCGCGAGGCGACGCTCACCCTCGACCGGCTCGACCGCCAGCTCGAAGGCTGCGCCGACTCGAGGGCGGTCGCGGCCTTCCTGCTCGAGACCATCGAGAGCGTGCGCGGCTGGGGCCTGACGGCGTTCAACGACTTCCTGGTCATGGTCGGGCTCAAGGCGCTCACCGCGGTCCTCCGGCGCTCGGGGCTGACCGAGGACCGGCTCGCGCCGCTGCTGCGCACCCGGCGCGGGGTCGAGTCGATGCGCGCGATGAGCGACCTCTCCCGGCTCGCCGCGCACCTTCGGGCGAACGAGCGCTTCGTCGAGTTCCTCGACGGCTACGTCGCCTCCCGGCCTGACGACCCCGACCTCGAGGGGGTCTTCGACGCGCTCGCCGCCGCCGGGTTCGAAGACGAGGTCGCGCGCATTGACGCCTACCTGCTCGAGTTCGGCGACCGCGCCTTCGAGGAGCTCAAGCTCGAGAGCATGACCTTCCACCAGTCGCCGCGCGGGTTCATCGATCTGCTGCGCTTCTACTTCGATCCCCGGCGCGTGCCGCCCCCCGTCGCGCCCGTCCGCGGCGACGAGCGCGACCTCGATCTGTCGGAGGTGCGGCTGCTCGACCGCCCCTGGCTGAAGGTCCTGCTCGGCTACACCAAGAAGACCATCCGGGCGCGCGAGTCAACCCGCCTGCTGCGCGGGCGCTACTACGGCTTCGTGCGCCGCTGCGTGCTGGCCCTGGGAGCGAAGCTGAAGGCCGAGCGACCCGAGCTCTTCGGCCGCTTCGCGCGCCGCGACTTCTTCGCCCTCGACCTGCCGCTGCTCGAGTCGTATCGCGACAGGGCCATCGGCGCGGAGGCGCTGCGCGGAGAGATCGAGCGGCGCCGCGGCTGGGACGCGCGGCGCATCGAATATCCCGAGCGCTTCTGCCACTGCGACGACGACGCCGAGCCCTACTTCCTGCTCGCCGCCAAGCCGGCGTCGGAGCCGCGGCCGAGCGAGCTGCGCGGCGTCGGCGCGTCGCCGGGCAAGGCGCGCGGTCGGGCGCTCGTGGTCCGAGACCCTCGCGAGGCGCTCAAAGTCGCCGACCTGGCGTCGCGCATCCTGGTGACGCGCTCGACCGACCCTGCCTGGATCTTCCTGATGTCGCAGTGCGCCGGCCTGCTCAGCGAGAAAGGCAGCCTGCTGAGCCACACCGCGATAGTCGGGCGCGAGCTGAAGATCCCCGCGGTCGTCGGGGCGACCGGCGCCACCGAGCTCGTGAACGACGGCGAGCTCATCGAGATCGACGGCGGCACCGGCGCGATCGAGAAGCTCGAGGCAGCGGAGAGGAATGCGGCCTGAACGACGTGATTCCGGCACGGCGTAGGTAGGGGCGCATGGCAATGCCATGGCAATGCGCCTGCCGTCCATTCCGGCACGGCGTGGAAACGGACGCACGGCCATGCGCCTGGGCGCCACGCCCCCGGCCGCCGACGACGGCGCCCTCTCACACGCGCCCGCCCTGCGCAGCCACGATCGGCGGAAGCGCAGGAGAGACTCGTGCTCGCCGACACGTTTGCTCGCCTCCACTCCCGCCGCAGGCGCGGCAGAAGCTACGCTCGCGGTAACCAGCGAAGATGAGTCACCAGGATTCAAGCAGGCGGTTGCAGATGAATAGCGCACCCGAGGTGGGGACCCGCGGCGAAGCGACGAAGACCGTCCCGTACCGCGACCGCGAGACCGGCGAGATCTGCTACGAGCGGGTCTTCGGCGCCCAGGCGCTACGCTTCCTCTACGAGACGCGCCGCGGCGGCCTGTTGCGCAAGGGCCTGCGGCGACCTGCGGTGAGCCGGCTCTACGGCCTGATGCAGCGCCGCGGCGCGAGCCGCGGGCGCATCCCGGCCTTCGTCGCCGGCCTGGGCATCGACGCGAGCGAGGCCGAGCTGCCGCTCGAGGCCTACCGCTCGCTCGACGACTTCTTCACCCGGCGTCTCAAGCCCGGCGCGCGTCCGGTCGATCCCGACCCGCGGGTCCTCGTCTTCCCTGCCGACGGACGCGTGCTCGTCTACCCGCGGCTCGACGGCGTGCGGCTGCAGGTAAAGGGCTGCAGCGTCGATCTCGAGGAGCTGCTCGGAGACCGCGACGCGGCCTCGCGCTTTCGCGACGGGACGGCCATCGTCGTTCGCCTCGCGCCGGCCGACTACCACCGCTTCCACTTCCCCGACGACGGAGAGGCCGGCGCGGCGCTGCCCATCCGCGGGCCGCTCGAGTCGGTACACACCATCGCGCTCGACGCCGGCTCGCAGAGCCTTCGCAACAAGCGCGAGGTGACCTGGCTCGCGAGCCGCGGCTTCGGGCAGATCGCCATCGTCGAGGTCGGCGCGATGCTCGTCGGGACCATCGTGCAGACCTACGCGCCCGGCCCAGTCACTCGGGGCCAGGAGAAGGGCTACTTCCGGTTCGGCGGCTCGACCGTGGCGCTGCTGCTCGAGCCGGGGCGCCTTCGCATCGACGCCGATCTGGTAGAAGCGAGCGCGGCCGGGCTCAAGACGCTGGTGAAGATGGGAACGCGCATCGGCGAGGCTCCCTGAAGAGACAGGAGAAGGCAGTGGCCCTACGCATCGTCCCGGTCGATCCCTCGGACTCGGCGAGCATCGAGCGCTTCGTCGATCTGCCGCGCCACATCTACGCCAACGACCCGCGCTGGATAGAGCCGCTGAGGGCGAGCGTCGCCGCCGATCTGGCCGGGAAGTCGGCCTTTCGCGCCTACGCCGAGCTTCAGGCGTTTCTGGCGATGGACGGCGACGAGGTCGTCGGCCGGTGCGCCGCGATCATCAACCCGCGCCTCCTCTTGCCCGACGGCGCGCCGCTCGGGCAGGTCGGCTACTTCGAGTCGATCGATGACCAGGCCGTCGCCAACGCGCTCTTCGACGCTGCGTTCGACTGGCTGCGGTCGCACGGGATCCGAGCGGTCTCCGGCCCCATGAACGGCGGTGCCCACCGCGCCCACCGCTTGATGGTCGAGGGCTTCGAGCAGGAGCCGTTTCTCCTCGAGCCGCGCAACCCGCGGCAAAACCCGCGGCTGTTCGCCCGGCGCCGGCTTCCAGGCTGTACACGGCTGGCGCAGCTTCGACTGGGAGCGTGCGCAGCTCGAGCAGTTCCTCGGCCTCGTCGAGCGAGGCGCGACTCGGGCTCGACGTCAGAAGCGCTTTCACGTCGGGAACCCCGACCGAGCAAACGCGCCGGCCCTCTTCGCCCGCTTGCACGCGTTGCTCGACGCCACCTGGAGCGGGCACCTCGGCTACGCATCGCTCGACGTCGCGGAGCTCGCCGAGGGGTTCGCCGGACTGCTGGCTTTGATGAGCCCGCTCAGCCTCGTGCTGCTCGTGGACGCGCAGACGGGCGCCGACGTCGGGCTTGGCTACCGCTACCCGGACTTCGCCGACGAGGTCCGGGCCCTGCGCGGCGACGCGGCCGGCTGGGGAAGCTGGCTCGCGAGCGGAGCCCGCGCCCGCCGCGACGTCCTCCACACCGTGGCCATGCGCCCCGAGGTCAGGGCCATCGGCGCGACCCAGCTCATCCTGGCCGAAACCCGCCACTCCCTCGCCGAGGGCTACGACCGCTGGGTCGTCGCCCTGGTGGACGAGGGGTTACGCATCTTCGAGCGCGTCTCCGCGCCCACGCGCAGGTACGCGCTGTACGCGCGGCCGCTGTAGGGCCACGCAGCGCGGTATCGAGCCGGATCGGAGAGGCGGCCTCGGAAGCGCATCGACGGCTGGGGCGGCAGCGACGAAGTCGATGCCGAACCGGCATCAGCCCGGCGCCACCTCGACCGTCCCCGCCGTCCCGTCGATCACCACCTCGTCGCCGTCCTTGATCCTCGAGGTCACGTCGGGGATGGCAAGCACCGCGGGGATGCCGTACTCGCGGGAGATGACGGCCGCGTGGCAGAGCACGCCGCCGTTCTCGGTGACGACGCCGGCGATGGGGCCCATCAGCGGCGTCCAGCCGGGGTCGGTGAAGACCGCGACGAGGATTTCGCCGGCCTCGACCCGGCTCGCCTCGGCGAGGTTGCGAGCGACCCGCGCCCTGCCCTTGGCGCGACCGGGCGAAGCTGCCGTGCCCTTGAGCACCGTGGCGCCGGGGAGCGGCGCGATGGTGCGCTCCGCGAATCGGTGGCGCGAGCCGATCTCGTTGGGGTTCTTGAAGTTGCGGAACGAGAGCATCATCCGCCGGCCGGCCGCCGCTATCCGCTGGGCCTCTTCCGGCGAGTATTCGCCGCGCAGCGCGCGAATCACCTCTTCGCGGCGCAGGAACCAGACGTCCTCGGCGTCTTCCAGGCGGCCGGTCTCGGCGAGCCTGCGGCCGGCCTCGAGCGTCCAGCGCCGCACCAGGTAGTAGGCGTACGAGGAGTGCTCGCGCATCTCTTCGCGCCACCAGGCGAAGGTGCGGATCAGGTCGAGCGCCCGCGCGAAGGAGCGCTGGTCCCACGGCCGCAGCCGCAGCGCGCGCAGCGCCTTGCGGCGGACCGCGAGGTACTTCTCGTGCTGCTGGCGCGTCGCCTCGCGGGGATCGCGGCTCTCGCTGTAGGCCGCCAGCCCTTGCTCGAGCAGGCCGCGCACGTGGTCGAGATCCTCGTTCCAGCGCGGCACCCGGATGTCGAGCTCGCGCGCTGGCTCTTGTGGCGCCAGCGGTTCGCGAAGGCCCAGACGACCTGACCGTCGATCGGCTTCTTCTCGCGATGCAGCCGGCCGAGCTGATCGTGTATGTCCTGGATAGGCCGCAGATGAGCCAGATCCTCGAGACCGCCGACCAGGGTGAGCACGTCGAGCTTCTCGCCCGCGGCCTTCTCCGCCTTCGCGAGCTGGACCTTGAAGTCGAGCATCGCGTTGGACGTGTTGAAGATGGTCGAGAAGTAGGTGGTCTCGGTGCGCAGGTGGAGCTGCTCGATGACCTCGGCGTACTTCGCCGCGAAGGCCTCGGCCGAGAGCGCGCGCAGCTCCTCGTCGGAGAGCTCGAAGGGGCGCTTGAAGGTGTCGAAACCCTCCTTGAACGCGCGGGCACGCTCGAGCTGAAGCCGGTACTCGCGCCGCAGCGCAAAGAGAACGGGGATGGCCCGGGCCACCGTGCGCGGCGTCACCGGCGTCTTCAGGCCGTCGCCCTCGTAGTGCACGTCAACGCCGAGGTCCTTGTCGAAGTTGCGCTCGTTGAAGCCGGGGACCTTGGTCATGACGCGCTTGATCTCGGTCAGGCTCCAGTACGGCCGGGCGAAGAACATGCGCGTCCAGCGGGTCTCGTAGTCCGGCTCGAGCAGCTTGATGGCCCGCAGGTAGCGGGGCATCGAGAGCTCGAAGGCGGCTTCGTAGAGCGACCACATGAACGGCGTGCAGACGTCGGAGGAGACGCCGCCGTCGCGGAAGTCCGCGGTCGTCCACTCGCCGAGCTCGGGCGCGAAGGAGATCTTGGTGATCGGCCGCGCCTGGACGATGAACGGCACGCCGTCGGCGACCACCCACTCGACGTCCACAGGCCTGCCGAGCCGCTCCTGGATGGCGGCGCCGAGCTGCGCGAGCCGCCGCAGCTCCTCGGCCGAGAGCGCCTCCGAGCGCTCCTTGTCGCTCGGGACCGGCTCCTCGCGCGTGCCCTTGCCCTCGGCCGCGTCGGCGACGCAGACGATCTTCCGAGTCTTGACCGCGATCTCCCGGGCGACCACCGCGCCGTCGGCCGCCGTGATCACGAACCGGTCGGCGTTCGCCTTTCCGGAGACGAGCGCCTCGCCGAGCCCGAAGACGGCCTCGACCACCATGTGCTCTTCGCGCCCGGTGAGCGGATCGACCGTGAACAGCACGCCGGAGACGTCCGCGTCGATCATCTCCTGGACCACGACGCCCATGCCCAGCCCGCCCGCCCCGCCCGCGCGGCTGGCGGCGTAGCCGAGGACCCGCGGGCTCCACATCAAGGCCCAGCAGTGCTTGACGGCCGAGAGCAGCGCTTCGCGCCCGCGGACGTTGAGCACCGTCTCGTACTGGCCCGCAAAGCTCGCGTCGTCCAGGTCTTCTTTGGCGCCGCTCGAGCGGACCGCGACCGGGCGCGAGCCTTTGAAGAGTTCGCCGTACGCGTCGAGGACGACCTGCGCCACCTCGTCGGGGACCGGAGCCTCGTGGGTGAGGCGCCGCAGCCGCCCGGACGCCTCTTCAACGCCGGCCTGCCCCGCCAGCTTCTCGAGAGCGGCGACCTCCCCGCCGAGCCCGGCGCCTTCGACGAACATGCGCAGCGCCTCGGCGGTGATCACGAAGCCTGCCGGAACCGGGAAGCCCGCCGATCGCAGCTCGCCGAGCGACCAGGCCTTGCCGCCGACCTCGCCCGGATCGTCGCTAGAGATTTCGTCGAGAGTCAGGAGAAGCGGCCGCTCGACAGCTTGCTCGGATGCCTTCAACACGGAGTTCGTCGCTGTCATGGCGGCGGATATTGCCACTGCGTACGAGGCGGGCGCCATTTTCGCGGGCCGATGGGAGTGACGCAGCCTCGCCGCCCCGCCTCTCGGGCGCTCGGCTGGCTCAGGCAGGGTCGCTCTCTGCTTCCAGTCGCTCGCCGAGCTCCTTGACCCAGGCGCACGGCTCAGCGTCGTCCTGCATCGCCAAGTGTTGCTCGCCGGGCGCTTCGCCCCAGCTCGCCAGCTCCCAGCGCGGCTCCTCCTCGGCGTACCAAGTCGCCAGATCGCCCGTCGCCTCGCAGAAGTACGAGACCTCGGCTTGCTCGCCGCACTCAAGGCAGCGCACCCGGCCCTCTCCCCTCTCGCACATGCAGCTCGGATCGCAGCCACAGGCGCTGCCCTCCCAGGCGATCACCTCCATCACCTTCAGGTCGCGGCACCGCGCGCAGGGCAGCGGCGGCGTCTTCTTGCCCAGCCTATCGACGGGATGCCAAGAGCTCTCTCTGGTCATGGAGCGAACCTCCTCGTGCGCGCCTCGAACAACAGCGCCGGAGATCGACCCTCGCACCGCGTACGGACATTCGAAAGCCTTGGCCCTGCGCGCAGCCCGCCTCGCTCCCCGCCGCGATCACCCCCTCGCCGCTCACAACCCGGGCCTCGCCCGGAACCCAAGCAAACGCTCGCGGGCTCGTCGGGACACACGGCAATACGCGCGTCCCGGAGCGGTAGGCGCCGATGGCAATACGCCTGGCGGGCAACCACGCTGAGGCGCAGCGAGAATTCGAGACTCACGGGGCCGTCGGCGAGGCCGGCGCTCCACAAAGGCCGGCGCTCCTCGCTCGCTGGCGCGCTGGAATCGCGAGACCCGAAATCAGTCGCTTCAGAAGTTCTTCCGCACCTTGGCGACCCAGAGCGCGAAGTTGAAGGCGAGGTGCAGCAGCGTCAGGGTCGCGATTCCCACCAGCACGAAGGCGAGGCTCCAGTCGAAGAGGAGCGCACCCAGCGCGAGCGCGGCGATGACGCTGTCGGCCTGATCGACGACGAGGAAGAGCTTCCCCCGCAGGCCGCCGTCCGTCTTGCCAGGCGTGATGCTCAAGCGGCGCTTGGCGAAGGAGTTGGGTAGCTCGCCGACGACGTAGCCGAGGCCGAGGACCGCGTTGACCGAGCGCGTAGCCGGTCGCCTGCGCGAGGGCGCCGGAGGCGAGCCCCCAGGCCGCGAAGTCCATCGGCGCGACGCCCGCGGAAGCGGCCCACGCCCCGCCGGCGAGCCCTTGAACAGCGCCGAGCAGCGCGCTGGCGACGACCATGAAGGCGACGCCGCGCCAGGTCTTGTTGTCGCCGAAGATCCGCTCGCCGCCGAGGGTCCGCCCGCCGTCGATGGGCACCCGCAGCGCCGGGAAGAGGTCCTTCTTCACCACGACCATGTGGAGGACGCCGCTCACCGTGGGCCGACCATCGCCACCGCCAGCAGGACGGCGGAGGCGTTGGCGGCTATCCGCAGCGGGACCGGGCCGTTGAAGCCCGCGAGGAAGGCGAGCGGGACGACGAGCGCGACGTAGGTCGTCGGCAGGCCTTCGGTGTAGCGGCCGGGGCCTTCGGGAGCCGGGACGGTGTCGAACCAGGCGAGCCGCCAGACCGCGGCCGCGGCGAGCGCGAAGAGCAGCGCGAGCTCGGCGGGGCTGCGCATCCCCGCGGCGTAGAGGAGGATCGTCGGCGCGACCCCGAAGGAGCAGGCGTCCACCGCCGAGTCGAGGCGAGCCCCGAAGCGCTCCTCCTCGGGCGTGCGCTTCAGCCGCCGGGCGACCAGGCCGTCGAACAGGTCGGCCAGCCCGGCGCAGATCAAGCGATGACGGCGAGGACGAGCTCGCCGTTGAGCGCGAGCAAGGCGCTGGCGAGCGCCGAGCCGAGCCCGGCGAGCGTCAGAAGGTTCGCCGGGTTCATGAAGCGCAGCATCCGGGCCCTACCCCGCAGCCCTGGCCGTCGCGGGGCGATGCGCCAGCGACTCGAACACCCGCGAGTCGTGGCTGGGCACCAGGACCGGCTTTGCCTCGTCGTCGCGGCAGGCGCGGAGCCGCGCGCGCGTGCGCATCATCGCCGCCTTGTCCGCGCAGAACAGCTTGGCGAGGAGCGACCGGTCGGCGTCCGGCGCGAGCTCCCACTCGTTGTAGACCGCGTCGCCGACGTGGATGAACAGGCCCTGCGGCCCGCGCAGGGCCACCGCGACGTGCCCCGGGGTGTGCCCGTCGGCCTCGAGCAGGACGACCTCGTCGTCGCCGAAGAGATCGAGGCTCGAGGAGAAGCCGTAGCGGGCGCCCTGGCGCATGCGCACGACGCGGATGCGCTCGGTCATGGTGAGGTCGCGAGCCCGGTAGCCGATGTCGCGCGACAGGCCGCTGAAGGCCTGCAGCTCGTCGGGGGTCGTGACGATTTCCGCGTTGGGGAAGTCGGCCACGCCGGTGACGTGGTCGAAGTGCAGGTGGGTGGCGACGATGGTCTTCACCTGGCCCGGCTCGAAGCCGAGCTCGGCGAGCTGAATCGAGATGGCGTCCTCGGGGCGCAGCTCGAGGCCCATGCTCTTGGCGCGCGCCCACCCGAGCTGGCCGACCGGGTCTTCGCAGACCGCCTCGCTCCAGCCGGCGTCTACGAGCAGCAGGCTGCCGTCGTCGCGCACGCAGACAGCCACGGTGAGCGAGAGCCTCGCCGTCGAGGGCGTCCAGACGGGCTCGGGAAAGACGAGGCCCCTGGGCGCCCGCAAGCCGCCGCAGGAGAGAAAGAAGAGATCACGCATGGCTGCTCCTCGCCGACGAATGCCGCGGGCGCGCCCGAAGGGCGGGCCGGCCCGGGCAAAGGGGCGTCGAAAATAGCGGCGCGTTCACTACCGGTCAAATACCGGCCCGCAACGCTGGTCGGAGGGCGGGCGGGAGGAACGAAAGCGGCAAGCCTGCGCGATCTCGGGCGTTTTTGACACTCCACACTCCTTTGCTAGCATCCGTCGAATGCGAGAGAGCCCCCCTGCTGCAGCCCCCGAGACCGGCGCCAAGGTCTTCTCGCCCAAGTGGATTCGCGGGGTCCGTGAGTTCAACCGGCAGATGTTCCCGATCTTTCCGAACGGGGCCGTGCTGTTCGCGCAGTTCGCGCTCAGCTACGTCCTGGTCGCCCGCGTCCTGCTGCCCGTGCCGCGCGCGCCGGAGTGGCAGGCGCTGGTCTTCGGCGGGCTGAGCAGCGTCCTCTTCACCTACCTGCTGCGCGTCTTCGACGAGATAACGGACTACTACACCGACCACGTGAACTTCCCCGACCGCCCGCTGGTGCGCGGCCCGCTGGGGCTTCGCGGGGCGCGCCACCTGTGGGGCTTGGTCGTCGTCGTCCTCGTGCTGCTGCAGCTCCCCTTCGTCGCGAGGCCGGTGCTCGTCGGCTTCCTCATCGTGGTCGCCTACAGCTTCCTGTCCTTCAAGTGGTTCTTCATGGAGGACGAGATCCGCAGCAGCCTGCCCAAGGCGCTGCTGACCCATAACCCCATCGTCTAGCTGTACCAGCTCTATCTGCTGAGCTTCTTCGGGCTGCCGTTTCTCACGCCGGGCCTGCTGCCGGCGATGCTCTTCCTCGTCGGCGACACCATGGCGTGGACGGGCTGGGAGATCGCCCGGAAGATCCGCGGCACCGAGGAGGAGACGGCCTACACGACCTACAGCAAGATCTGGGGCCCGACGGTGCCGGCGCTGCTCGTCGTCCTGCTGCTGGCCGGTTCGTGGGCGGTGACGATGACCACGGTGCGCGCCGCGCTGCGCTCCAACCTGGTGCTGCTGTTCTGGATCCCGCCGGCGCTCGCGCTGGCTTTCGCGCTCTTCAAGGCGATCGGCTACATCCGCGACCCGCGCAAGGCGCCGCCTTTCCGCATCATCGTCGAGAGCTTCAAGATCGCCACTTTCGCGTCCGTCACGCTCACGCTGACGCTGGGGATCGAGTAATGGGCGGTCGGCCGCAGGATTCAGGCGCCGGCGAGCCGCCGGCGGTCCCGTCTTCACGGCTCTGGCGCGGAACAGGGGCGCGGGTGCGCCCTGGACGGCTCGGAACGGGCGACGGCACACCCCAAACGGGGTGTCAGGCGGCTTACGGGACGACCTCGACACTCCATTTGGGATGTTCAACTTCCCTGCGGGGCAATCAAACACTCCTTTTGGGATGTTCAAACTGCCCTGCGGGGCAATCAGACACTCCATTTGGGATGTTCAACTGCCCTGCGGGGCAATCAGACACTCCTTTTGGGATGTTTGACTGCCCCGCGGCGATCTCGAGATCGATGAGGTCGAATCTCGAGAATCGATGGAGTCGATCCGGAGAACGATGAGTCGATGTTGCGGCCGAGCGGTCGAAGTCGGGCCTCGGCACTATCGCGGTCGGGCTCAACCTCGTCGATCTCGCCATCGCCCCCAAGACGCACCGGCGCTCCGCCCCGCGACCTCTTCCCTACCCGTTGGTGACCCGTGGCCCTCCTTGAAGCAACCGATCTGAAAAAGACCTACCGCCGCGGCGAACAGACCGTCGAGGCGCTGCGCGGCGTCAGCCTGCGGGTCAACCGCGGCGAGCTCGTCTCCATCATGGGACCGAGCGGTTCTGGCAAGAGCACGCTGCTGCACCTGATCGGCGGCCTCGACCGGCCGACCGCGGGCAGCGTCCTCCTCGACGGCCAGGCGCTCGAGAGCTACTCGGACGGCGCGCTCTCGCGTTTCCGGCGCACGCGCCTGGGCTTCGTCTTCCAGTTCTTCAACCTGCTGCCCAACCTGACCGCCCTCGAGAACGTCGCGCTGCCGCTGCTGCTCGACGGCGCCTCGATCGGCAAGGTCGCCCCGAAGGCCCGCGAGCTGCTCGCGCAGGTC
The DNA here is from genome assembly GCA_050942745.1 of Myxococcales bacterium. GTDB lineage: Bacteria > Myxococcota > Myxococcia > Myxococcales > UBA5297 > UBA10939. Next base: position 21,038 of record JBMNNX010000053.1, read on the forward strand.
GGGCTCGAGCAGCGCGTCGATCACCGCCCCGCGCAGCTCTCGGGAGGCGAGATGCAGCGGGTGGCCATCGCCCGCGCGCTGATAGGCGACCCGCTGCTCGTGCTCGCCGACGAGCCGACCGGCAACCTCGACAGCAAGGCGGGCGCCGCGGTCCTCGAGCTGTTGCAGAAGACGGTGCGCGAGCGCGGCCAGACGCTGATCATGGTGACGCACGATCCGAAGGCCGCCGCCTACGGCACCCAGCAGATCCGCGTCCAGGACGGCCTCATCGCCGCCGACGAGCCGAGGCGATGATCAACGCCTTTCGCTTCCTCAGCCTGCGCCACGTCGCGAGCAAGCCCTCGCGCTACCTGCTCACCGCGCTCGGGGTCGCCTGCGGCGTCGCGCTACCTCGCGGTCGCGCTCATCAACCGCGCCACGCTCAACAGCTTCCGCGAGACGGTCGAGTCGCTCACCGGCAAGGCCCAGCTCACGGTCTTGGGGCCCGAGTCCGGCTTCGACGAGGCGCTCTCGGAGGAGCTGCGCGACCTCGACGGGGTCAAGAGCGCGGTGCCGATGGTCGAGACCCGCGCCTGGTTCACGAGCCGCGACGGCCAGCCGCGCAGCCTGGCGATCCTCGGCATCGACCTGTTGCAGGAGGCCGCGGTCCGCAGCTACGAGAGCCGTGGCCAGGACGTCATCGACGACCCGCTCGTCTTCCTGAACACCCCCGACAGCATCGTCCTGACGACCCGCTTCGCCGCCGAGCACGGCATGCAGCTCGACTCGCGCTTCAAGCTGAGCACCGCCTACGGCGACCGCGAGTTCGTGGTGCGCGGCTTGCTCGAGCCCGAAGGTCCGGCGAAGGCCTACGGCGGCGCGCTGGCGATCATGGACATCGACGGCGCCCGCTACAGCTTCGGCAAAGAGGGCAAGGTCGATCGCATCGACATCGTCGTGGACAAGGGCGCGGACCTCGTCGCGGTGACCCGCCGACTCCAGGAGCGGCTCGGCCCGGCCTATCGCGTCGAACGGCCCGACGCGCAGGCCGAGAGCCTGGGCAAGATGGTCGAGTCGTACCAGGCGCTGCTCGGCTTCTTCAGCCTGCTCGCGTTGCTGGTCGGCATCTTCCTCGTCGCCAACGCGGTGAGCGTCGCCGTCGCCGAACGCCGCCGCGAGATCGGCACGCTGCGCGCGCTCGGCGCGACCCGCCTCTCCATCGTCTCGGTCTTCCTCGGCGAGGCGCTCGCCGTCGGGCTGATCGGCGCGGCGGCCGGCATCCTCTTCGGCCGCGCGCTCGCCGGCGGGCCCGTCGCCTCGGTCGCGCGATCGATGAGCGTCCAGTTCGTCACCCCGATTCAGGTCTCGGACGTGCGCCTCGACGCGGCCCAAGTCTGCACGGGCATCGCCATCGGCGCCGTCGCCGCGCTCGTCGCCGCGCTCGTCCCCGCGATCCGCACCACGCAGGTCCATCCGATCGAGGCGCTGCGACCGCCGGTCTTCGACGACCAGGCCGGCGCGGGCCGCTGGAGCCGCATCTTCCGGCTGGCGGGCGTGGGGATGCTCGTCGTGCTGCTCGTCTCCTCGCGGCTCGGCCTCGCCGGCAAGGTCGCGCTCTTCGAGGCGCTCGACCCGCTCTTCGCTATCGCGGGCGCGCTCCTCGCTGGCCCCTGGTTCGTCGCCGCGTCGGTGCGCGCGCTGCGCTGGTCGCTCGGGGTGGCCGGGGGCAAGACCTCGCACGCGCCACCCCCGTTCGCCCTGAGCGTAGCTCCCGACGCGCAAGCGGCGGGAGCGGAGTCGAAGGGCTCCTCGATCTCGGGTGCGCCCCTCGACTCCGCCTCCCGCGTCCCGCGGGAGGCTACGCTCGGGGTGACCGGGGGCGCCGCACAGCCCGCTCCAGCGCGCGCAGCCGCCGCGGCGACGGTGCTGCGGCTCGCCTGCGACAACCTGCTGCGCAATCCCAGGCGCACCGGCAGCAACGTGATGAGCCTGATGGTCGGCCTGATGCTGGTGGTCGTGCTCTCGACGATGAGCGCGAGCTTCAAGGACAGCGTCTCCGGCTGGTTCGCGCGCATCCTGCAGTGGGACCTGCTCGTCTCGGCAGCCGGCAACCTCGCCGCGACCACCGTGCAGCCGCTCCACGAGGAGGTCGCGCGCGAGCTCGCCGCCGTCGAGGGCGTGGAGTCGAACACGGATGGCACCCTCTTCGCGATGCGCTTCTCGCGCACCGGCTACGCCGGCAAGCAGATCGGCCTGAAGGCCTTCGGCCGAGCTCGCCCGTCGAGTTCGGGATCTTCGACGTGAAGGGCCGGCCGCCCGAGGAGGCGACGCGCGAGATGTTCGACAGCCCCGAGCCGGCGGCGATGGTCTCGGAGAACTTCGCGCTGCACTTCGGCAAGCGCGAGGGCGACACGCTCGAGCTCGACACGCCGAGCGGCAAGGAGCGCTTCCGCATCGTGGCGCGGGTGACCGACTTCGCCTCACCCGAGGGCGTGGTCTACATCCCGCGCGACACCTACAAGCGCCTCTGGAAGGAGCCGCTGGTGACCGGCTTCGGCGTGCGGGTCGCGCCGGGCGCCGGCGTCGCGAAGGTGCGCCGCGCGCTCGACGAGCGCGTCGGCCGCAGCCGCGGCTTCGTCATCGCCTCGAGCGGCGAGCTGCGCCAGGACGCCGAGCGCTCGCTCGAGGAGGCCTTCGCGGCGACGCACGCCATCGAGCTGGCGGCGCTGCTCGTCGGGCTGCTCGGCCTGCTCAACACGATGCTCGTCAGCGTCATGGAGCGCTTCCGCGAGCTGGGGATGCTCCGGGCAATCGGCATGTCGCGCGCGCAGCTCGCGGGGATGGTCTTTGCCGAGTCGGCCATCCTCGGCGTCTTCGGCGCGCTCGTCGCTGCGGCCCTCGGCGCCTACGTCTCCTGGGCCTGGCTCGTCGGCAGCCTTTCCCAGATGATCGGTTGGGTCATCGCGTTCCGCTTCCCGTGGAGCGCGGTCGGGCTCACGCTGCTGGCCGGAATCGCCGTGGCCGCGCTCGCCGGATGGCTGCCATCCAAGCGCGCGGCCACCCTCGAGATAAGGGAGGCACTTGAATATGAATAGGCTCGCTCTCGGCTCCCTCACCCTCGCCCTGCTGCTGCCTGCGGCCTCCGCGCTCGCCGGCGAAGACGCCGACGCGATCATGCGCAAGAGCGAGGAGGCGCGCCGCGTCCGCGAGGTCAGCTCGGAGGGGCGCATCAGCACCAAGGAGAAGGACGGCCGCGAGAAGGTGAAGATCTTCACCTGGTGGCGCAAGACGACCGAGGCCGGCCGCTTCAACACCTTGACCCGCTTCAAGACGCCCGCCGACGTGCGCGACGAGGCCATCCTCTTCCTCGAGCGCGACCGCGACACGAGCGACGTCTTCCTCTACTTGCCCAACTTCAAGAAGACCCGCCGCGTCGAGAGCCAGTCGCAGCGCTCCAGCTACATGGGCACCGCGTTCAGCTACTCGGACATCGCCGCGCCGCACGCGGACGACTACACGCACAAGCTCCTCAGGTCCGAGCCGTGCCCGGGCGACGAGAAGAGCCGCTGCCACGTCATCGAGTCGGTGCCCGTCTCCGACGGCGTGAAGGAGCGCACCGGCTACGCGCGCATCGTCCAGTGGATCCACCCGACGCACTTCCTGCCGGTCAAGGGCGACTTCTTCGGCGAGGACGGCGAGCTGCGAAAGCGGCTGGCGCAGGCGCGCATCCTCGAGGTCGATAGGGAGAACGGGAAGTGGATGGCGCACTGGATGCGCATCGAGGACCTGAAGACCGGCCGCGTGAGCACGCTGGAGTTCGGCAACGTGACGGTGAACGCCGGCATCCCCGACGCGATGTTCACCAAGGAGAGCCTGAAGCGGTAGGCGACCGCGCCTAAGCGGCCGGCGAGGCGCTCGGCAGCCGTTTCCGTTGCGCCAGAGGCGATCGGCGAGGCCGATTCGCCGTCGCGGCGGCTCCCCTCTAGAATCGCCCGCGTGATTCGGCGCCTCCTGCTCATCGCCCTGCTCGTGTCATCGAGCGCCCCCGCCCTTGCCGAGGATCCGCTCGACGAGCTGTCGGGGACCGAGTCTTGGACGCCGCCGCCGCGGCGCCGGGCCGAGCGCCGCGTGCGCTACAGCGAGCTGCGGCGCCGCATGATGCTCGAGGCCGAGCGCGAAGAGGCGCTCGAGGAGTTCGAGCAGGACCGCTACCGGTTCGCGCGCGAGCGCTCCGAGTACTCGTGGGACCGCGCCGAGCTCGTTTGACGCCGCCGCGACATGCCGACGCCGGCGGCGCCCGCCGAGAAGAAGCGCTCGGAGCAGCCGCGTTCCGCGCCGCGAGCGTCAGGCCCGAGCCCGACTCGGCCCGAGCCCATCCCCGCCGTCGCCAAGGACCCGCTCGCCACCGCGCCCGCCGCCGACGAGGCGCCCTCGGCGCCGCCCTGGGGACCCGCCCCGGCCGAGGCCGCGCTCCCGCCGTGGCCGTCCGAGGAGGAGGCGCGCGGCCCGCTCATCTCCGGCCGGCTCTTCACGCACCTGTTCGCCCCGTTCACGAAAGCGCCCCTCGACGACAGCATGCGGCAGCTCTCCGCGTCGCTGTGGGTCAGCGGCAAGGCGTCGGTGGGCGAGGTCGCGAGCGCGCGGTTCACGCTGACGGGAGACGCCTTCCAGGCCCGCGTCGGATCGTCCGAGCACTTCAGGGCGCGCATCCGCGAGGCCTACTTCCTGTTCGCCAAGAGCGGGCTCGAGCTGCGCGTGGGCCAGCAGGTGATCCCCTGGGGCAACGCCGACGGCTACAACCCCACCGACTTCCTGGGCGCGCGCGACTACACCTTCCTCGCCTCCGACGACGAGCTGCGCAGGCTCGGCTCGCTGACGGCGCAGGCGAGCTGGACGCCGGACTCCGGCAACGCGCCCTTGACGCTGACCGTCTCGTGGACCCCCATCGCGCCGCGGTCGCGGCTGCTCGTGCCCTCGTCGGCGCTGCCCGCCGGGCTCACCGAGCGGGACGCCGCGCTGCCGGCGGCGAAGCTCTCCGAGTCGGCCATCGCGCTCAAGGCGAGCTACCTCGGCTCAGGCTGGGACGCCGCGCTCGTCGCGTTCCACGGCTATTCGCACCTGCCGGAGCTCGCGCTCGATTCCGTCGGCCTCGAGGGCGCATCCATCGTCCAGAGGTTCCACGAGCTCAACGCCGTCGGGGCCGAGGCCTCCTTCTCGTACGACAAGTGGATCGTCCGGTTCGAAGGCGCCTGGCGCTCGACCGAGAACTCGAACGGCAAGAACCCACTCATCGAGCCGTCGGGCCTCGACGCCGTCGTGGGGGTCGAGCGCCCCATCGGCGAGCACCTGCGCGTGCACGGCCAGATGCTGTGGCGCTACTACCCGAGCTTCCAGGCTCCGGAGACGGTGACCGCGGACGACCCGGTCGTCGCCGAGATCCAACGCGGGCTCGCGTCTGCGAACGCGCTGCTGCACAACTACCAGGACGAGAACCGTCCCGCCTCGACGCTGAGGCTGACCTTCACGACCTCGGACAGCGACTTGGAGGTCTCGGCGCTCGCGGTGGTGAATTGGGTCGGGCGAGACTTCCTCATTCGGCCCTCGCTCCTGTACCGCTTCGCCGAGACGGGATCGGTCGCCGTGGGAATCGACTACTACGGCGGCCCGAAGGACCGGCCGCTCGGCGCGCTGCACGAGTACCGGTCGCTGTTCTTGGAGACGAGGTGGGAGTTCTAGCGCTAGTCGAGAGTCGAGGGTCGAGGGTCGTGAGTTGAGTGGCTGGGCTCCGCTCGATGGCCTGATGACGTCCTTGGGATGGGCTCTCGGGCTCGGTTTGCGGCGCGCTTGTGTTGCCCATCGGCTGGCGCGGCACGACCTCTGGGCCGCGGCGCGGAGCGCGCTGGTCAGGCCCGGGCCGCTCGATGCCCGGTCAAAGGCGTCGATGCGCCGCTCCGGGTCAGGGAGATGGCGGTGACAAGGTCGCGTCCAGGATGAAGGAGCCGGCCGTCCCGAAGACGCCGTCGATCCAGAGGTAGTAGGCGCCGGCTGGCAACCCGGTGGCTCGGAGCGTTGCGTTCTGTCCAACGAAGGGCGCGGCCACACAAGAGACTTCCGGCCCATCGCAGGTGGATGAGCGCAGGTACATCACCGCCTGGAACGTGGGCGTATTGGGGACCAGCGTGGCCTCCAGATCGAGTACCGCGTTCGTGGTGAAGCTGAACACGAGGTCCTTGCCCTCTGCGCCGCCGCAACTGCCTGAAGCGTCTTCGAACATCGTGCGCGTGTTGCCGTAGGTCTGCGCCGCTCCGCCCTCCGCGCCGCTGGAGAAGACGAGCGGCTTCGGCAAGGCGCAGGAATCACCTTCAACCGGCGCGGTGAGAATCAGCATCGCCTCGAACTCGCCCTCGCCGCCGTCCTCGCTGTCGATCCAAAGGTAGTGGTCGCCCGGGACGAGTCCGCTGATCGATAGGTAGGCGTCCGCTCCTGGCTCCGATGGGATGGCACACGCGACTTCGCCGCTGTCACAATCGCCGCTGCGCAAATAGACGACCGGCTGCAGTACGCGGTCGGCGGACGTGACGCTCACCCGAAGATCCATCGGCGATGTCGTCGAGAACGCGTAGACAAGGTCGCCCCCGCCGACGCCGCCGCAGGTGCCTTGGGAGTCGTCCGCACGTGTGGCGGTGCTCCCGCTCCAGGTGACGGTCCCCTGTGACGATGTGAAGGCCGAAGCGTTGCCGCACGACTCCCCGGGCTCCCCACCGTCTGCGTCTCCACCGTCGGTCGCGCCTGCGTCCGCCGGGTAGCTCGCGTCCGCCGGATCGCCCGCATCTTCCGGGTCGCCTGCATCCGCCGAGTCGCCCGCGTCCGCCGAATCGCCAGCGTCTGCCACATCGCCCGCGTCCGCCACATCGCCCGCGTCCGCCGAGTCGCCCGCGTCCGCCGGGTCGCCGGCGTCTGCCGAGTCGCCGGCG
>JBMNNX010000054.1:0-27983 GCA_050942745.1 Myxococcales bacterium
CGCTTTCCGGCGGCCGCGCGCGCCGCCCCCGTCCACCCTAGTGCAGCCCGACGATGCGGCCGTCGCTGTCGATGTCCATCTGCTCGCCGGACGGCCGCGATCCGAGCCCCGGCATCAGCCGGATCTCGCCCGCCATGACGGTGACGAACCCGGCCCCCGCGTTCAGGCGCGCCTCGCGCACCGGGAGCTTGAAGCCGCGTGGGCGCCCCTTGAGCTCGGGGGCGTGGCTGAGCGACAGGTGCGTCTTCGCCATGCAGACGGGCAGCTTGCCGAAGCCCGCCGCCTCGAGCGCCCCAAGCTGCTTGCCGGCCTTGGGCTGAACCTCGATGCCGTCGGCGCCGTAAATCCGGGTGGCTATCGCCTCGATCTTCCTCACGAGCGGCCAGTCGTCCGGATAGAGCAGCTCGAAGCCGGGCGCGCCCTCGTTCGCCGCGTCCCTGACGGCGGCGGCGAGCTCTTCGGCGCCCCGGCCGCCCTCGGCGAAGTGCCGCGAGACCACGGTGGCGCGGGCGCCGGCGGCCTGGGCGATCTCGCGCACCACCGCCACCTCGGCGTCGGTGTCGGTCGGGAAGTGGTTGACGGCGACGACCACGGGCACGCCGAACGCCCGCACGTTCTCGATCTGCTTGGCCAGGTTCTCGCCGCCCCTGCGCACCGCCTCGACGTTCTCGGACTCGAGCGCCGGATCGAGCGGTTTGCCGGGCACGACCTTTCCGACCCCTCCGTGCGTCTTCAGCGCGCGGATGGTGGCGACGAGCACCGCGGCAGCAGGGCGCAGGCCGCTTTGGCGCAGCTTGATATCGAAGAACTTCTCCGCGCCCAGGTCGGCGCCGAAGCCGGCCTCGGTCACCACGAGATCGAAGAGCTTCAACCCGATCCGGTCCGCGAGCACCGAGCTCGTGCCCTGGGCGATGTTGCCGAAGGGCCCGGCGTGCATCAGCGCCGGGTTGCCCTCGAGCGTCTGCAGCAGGTTGGGCTCGATGGCCTCGCGCAGCAGCACCGCCATCGCGCCGGCGACCTTCAGGTCCGCGGCGGTCACCAGGGCACCGCCGCGGCTCTGGGCGAGCACGATGCGCCCAAGCCGCGCGCGCAGGTCCGCCAGGTCCCTCGACAGCGACAGGATGGCCATCACCTCCGAGGCGGCGGTGATGTTCCACTCCGTCTCGCGCGGCACCCCGCCCTCCTTGCCGCCCAGGCCGATGACCGTCGAGCGCAGCGCCCTGTCGTTCATGTCGACGACACGCGGCCAGCTGATGGTGTGCAGGTCGATACCGAGCGGGTTGCCGAAGTACAGGTGGTTGTCGAGGAAGGCGGCCGCCAGGTTGTGGGCCGCGGCGATGGCGTGGAAGTCGCCGGTCAGGTGCAGGTTGATCTGCTCCATCGGCAGCAGCTGCGCGTAGCCGCCTCCGGTGGCGCCGCCCTTGATGCCGAAGACGGGCCCGAGCGACGGCTGCCTGAGCGTGACCGCAGCTCGGACGCCGATCCGCTTGAGCCCGTCGACCAGGCCGATCGCGGTCGTCGTCTTGCCCTCGCCGAGCGAAGTCGGGGTGATCGCGGTGACGACGACGAGCTTGCCGTCAGGCCTGTCCGCAAGCCGCTCGAGCGTCGAAAGGTCGAGCTTGCCTATGAACCGGCCGTACGGCCTTACCTCGTCGGGCAGCAGCCCGACCTTCCGGGCGAGCTCGTCGATGGGGATGGGCGTGGCCTTCTGCGCGATTTCCAGGCTGTTGAGCATGTCTCCTCACATCGATGGCGCAGGCGGGCGCTCGTTCACCTGCGTGCTAATGCGAATCTCGGCATCAGGCCTCGGGGTGTCGACGGCGCGGATCGGTCGAGAGCCCTCCCGCTCCTGGCGCCATCGCCCGGTAAGAGCCCGCGACCAGCGGCAAGGGTTCGGCCGCTTCGCGGCAAAGGCCGTTCGCGCCCCGGCGGCGGCCCCGCGGTCTGACCCGCTCCCGCGCGCGCCCTGCGACAGGGCGCCTCCAGAACGAAAACGGGCGCCGAAGTAGCCGGCGCCCGCTCGACTCGGTAGTGCATGGGAATCGAACCCACCAAGAGCGCCTCTCAGCGCCCTCCATCGGTTTTGAAGACCGAGCCGGCCACCAGGACCGGAGGCACTACCGCGGCGGACTGTGGCATCTCGCCCGAGACACCGTCAACCGCCCGGCGGCACTGCGGCCCCTGGCGGCTTTAGCCTCGCTCGGTTCCGCCCTTCGGCTTCTCGCCGCTCCTGGCAGCCGCCGGATCGGCGGCCGGGGCCAGAGCGCTCGGAGTCACCGGCGCCGACAGCGGGACCGGCATCAACACGGGACGACCGTCCGGGCCCACGCCCGCGACAACGTAGGCGAAGGCGCTTCCCTGCGGCGGCGTGAAGGTCGGCGTCGCGCTCCCCGGCGCCGGCAGCGCGTAGGTCGGGTACCCGGGCACGGGCGTGATCGCCGGCACCGTCGCAGCGGCTGGAACGGGAGTCGCGCCCGCCGCCTCTTTGCCGCCGCCGGACGCCGCGCGGACCCGGCCCGACTCGTCGAAGTCGACCATCCGCGAGGTGAGCAGCGCCAGCGGGTCCGACGGGTCGAGCTGGCGCCACTTGTGGTCCTCGGCGCGCCCTCCGTAGAAGCGCGAGATGGCGCGCCGCAGACCAAACTCGGTGCAGACGACCGGCTGCACCTTCTTGCCGATCTGGAAACGCACCATGTCGACCTTTCCCAGGTCGGCGGGATCGGTCATCGCGACGAAGACGGTTCCCTGCTTCTCGCTGAGCGGCAGCGCGAGCAGACGCAGCGCGAGCTCCTGCGGAAAGCGCTCGAGCAGCGCCTCTGGCGGAGAGGCCTCGAGGATCTTCTCGTCGGTGATGAAGGGCGCTTTGAGCTGCTTGCTCAGAAGCCCGAGCACGGCGCGCGCGGGGGCGTAGTCGAGCTGGACCGCCCACTCGCCGAGCCGGCCGCCCTCGTGGCGCTGCCTCGACAGCAGGTGCTGAAGCTGGCCTTCGGTGATGAGCCCCGCCTCGATGAGCATCTCGCCGAGGCGCTTTCGCCCGGACGAGCGCGCTGTCTCCGCGCGGCCGGCGCCCGCTTGCGCAGCGGGTGCGCTCTGCGCCACCGACCGGGCGGCGACGCTCTTGCCAGCGGGCGACGGCGCCTCGGCCTCCGGCTTCTTCGCAGGCCGATCGCAGGCCTGTCCCGAAGACGGCGCCTTTGGATCGTCGCGCAAGGCGACGCCCGGGCCCAGGTCGTGGTCGAGCGGCACGCGGTTCGGGAACAGCCCGGCGAGCCGCGCCGCGATCTCCTCGGCGCCAATCTTCCAGCCGCGCTTCGCGATCACCTCGCGCAGCGCGCTGGCGAGCTCGCGCGCGTGGCCGAAGCGCGCCTCCGGCTTTCGCGCGAGCGCCTTCTGAAGGATGGGCAGCAGCTCGGGTGCGGTTCCCACCGGAAGGCTGACCTTGCGCTCGTCGTGCGCCACGATGCGCCCGAGCACCTCGGGAGGCGGTCCTGAACCCGGAAAGAGCTGGCGGCCGGTCGTCAGCTCGTAGAGGAGCGCCCCGACGAGGAAGATGTCGCTCGCGTGCCCGGCAGGAGTCCCGGAGAGCAGCTCGGGCGCGATGTAGCCGAGCTTTCCCTTGACCAGGTTTCCCTGCGTCGCTTCGCGCCCGTCGGCGGCCTTGGCCACGCCGAAGTCGGCCAGCTTGACCGCCCCGTGCATCGACAGCAGCACGTTGGCCGGGTTGACGTCCCGATGCACGACCCGAAGCGGCACGCCGCCGGGCCCTCGGGCCTCGTAGGCGTACCCGAGCGCCTCGGCGACGCAGGCCGAGATGTAGACCGCCTCGGGCACGGTTATCGGCTTGCCCGCCTTCTTGGCGGCCACGAGCACCCGCCGAAGGTCCGGCCCATCGACCAACTCCATGACCAGGTACGGGCTGCCGCCGCTAGTGCCCAGGTCGAACACCTGCACGACGTGCGGGTGCACCAGGTGGACGCACAACCGCGCCTCTCGAAGGAAGGCCTCGGCGCTCGTCGGGTCACCTGCAATGCACGGCAGCATCCGTTTGATGGCCACTGGCTTTTCGAAGCCGCCGGCACCGACGACCTTGCCGAGGAAGACATCCGCCATCCCGCCGGAAGCGAGCTTGCGGACAACCCTGTATTGACCCACGACGCCCCCCTCCTCCCAATCATTGGAAAAGCTACGGGAGCCGGGTTCGCCAGCCAGTCCTTCGGATGGGCAACCGCTCGGCCCTAGCTCCGGCGACCGTGCCGATGCTGCCCGCCCTCGCGCCCGCGACCGGCTACTTGCCGCGCGACTGCGTGCATTGACGCGACTACCAGGCGAGCGGCTGCGAATCGGCCGAATCGTCTTGTGTAGAACGCGATCCGCGTGGTTGAGAGCCACTCTCTCGCGCGGGTGAGCCGCAGCTCGCGGCGCCCGACGATGGTGAGCAGAACCTCGCCACTCTCTCGCGCGGGTGAGCCGCACTCTCGCGCGGGTGAGCCGCACTCTCGCGCGGGTGAGCGCGCGGGTGAGCCGCTCGCGCGCGCGGTTGAAGCAATCGGCGACTACTCCGGAGCGCAGCGTTGATCGCGACGCCTCGCCGTCGCCGCCGCTTCACGAGCCCCGGGGCCTGCGCTCTGCCGCGGGAGCCACAGGTTCGCCTTCGCCACAGGCTGCTGGTAGAACCGCGCGCCGTGACCATCCCCACCGATCCGACCAGCCAGAACCTCATCGACGGCGCCTGCGCCGAGTGTGCGCGCCAGGGCACCTGCTGTTGCGAGGTCGTCGAGGGCGAGAAGCTGGCGACACTGAGCTTTCGCGACGTGCGCCGCATCGAGGAGGCGACCGGGCTAGCCGAGCACCGCTTCGTCGAACGCGAAGAGCTCGACCCGGTAGAGAGGCTCGCCTACGAGACCTTCCGCCCGCTCCTTCGCGGCCTCTTCGTCGGCAACGTGCGCCTCGGGCTCAAGCCGCGCCGGGGCGCCTGCGTCTTCCTCGAGCGCGGTCGCGGCTGCCGCCTGCCGCCCGAGGCCAAGCCGCTCGCCTGCCGCCTCTACCCTTTCGACTACAACCTCGCGGGCGAGCTGACGCTCGTGGACGCGCCGCACTGCCTGGCCATCAACACGGCCTGCAGCGAGCGCGAGCTGCTGCGCATGTTCGGCACCTCCCGGCGCCAGCTCCGCTCGCTGCGCAAGCAGACGCTCGAGGAGGCCGCCGAGCACGCCCGACTGATGCGCCAGCGCACCGGCTGAGCCCGCGGACAGCGCCTTCGGTCATCCCGCTCTCATCGGATAGCATGGCCGCCAACCGGTCCCCACAGCGGCACGGCCGCTTTCAAGCATGAGCTCCCGCCTCCACCACCTGCGCAGTTGGACCCGCCGGCTCCTCGACGAGCGCGACGAGGAGCGCGGCCGGCCGTTCGCCCGCTTCATCTCCGCGCTCATCGCCCTTTCGGTCGGGCTGCTTTGCGTCGAGTTCCTGTAGCCGCCGGGGATGAAGATGCCGGCGCTGCTGCACTACATCGACATCGCCCCTCGCGACTTTCGCGTTGGAGTATCTGGCGCGCATTTGGATCGTCGATCCGGAGCTGCCCGACTCGGTTAGCATCAGCCGGCGTGAGCGGCTCTGGTACCACCTCGCGGCGCGGATTAGCTGGGCGCTGCGGCCGCTCAACCTCATCGACCTCATCGCGCTGCTGCCGCTGCTGCCCTTCCTGCGCTCGCTGCGCGCGCTGCGCGTGCTGCGGCTCGTCGCCCGGATGGACCTGACGCGCCGGCTGTTCCGCTACTTCGATCCGCTCGCCGCCGCCAACCAGGTCATGAAGACCAACCGCCTGGTCTTCCTTTTCATCTGGGCCTTCGTGTTGCTCGCGGTCTTTCTTCGGCGCCTCGATGGCCTACATCGCCGAGCACCGCGTCAACGCCCAGTTCAAGAATCCCCTCGACGCGATCTGGTGGGCGATGGTGACCATCACCACGGTCGGCTACGGCGATACCGTGCCGCTGACCGCCGGCGGCAAGATCACCGCGATCGGCCTGATGTTTTCGGGCTTCTTCCTCCTGGCGATCATCGCGGGGGTCGTCTCTCAGACGTTCGTCCGGTCTTTGCTCAACATCCGGCAGGAGGGCCTGCGCATGTCCGCCATGGTGAACCAGAGCGTCGTCTGCGGCTGGAACCGCTACACGCCGATGACGCTACGGGTCGTGCGCGAACAGGGCGAGGCGTTCTCCGCGCGGGTCGTCGTCTTCGCCGACCGCGAGCTGCCGGCCGACCTGCCGGAGTGGGCCACCTTCGTTCGCGGCGATCCCACGCAGGAGGTCGAGCTGTCCAAGGTGCGCATGTCGGTCGCCGATCTCGTGCTCGTAGTCGCCGACGAGCGACCCGGCTTCAGCTTTCCGACTCCGACCCGCGCACGCTGTTGACCGTCTTCACGGTGCGCTCCTTCGAGCGCAAGCTCGCCGCCCAGGGCGTGCGCCGGACTCGGCCCATCCACATCGCCGCCGAGATGCTCGACCCCGACAACTACGACTTCCTGCACAACGCGGGCGCCGACGAGGTGCTGCAGACCGCGTTGCTGAGCGCCGCGCTTCTCGCCAAGGCGGCCGCCGAGCCGAAATCCGGCACGCTCATGAACGACCTCGTCTGCTCTCGTTCCAGCTTCATCGTCGAGCAGCCCGTGCCGGAGGGGGCGAACCTGCCGGCGAGCTTCGGCCCGCTCGCCGCCGAGCTGAAGCGGTCCAGCGAGAAGCTGCCCGTCGGCATCGCGCGTGACGGCCGGAACTGGTTCAACCCGCCCTCGGAGACCCGGCTCGAGCCGGGCGACAAGCTGCTCTTCCTCACTTCGAGCGAGCCCTTCCCCGCGAGCAGCGAGAAGCCCGAAAGCTTCTGGGGGCCCATCGAGAAGGACGCCCCGAAGCGGCGTGCCTCTTGATGAGTTGGGAGTTGTGAGTTCGGAGTTGGGAGCGTAGAGCCGGGTTTCCGGTTGCCGCCCCGTCTCTCGACTCTCGACTCTCGACTGTCGCTCCCCAGTCATTGCCGCCTCCCGGCCGCCACATGCTCCTGGCGGCCCGGCGAGTCTCGCCCCACCCTTCGGCACCTGACCCAACCACCGAGGTGCCGAAAGTGAACCCTCTCCACCAGCGCACGGCCGGCGTGCTCGTCCCGCTCTTCTCCATCCGCTCCGACCAAGGCTGGGGCATCGGCGAGCTGCCGGATATCGGCACGATCGCCCCGTGGGCGCACCGCGCGGGCTTCTCCGTCCTCTCGCTGCTGCCGCTCCTCGAGATCGCGCTGGGCCAGGACAGCCCGTACAGCGCGCTGTCGGCGTTCGCCCTCGATCCCATCTACCTCGCGCTCGACGGACTCGAGGACTTCGCCGAGATCGGCGGCGTCGCCGCGATGCCGGCCGACGAGCGCGCGACGCTCGACAGGCTGCGCGCGAGCGGCCGGGTCGACTACGGCGCGGTGCGCGCGCTCAAGGGGCCGTCGCTGCGCCGCGCCTTCGAGCGCTTCCAAAGCTCGGTCGCTAGGACGGGCTCGGCGAGGGCGCACGCCTTCGAGCGCTTCCGCGAGGAGCAGCGTGACTGGCTGCCCGACTACAGCCTCTTTCGGGCGCTCAAGAACGCAAACCCCTATAGCTGGTGGCAGGCCTGGCCGCGGGAGCTGAAGGAGCGGCATCCACAGGCGCTCGAGCGCGCACGCGCGCAACACGCCGCCGACTGCACCTTCTACGAGTGGCTGCAATGGCTCGCCAACGGCCAGCTCAAGGCCGCCCGGGCCGCCGCGCGCGAGCATGGCGTGCTCCTCGCCGGCGACCTGCCCTTCATGGTCGCCGAGGACAGCGCCGACGCCTGGACCCGCCAGCGCGAGCTGCGCCTCGACGCGACCGTCGGCACGCCGCCAGACGACTTCTCGACGGAGGGCCAGGACTGGGGCCTGCCGGCCTATCGCTGGCAGACGATCGCCGAAAACGGCTACGAGTGGCTGCGCCAGCGCGGGCGGCGGACCGCCGAGGGGTTCGACATCGTGCGTGTCGACCACGTCGTCGGCTTCTACCGCACCTACACGCGCCCGAAGGACAAGACCAAGCCGGACTTCTCGCCGTCGCGAGAGCCCGAGCAGATCCGCCAGGGCGAGGCCGTGCTCGCTGCTCTCGGCGAGGCGGGCACCGCGCTCATCGCCGAAGACCTGGGCACGGTGCCGCCCTTCGTGCGCCGCTCGCTGACGAAGCTGGGCGTGCCCGGCTTCCGCGTCTTGCGCTGGGAGAAGGACGACGCGGTCTTCCGCGACCCCGCCGATTGGCCGCGGATGTCGGTCGGCACCACCGGCACGCACGACACCGACACCATCGCGGTCTGGTGGGAGTCGCTGGACACCAAAGAGCGCACCGCGCTCCGCAAGCTGCCGGCCTTCGCGCGGCTACGCGACAGCGAGGCGCTCCACTTCGGCGAGGCCGCGCACGAGGCCATCCTCGACGCGGTCTACTCGAGCGGCTCGAACCTGGCGCTGCTGCCGGTCCCGGACGTCTTCGGGCTGCGCGAGCGCATCAACCTCCCAGGGACCCTGGGCGCGGGCAACTGGACCTGGCGCATGCCCTGGACGAACGCCGAGCTGCTCACCGACGCCGAGGCGAGGCGCCACACCGAACGCGCCGCGCGGCTCGCCCGCGCAAGTGAGCGACAGGCGACACTCTGAGCTGCCCGACGCCGGGAGTTTTGTGCCATGCTCCCGGCGCCATGAGCTTCGATCCCAACGCTGCGGCTTCTCCCGATTCGGGCATCTTCGGCCTCGACTGCACCGTCGATGAGGCGCGGGTGGTCATCCTGCCCGTGCCCTTCGACGCCACGACCTCCTACGGCAAGGGCTCGGCCCGCGGCCCGGAGGCCATCTTCGAGGCGAGCAAGCAGGTCGATCTCTACGACCTCGAGACCGGGCGACCCTACGAGGCGGGCATCGCCATGTACGCCTGGCCTCGCAAGAGCGCCGCCAGCCTGCGCGCGTGGAACCGCGAGGCGACCAAGCTTGCCCAACCGGTGATCGACGCGGCCGGCGTCGTCGGCGACGACCGCAAGCTCCAGTCGGCCCTCGCCCGGGTCAACGAGCTCTCCGAGAAGGTCAACGCCCTCGTCCACTCCGAGGTCGACACCTTCATCCGCCGCGGGCAGATCGTCGGCCTGCTCGGCGGCGACCACGCGACCCCCTTCGGCGCCATCGAGGCGCACGCCCGGGCTTATCCCGGCATGGGCGTGCTGCACGTCGACGCCCACGCCGATCTTCGGCGCGCCTTCGAGGGCTTCGTCTGGTCGCACGCTTCGATCATGTTCAACGTCGTCGAGCGCCTGCCGGGCGTGAAGCGGCTCGTGCAGGTCGGCATCCGCGACTTCTGCGAAGAGGAGCTCGAGGTCATCAAGGGCTCGCGCGGGCGTGTGGTGACGCACTTCGACCTGGAGCTCGCCCGCCAGCGCGAAGGCGGCGTCCCCTGGCTCAAGCAGTGCGCGCACATCGTCGAGGAGCTGCCCGAGGACGTGTACGTCTCCTTCGACATCGACGGGCTCGACCCGGCGCTCTGTCCGCACACCGGCACCCCGGTCCCCGGCGGCCTGTCGTTCCATCAGGCCTGCCTGCTGCTCGGCGAAGTCGTCCGCTCTGGACGGCGCATCGTCGGCTTCGACCTGAACGAGGTCGCGCCCGGGCCTGACGGCGATGAGTGGGACGCGAACGTCGGCGCCCGCATCCTTTATAAGCTCATCGGGTGGGCGCTCGTGGGCGCACAGAGGCCGCGCGGCAAGCGCAGGAAGCGGAAGTAACCGGCGCCGCGGGCTGCGGCTTCGGCCCGCTGTCGCCCAACCGTACCGAGATGGAACCAAGCTGAACCTGGGCGAGCGGGGCGGCCGGCAGACGCGAGGCGTCGGGCTTCAAGCCGCCGCGGCTCGACCTCTGCCAAGCAGGCACACAAACGGGGGCATGGCGGCTTGCGCCAGCGTCCGAGGGCCGCTGCGGCGACCGTTTTCGAGGCAAGAACGGCCAGGAAGGCCCCTGGCTGGCCCGTAGAGCGATTCAGGGCCCTCAGGCTTGCTTTAATACGGCCGGGCTTATTGAGCGCCTCAGCGGGCCGATTAGGGCCCTTCCTGGCCCTTTCTGGGGCATTCGCAACTATTTGATTTTTCATCGGAAATCAGACGAGCTCTTCGTCCCGCGCGCGGCTCCCAGAAGCGACCAGGACCGAGGCGGCGCCTCATTTGGATGCCCGCGCTGGCGCTCCATCCCGACGGACAACTTCGCGCGCGCTCGCCGCCGCGACGGCGGCGGCTCTCTCTCGCTTGCCAGATTGGCCCGAGAGCCCGCGCCGCCGGCCCTCGACCGGCGCCCGCGTAGGCCGGCCCGCTATTCCCGCCCCGCGGGAGCGGAGGCCGGGGCCGCTCGCTCCGACGACTTCGCACCCGGCGCCGACGGCGCGGCGACCGGCACCGCGGGCGGAGGAGGCCGCTTCGGCTCGGGCAGAAGGAACCCCAGCTCGATCTCGGCCACACACAGCTCGTCGTTTTGCGCGCCGAAGTAGACCGACGCCGTCTCGAGCTTCAACCCGACGACCGCGCGGTGGGCGACCTCAGACCAGCTCGTGCGCATCGCGTCATCGGCGGTGGACGAGACGCGCTTTCCGATGGTCGGCAGCTTGAGCATCCGGGTCAGGTCCATCTCCTCGACCAGCGTGGTGCGGTCGGCCTTGGTCTCGGCGACGAGCTCGTAGCGGAACAGCCGGTTCGATTCGCGCCAGCGCTCATCGCTGCGGAAGTCGCCGCCGATGACGCCGACCAGGCCGAGGTCCATCGGCCCCGCGAGCTCGAGCTCAATCCATTCGCCGACACCCGTGCCGACGGTCTCGGTACACCAGACGGTGTGGTAGTCGCCGTCGATGAGGTGCTCGGCCGCGAGCTCCTTTGCCCGCACGCCGCGCACCCGCGACGAAACCCGGAGCTTCGCGTCCTTGAATGGCTCGTAACCGTCATCGCGCAGCCGGAAGTCCTCGCCGTGCTCGAGGACGACGGGCACCAGCCCCTGCGGCGTGCGCACGGTCGCGCGGATCCGGCTGCTCTCGACGGCCACGTCCTCGGGCGCGCTGCGCTCGTAGAGGCCCGCCCAGGCCAGCCCGAACTTCCCGGCGCGGAAGGCGACTATCGCGAAGCCGCCAGCGCGCCCCCTGCTGCCCGGCCCGAAGGCGACCACGTACTCCCGCAGACCGTCGCCGTCGAGATCTCCCTCGGCCGCGGCGATGACCCGGTAGTGCGCGGCGAGCCCCTGGACCTGCGGCGACTTCTTGAGCAGGTCGAACGGCGGCTCGTCGGGCAGCGCGTCCGCATCGGAGTCCGAAGGCTCGCCGAGGATGTCCTCGAAGCTCCCGAGGCTGTCGGGCTCGGGCTCGGAGGCGCCGCGGAAGAGGTCATTGACCGCCTCCTCACCCGCGGCTCTCTTCCCCTCGGGCTTGTTCAGGTCCACGACCTCGGGCGCGGCGATCATCCCGGGCGCGGCTTCGATTCCTGCCTCGGGCGCCTCTTCGGCCGATGCGTCGGGCGCGGCAGTCGATGGGGCGGTGTCGGCACCCGCGCTCGCCTCGCCTTGCGCGCCGGCGGAGCGCACCGGCGCGGCGGCTGCTGAGGGCTCGGCGCGCCCGTCGAGCTCGTCGGACGCTTCGGGGTCCGCGGGCTCGGGCTCGTCGGGCTCGAAATCGGCGGGCTCGACCGCCACGGCGGGTGCGGCCGACGTTTGCTCGGCGCGCGCGAGCCCGGGCGTGACGAACGGGTACAACGCTACGAAGGCAACGAGAACGAGCTTCATGCACATAGGCGCCGCATTCTGCCCCATCCCTGGCGGTTTGGCGTAGCCCCGCTGGCCGACTCGGGTTGCCAGAGCCGAAGGCCCCGGCCAAGATGCGCCCATGCCACGAATCGAAGCGGATCTGATTGTGCGAAACGCCGCCGACCTCTGCACGATGGCCGGCGAGGGGAAAGACGCGGCGGCGAGGCTGGGCCGCCTGCGCGGTGGAGCGCTCGCCTGTCGCGACGGCAAAGTCGTCTGGACCGGGCCCGACGCCGAGCTCGAGGCGACCGTCAAGCCGCTCGCGGGCGCGGCGCGGATCGACGCGACCGGCTGCACGGTGACCCCGGGCTTCGTCGACTGCCACACGCACGTCGTCTTCGCGGGCGATCGCTCCGACGAGTTCGCCCTGCGTTGCGCGGGCGCGACCTACCTCGAGATCGCCCAGCGCGGCGGCGGCATCCGGGCGACGGTGCGCGCGACGCGCGAGGCGTCCGAGGACACGCTCGTCGAGCTCGCGCTCCCCAGGCTTGCCCGAATGCTCGCCTTCGGGATCACCACCGCGGAGGCGAAGAGCGGCTATGGCCTCAGCGTCGCCGACGAGCTGAAGATGCTGCGCGCGGTCGCGCGCCTGCCTTCCCTGCAGCCTATCGAGCTCGTCCCAACCCTGCTCTGCGCCCACGCCATCCCGCCCGAGTACGCCGACTCGCGCGAGGCCTATGTCGAGCTTTGCGTGCGCGAGATAGTCCCCGAGGTTGCCCGCGCCGGGCTCGCCCGCTTCTGCGACGCCTTCGTCGAGAAGGGCGCCTTCAGCGTCGAGGAGGGCCGGGCGATCCTCGGCCGGGCCAAGGAGCTGGGGATGAAGCCGCGCCTGCACGCCGATCAGATGTCGGCGATGGGCGCGGTCGGGCTGGCGGCCGAGCTGGGCGCGGCCAGCGCCGACCACCTCGAGTACGTCACCGACGCGGGCATCGCGGCGCTCGCCAAGGCCGGGGTGAGCGCGGTGCTGCTGCCCGTCTCCACGCTCTTCCTGAAGCAGGAGCCCTACGCCCCGGGCCGCAGGCTCTGGGACGCCGGGCTGAACGTGGGCCTGGCGACCAACCTCAATCCCGGCTCGGCGACCAGCGAGAACGCCGCGCTCGCCCTCGGGCTCGCCTGCCTGTTCAACGGCCTGACGCCGTCCGAGGCGCTCTACGCGTTCACGAAAGGCGCGGCCCGCGCGTTGTTGATCGATGATCGGGTCGGCTCACTCGCCCCGGGCATGCAGGCGGACCTGGTCGTGCACGCCTGCCAGAGCCACGAGCACCTCGCCTACCACCTGGCGATCTCGCACGTGCGTACCGTGGTGAAGAAGGGAAAGGTGGCCGTGGCGACGCCCGTCGAGCGCTGCAGGGCCGG
The DNA here is from genome assembly GCA_050942745.1 of Myxococcales bacterium. Taxonomy (GTDB): domain Bacteria; phylum Myxococcota; class Myxococcia; order Myxococcales; family UBA5297; genus UBA10939. The sequence continues at coordinate 13,198 of JBMNNX010000054.1, forward strand.
GTAGAGGCGACGAACGCCAGGGCGCGCCGCGACCGTCCGAGAAAGAGCCTCGTCAGCAGAGAAGCGACAGAAAGCCTCCCATGTGCCGCCTCTTCGGATTTCGAGCCAGAACGCACGCCAGCGTCACGCGCCTGCTGCTCGAGTCCGACCGCTCGCTCCTTGCGCTCAGCCGCGAGCACCAGCACGGCTGGGGAATCGGCTCTTTCCGCGAGGGCGACGTCGTCCTGAAGAAGGGGGCGAGCCCCGCCTACGCCGATCCGGACTTCGCGAGAGCGGCGCGAGAGGCCTTCAGCACCTGCGTGCTCGCCCACGTTCGCCGTCGCTCGGTAGGCGAGCTCGGGGTCGAGAACAACCATCCCTTTCGCCACGGGCGCCTGCTGTTTGCCCACAACGGCACCGTGCGTGACTTCGAGCGGTTGAAGCTTCAGATCGAGTCGGCCATCAAGCCGCGGTTCGCGCGGCTCCTCGAGGGCTCGACCGACAGCGAGCGCTGCTTCCTGCTCTTCCTCGGCCACCTCGACGACATGGGAGCGCTCGACGCGCCCCGGCTCGACGACCTGGCGACCGCGCTCGCCCGCACCGTCTCGCAGATCCGCGCGCTGCCCGCGCCCAAGGGCGAGCCGCACCTGCTCACCTTCGTCGTCACCGACGGCAGCTCGCTCGTCGCAGTGCGCGCGGGCGAGAAGGAGCTATGGATCTCGTCAGCGGCAGGCGACAAGGGCCTCGCGCACCTGCTGGTCGCGAGCGAGCCGCTCAGCCAGGAGGAGGAGTGGTTGCAGATACCTGACGAGCAGATCGTCGGCGTCGATTCGGCCATGAATCTGCACCGCTGGGCGCTCTCCGGCCCGTCGGCCAGGCCGTTGAGCTGACAGGCTGGCTCTGGAGGCTGCCTTCGAGGTTCGTTGTGCGGCGCACGCTCCCGGAGCGCCCTTCGTGCTCGCGGTTTCCCGAGCGCCCTTCGCGCCGGCCGCCGGGGACGCTCGAATTCAAGCCGACGCTGCTTGGTTTCTCGACCGGCGCATTGCCGTGCGCCCGTACCCGCCTGCGACCAGGGGCGCAACGCCGTCAAGGACCGAGGAGTTGCTCCCTCTTGCGCCGCTCTTCCTGCTCCAGCGCGCGACGCGCCTCCGCGTCCTTCTCTCTCCAGGCTTCGGGCCCGAGCAGGACGCACTCGAGGAACCCTTCCTTCCAGATCACGTCGACGGTCGGGCCGGCGTTGGGCCTGCCGCTGCCCTTGGTCGAGTAGTTGAGCCCGAAGCACTCGTCGGCATAGCGATCGAGCAGCTCGTTGCACCCGACTTCGCCCGCCCGCTCGACGCACTTGGGAGCACCTGCTCGATGGTCTTCTTCTGAAGGTTGCTGCGGTGGGCCTGGCTCCAGATGACGTAGCCGACGACCGCCAACGACAGCGCGGCGACGATGGGCCACCGCACCATCGAAACCCTCTCGCCCATCCGCTTCCTCCCTCTTCCTGAAGCTGGCGAGGAGAGCGAGGCGCGGGCGACGAGTCAACCTCTGAGCCCGCGCAAGGCGCCCGCTCGCCCTCGACAGCGGCGGTGCGTTCATGCGGCCGACCGCTCAGCCTCCGCGGGCGCAGAGCCGATCGACGATCGCCCGGACCTCGTCCGGCTTGATCGCCAACCGCCTCGCCGTCGCCTCGAGCAGCTCGCGCTCGGCACCGCCGAGCTTGCCATCGGCGAGCGACGCGGCGACCAGCGCCGCAAAGAACATCCTGCCCTCGCCAGGGTTGCGCGGCGTCAACTCCGCCAGGTCCTCTTGCGGCGTGTCGAGCAGCTCGCTCAACTGCGAGGCCTTCAGTCCCCAGCGCTGAGCACACTTGCGCAGCAGCCGCTGCTCGTCGGCGCTGACCTCGCCGTCGGCGCGCGCCATCGCCACCATCGCGGCCAGCGCTCGCTCGCGCTCCCACGGGTCGGAGAGCGTCCCCAGCCCCGCCGACAAGGCCTCGACGCCGGCGCCGGCCGCGTCCTGCAGCGCCGAGAGCCAGTCCGCTTCTCCTGCGGCAGAGGTCACCGCGGAATCCGCCTTCACACCCTGGGAGCCAGCGCGCTTCGAGGAGAAGGCCTCGGGCGAGACGAGCTCGACGAAGGCCCAGTCCTCGGCGAGCAGCGCTCCACAGAAGCGGCACTCCACCGCGTCGCGCTCCGACTGCGGCGCGGCGCAGCTGTGGCAGCGCTCGGTGGCCATCCCGCGCTTCGCATTCGTCCTCTGCCCACACTTTCTCGCCAGGTGCAGGAAGTTGCTGCGCATCAAGCGCCCGGCCCCTTTCATCCGGGTCACCCAGTGCACGCGGAACCAGGCATGCTCGAGCCTTCCGTCGCGCTCCACGATCACCAGGTCGACCGACCTGACCGTCACTCTCATCAGGTGCTTGGCGTGCTTGCCGTCCCATGCCTTGGCCTTCTCGAACGCCTTGGGCATGCTGAAGCGCGCGAAGCGTTTCGACTCGCCGAGCACCTGGGCCTCGATCCACTTCCAGAAGACCAGCGAGGCCTTGTCCTCGAGCACCTGCCTGCTGAGCGCGGGGTCCTGAGCCGCCAGCTCGGCGAGACCTTCGGCAGGCGGCGGGCGACTGGCCTTGAAGCTCCCATACATGATCTCGGCGAGGACCCAGTCGTGGATGCCGGAGTTGAGAACCGCCTCGCAGGAGCCGCACGTAGCCGTCGGCGCGTTCTCGACCGGCGCACCGCAGCACGGGCACTTGCCCTCGGCCAGCGAGCCCTTGCGCTCGACGCCACTGCGGCGAAGAAACGACCAGTACACCTCTATTCGCTGCGGCTCGTGAGCGCGGCACGCGCCCTCGCGACGTCGTCGGGCGAGTCGCTGGGCACGTAGCAGGCGCGTTCGGAGTATTTGAAGCAGACCAGGATCGTGTCGTACTCGGCGTCCCGCTGGATGAGGCGGATCGTCTTGGAGGCCACGCGCTGATCGGCAATGGCCCAGCGCCTGCCCTGAAAGTCGTCGATGGCGATCTGCGCGGTGAAGCGCCGCAAGACCGAATCGGAGATGAACCATCGGGCGGTCTCGAAGTCGCGCGTGCCGAGGGCGGTGTTCAGCTTCAAGAAGGCCTTCTCCGCCCAGGCGAGAAAGGCGTCCGGGTCGAAGCTCGGGTCGCGCTTCCGAAACTCTGCGACGCTCTCGACGGTTTGCTCGAGCACCTTGTGAGCCTCTTGCGTGGAGGCCGCGGCCATCGCTGTTAAGGTGCTAATGAACCGCTCGCGCACCTTCCGCCGGGCGCGCCGCTCCGGAGAGACGAATCCGTAGATCAGCGCCAGCACGAGCGTCGGTCCGAACGACACCCCCAGCACGACCAACAAGAAAACCGCTTTCCAGAAGGTGGCCTCGAAGAAGAGCAAGACGAAGGCGATGCCGCCGGCGACGAGGGCGAAGGGCAGGATGCGTCTGAGCTTCACGAGCGGCTCCTCACGTTGGGTGCCGCGGCTGAAAGGTCCGGCTTACTCCGCGCCGGCGAGGCCTTCTCGAGGAGGGGGGGCTCGCAGCAGCGATGGAGGGTGATTCTCACCAAATCACCTGCTCGTGCGCCATGCTCGATCGGCGGTGGCTCGCGAACGCTTGGCTTCGGCGCGCGCTCGATGGGTGGATTCTCACCACCTCGTGGGCACCGCGCTGATCCTCGCCGAGCCACCGCACTCGTACGGAAGCAGGCCTGAAGCGCGGCGGGGCCGATGGCGGCTGTCTCTGCCATGTCGCCCAGCGCTATTCGCCCACTGCCTTACAAATCCCCCCCCTGCACGCTAGGATGCCTCGGCTATCGGGGTGCCCATGAAACTGACGACCCGCCTCTTCGGAACGACCTTCAGCTTCCGCTCGGTCAAGGAGGTCCTGGCCAAGGCGAACGAGCCGCGCAGCGGCGACGTGCAGGCCGGCATCGCGGCCGAGAGCATGCGAGAGCAGGTGGCCGCCAAGATGGTGCTGAGCGAGCTGACGCTCGGCGGGCTGCGCCACCATCCGTCGGTGCCTTACGAAGAGTGCGAGCTGAGCCGTCTCTTCGAGGAGTCGCTCGACGAGCACGCGTTCCGCAAGGTGGCCTCGATGTCGGTGGCCGGCTTTCGCGAGTGGCTGCTCGACGAGAAGACCACCGGCGAGGAGATCCTCGCGATCTCGCCGGGGCTCACCCCGGAGATGGTCGCGGCGGTCGCCAAGCTGATGTCGAACATGGACCTCGTCCTCGGGGCCAAGAAGATCCGCGTCGTCGTCCGCTGCAACGACACGCTCGGCCTGCCCGGCCGCATCTCGAGCCGCCTGCAGCCCAACCACCCCCGCGACGAGGTGCCCGGCGTGCTCGCCGCGGTGCGCGAGGGGCTCTCCTTCGGCAACGGCGACGCGGTCATCGGCGTCAACCCCTCCACCGAGTCGGTTGACAACGTCGTCGCCATCCTGCGCGCGGTCAAAGCCTTCATGCGCCGCTACCGGGTGCCCACGCAGAACTGCGTGCTCGCCCACATCACCACTCAGATGAAGGCGCTCGAGCGCGGCGCGCCCATCGACCTGCTCTTCCAGAGCCTTGCGGGCAGCGAGAAGGCCAACCGCAACTTCGGCATCTCGGTGCGCCTCATCGACGAGGCCTGGGACATGGTCAAGCGCGAGGGCACCGCCCAGGGGCCGAACGTCATGTACTTCGAGACCGGCCAGGGCACCGCGCTGTCGGCCAACGCGCACTACGACACCGACCAGGTGACGATGGAGGCGCGCACCTACGGCTTCGCGCGGCGCTACAAGCCCTTCCTCGTCAACAGCGTCGTCGGCTTCATCGGCCCTGAGTACCTCTACGACGGCAAGCAGATCACCCGCGCCGGCCTCGAGGACCACTTCATGGGCAAGCTCTCGGGCGTCTCCATGGGCTGCGACGCCTGCTACACCAACCACGCGGTCGCCGATCAGAACGACCAGGAGAACCTCGAGATCCTGCTGGCGACCGCGGGGGTCAATTACCTGATGGGCATCCCGATGGGCGACGACGTGATGCTCAACTACCAGACCACCTCCTTCCACAACAACGCAGCGCTGCGCTCGCTGCTCGGCCTGCGGCCGGCGCCCGAGTTCGAGGAGTGGATGGAGCGCATGGGCATCTGGCGAAACGGACGGCTCACCGATCGCGCGGGCGACCCGTCGATCTTCGACGCGCAGGGGCTGCCATGAACAACGACGAGCTCAGAAGGATCGTCGAGCAGGAGATCCGCCGCGCGCTGGAGGAGGCCTCGCGCCCGGCACCCGGACCGTCTCCCGCCGCTCCAGCGACGCCGCCGCGGCAGCAACCTGGCGTCGCGCGCTGGCTGCGCGACGGTGAGCCCGCGCCAAGGCCGCGCCCGAGGCCGCTCGCCGCCCCCGCGCCGACGACGCCGCCGTGCCCCACCGGCATCGACCTGCCCTCGAACCCCGAAGCGCTGCAGCGGTTCGTGGCGGCGACGCCCTCGCGCATCGGCGTCGGCCGCGCCGGGACCCGCTACCTCACCGATACCTACCTCGGCCTGCGCGCCGACCACGCCATCGCCAAGGACGCGGTCTACAGCGAGTGCGCGGAGAGCTTCGCCCAGAGCCTCGGCTGCGTGCCGCTGAAGAGCACGTGCAAGGACAAGCAGGAGTTCCTGCTCTTCCCCGCCCACGGCCGGCGCCTCGACGACGAGTCGCAGGCGCGCCTCGCGCAGGAGGCGACGAAGGGCGTTGACGTCCAGCTCATCGTCGGCGACGGGCTGTCGGCCTGGGCCGCCGAGCGCAACGCGCCCGAGCTGCTGGCGTTGATGCAGCAGGAGCTGTCGAGCGCCGGCTTTTCCATCGGCCGGCCGCTCTTCGTGCGCTTCGCGCGGGTCGGCGTCCAGGACCACATCGGCGTGCTCACCGGCGCCAAGGCGACCGTGATCATGCTCGGCGAGAGGCCCGGGCTCGGCACCGGCGACTCGCTGTCGGTCTACATCGCCTACGGCCCCAAGCTCGACCAGGACAACGCCGAGAAGAACTGCATCTCCAACGTGCGCGCGCTCGGCATCCGGCCTCCGGAGGCCGCCCGCGAGACCTGCGAAGTGCTGCGCCGCGCCTTCGCCGCCGGCCGCGGAGGGGTCGCCGCATGAACCTCGTCCCGATTCGCCCCAAGCTGCTCTCCTGCCGCCTCATCCCGCAGGTCGAGCCCACGCTCGCCAACGCGCTCGGCTGCGACCCGAAGCGCCATACCTCGCTCGGCCTCGTCACCTGCGACCAGGACGACTCGCTCTACGCCGCGCTCGACCACGCGACCAAGTTCGCGCCGGTGGACGTGGTCTACGCACGCTCGTTCTACGCCGGCTCGGCGCACGCCTCGGGGCCGCTCTCCGGCGAGATCCTCGGGGTCATCGGCGGGGCCGATCCCGACCACGTCGCCGAGGGCCTGCTCGCGCTGCGCCAAGCGCTGGCCGAGGAGGTCTGCTTCTACACGCTGCCCGGGGAAGGGATGCCGGCCTTCTTCCCGCACGTCATCTCCAGCCTGGGACGCTACCTGTCGCACCAGGCCGGCCTTCTGCCCGGCCAGCCGATGGCCTACCTCGTCGCGCCGCCCATCGAGGCGACCGTGGCCCTCGACCACGCGCTGAAGAGCGCCGACGTGCGCCTCGCCAAGTACTTCGGGCCACCGACCGAGACCAACTTCGCCGCCGCCTACCTCGCCGGCGAGCTCAACGCGGTCGAAGCGGCCGCCCGCGCCTTCGCCGAGGCTGTCGCCGACGTGGCCGCCCATCCGCTCGCGGCGGCGGCCCGGCCGACGCGGATGCGGCGCTAGTCGAGGGTCGAGAATTGAAGGTTGACGGGGGCGGCCCCGAGCGAGATCTCGGTGGAACGCGCGTCGCGCGCGCCGTATGAGAGAACTCATGACGCACGAGCATATGAACCAAGAGAGCCCTTCGACCTTCTCGCCCGACGGCCTCGCGCCAGAGAGCGCGCCAGAGAGCACCGTCGAGGCGGCGACGCACGACATGGCGGCGGCGCTCGCGACGCCCGCGGAGCGGACTGCGCCTGACGAAGGGCGCGAGCCTGGTGTTACGGACGGGGCGAACGCTCAGGCCGCGCAGGACGACGCGAGGCGGGACCCGGCCGTCGATCTTCTCGCCTGCCACGAGAAGCTGCGTCGGTTCATCGAGCTCTCTGCGAGCCTCGCCGCGGGCAAGGAGTCGCCCGAGTCAGTGGCAGCGAGCGCGGCGGCCATCTACGACTTCTTGATGGTCTCTTTGCCCATCCACATGGCCGACGAGGACTACGCCATCGCCCCGAAGCTGCGCACCGCGGGCGCGCCTGACGTCGTGCAGCAGGCGCTCGAGGTGCTCGCGTACCAGCACTCCGATCTTCAGGCGATGATCGGCCGGATGGCCTCGACCTGGCGCACGCTCGCTGAGCAGCCGGAGCGGCTCCCGGAGCTCGCCTCTCGACTGGAGTCGGGCACTGCGAGGCTCGCAGCGGTGCTCGAGGCCCACCTCGCGCTCGAGGAGGAGATGCTGATTCCGGCCTTGGAGAAGCACCTTGCGCCGGAGACGCGCGCGCTCATCGCCCGTGAGATCCGGCTGCGGCCCAGCGCCTAGGTAGGGGCGCATGGCAATGCGCCCGGCCCCGCAGGCCTCGGTGCGCGCCGAGGGCAGACGTCGCGCGGTGCGCTGATGCGCGTGCGGAAGAGTTGAGGGCCGGCGCGCAGCCCCTGGAATCGAGGCGTCGAACCGGTGCCCGAGGCGTGCTCACGCCGGGCATTGGGACAGGCGGCCCGCCTGCCATCGAGTACCGAGGCGACTTCGCGCCGAGCGCATGCGCCCCCACGTCCGCCATTCCGGTTTGGCGACGGGCGCATTGCCATGCGCCCCTACCTACGCTCGCCATTCCGATTCGGCGACGGGCGCATTGCCATGCGCCCCTACCTACGCTCGCCACTCCGCGGTTGGGCTACGGGCGCATTGCCATGCGCCCCTACCACTTCTTGTAGCGCCACAGCGCCATGAACATCGCCACCGAGATGGTGGCGAAGCCCATGATCATCCAGAAGGCGAACGGCTGCTTCTGCAGCGGGATGGCCACGTTCATCGAGAAGGCGCTCACCACGAAAGTCGGGACCATGATCCCGATGGTGATGACGTTGAGCGTCTTCATGAGCTGGTTGAGGTTGTTGTTCACGATGGAGGCGCGCGCATCCATCATGCTCGAGAGAATGTTCGAGTAGATCTCGGCCTGCTTGTAGCACTGGGCGTTCTCGATCGAGATGTCCTCGAGCAGCTCGAGCTGCTCCTGGTCGAAGCCGATGCGCGCGGCGTTGTTGCGCAGCTTGTCGATGACCGTCGAGTTCGAGCTGATGGCGTTCAGGTAGTAGACGAGGCTCTTCTCGAGCGTGAACAGGTTGAGCAGGTACCGGTTCTCCATCGACGCGTTGATCTTCTGCTCGAGCGAGTCGGAGACCTGAACGATGACCTTCAGGTGCTCGAGGAAGTGGTAGATGGTCCGGTTGAGCAGCTTGAGCATGATGTCGTGCGGCGAGGCCACCTTCGCGAACTGCTTGCTGTCGAAGAGCGGCGAGTTCTCCGAGAGCACGACGATGAGGCGGTCTTTGAACAGGAACATGCCGCCCGAGAGGACACTGAAGAGGAAGTTGTCCTTCGCCGAGTAGCTCTTGGGCCGCTTGAAGATGACCGCAAGGTGCTCGGGCTCGAACTCGATGCGCGGCACCTCGTCGGGGTCGAGGGCCGAGTTCAGGGTGTGCTCGTCGACCCGGTACCTCTCGATGAGCGCGCGCTTCTCCTCCTCGTCGGGCTCGACGTAGAGGAGCACCGGAGCGGTCTCCTCCTCCTCGGTAGGTAAGATCCTCGCCTCCGAGATCTGGAAGCTTCGAAGCATGCGTCACCTCGCGGCACGGCGCTGTCGGCGCCTGGTCTCAATCCTGGTGCGCGAACCAGAGTGAAGAAGCGGGCCCGCTCGGGACTCGCGAGACGCGCTTGAGAGCGCCTTGTCTCACTTCGGGCGTCTGCTGCGCGGGCGCCTTTCGGCTCGAGCCTAGCGTCGACGTCCGAAGAGCCTCAGCAGCGCGAGGAAGAGGTTGACGAAGTCCAGGTAGAGCATCAACGCGCCGACGATGCTCAAGCTGGCCGCGGCGCTGTAGCCCGCGCTCGCGTGGAAGCGGCGCAGCTTCTGGGTGTCGTAGGCGGTCAGGCCCGCGAAGATCACCACGCTCGCGCAGGCGAGCACGAAGCTCATCATGTCGCTGCGGATGAAGAGGTTGACGATACCCGCGACGATCACGCCGACGAGGCCCATGAACAGGAAGGCGCCCCAGCCGCTCAGGTCCTTCCTGGTCACCGTCGCATAGAGGCTCATCGCGCCGAAGACCGCGCCGGTCAGGACGAAGACCTCGCCAATCGAGCCAAGCTGGTAGACGAGGAAGATGACCGAGAAGGTCAGCCCGTTGACCGCCGCGTAGATGAGGAACAGCAGCGCGGCGACCGCCCCGCTCACCCGCGTGGCAAGCCAGGAGAGGGCGAGGACCAGCAAGACCTCGCCGATGAGCAGCGGCACCATCATCGGCAGCACTACCTGCAGCACCGCGGGGCTGTTGGCCGTGTACCAGGCGACCGCGCCGGTCACGGCGAGGCCGATGAACATCCAGCGGTAGACGCGCGCCATGAAGGCGCTCTGAGCCGCGGCGACGCTTGCGTCGCGATAGGCGCTGCTCTCTTGGAAGGAAGCGGGGTTCTGGAAAGCCACGGACAGCCTCCTTTCTCGTAAACGAGGCGAGCCCGGGCGAGCCCGGGCCCGGGCTCGCACAGCGAGCTGCGAGGGCTACTTCTTACCCTGCGCGAGCAGCTTCTCCATCTCCGCGAGGGTGCGATCCATCAGCCGCGCTGCGGCCTCGATGGCCTCGGGCTTGGTCAGGTCGACGCCCGCGTCCTTGAGCAGCTCGACCGGCGGCTTGGACGAGCCGGCCTTGAGCATGCCGATGTACGCCTCGCGTGCCTTCTTGCCGCCGGTCTGCACCTTCTCGGCCAGGGCGATGCCCGAGGAGAGGCCGGTCGCGTAGGAGTACATGTAGTACTTGTAGTAGAAGTGCGGCACGTAGGCCCACTCGATCCCGTCGTTGTCGCCGACGGTGAAGTCCGGGCCGTAGTACTTGCGCACGAGGTCGGCGTACATGCCGTTGAGCAGCTCGGCGGTCAGCGGCGTGCCCTGCTCGGCGGCGGTGTGCGCGGCGAGCTCGAACTCGGCGAAGAGCGTCTGCCGGTAGATCGTCGTGCGGATCGACTCGACGAGCTTGTTGAGCACGTAGAGCTTCTCCTCGCGGGTCTTGGCGGTCTTGTAGAGGTAGTCCGACAGCAGCTTCTCGTTGAACGTCGAGGCGATCTCCGCGTTGAACATCGAGTAGCTCGCGGTGATGTACGGCTGGTTCGTCATCGAGTAGTGGCTGTGCAGCGCGTGGCCGTACTCGTGGGCGAGCGTCGAGAGGTCCCCGAGATCCTCGAAGTAGTTCATCTTGACGTAGGGGTGGATGCCGTAGGTGCTGCTGCAGAAGGCGCCGCTCTGCTTGTTCCTGTGCGGGTAGAGATCGAGCCAGCCCTGCTGCGGATCGAGGCCGACCTTCAAGGTCTTCAGGTAGTCGTCGCCGAGCGGCTTGAGCGCGGCGAGCAGCACCTTCTGGGCCTCGGGGTACGGGAACCTCATCTCCACGCTGGAGACCATCGGCGTGTACAGGTCGTAGATGTGCAGCTCGTCGAGGCCCATGACCTGCTTGCGCAGCTTCACGTAGCGGTGCAGCGGCGCGAGGTTGCCGTTCACCGCCTTGATCAGCGAGTGGTAGACTGCGGTGTCGATGTTGTCCTTGTCCATGTACGCCTGCAGCGCCGTGTCGTAGCCGCGGGCGCGGGCGAGGAAGATGTTGAAGTTGATCTGGCCCGACAGCGTGGCCGCGAAGACGTGCTCGTACTGGCGCAGCGTCGCGAAGAGCTTTTCGACCGCCTCGCGCCGCACGTTCCTGTCGGGCGAGCCGCGGTACTTCGGGAAGTTCGACAGGGTGAGCTGGACCTGCTTGCCGCTCTCGTCGGTGATGGTCGGCAGCGGAATGTCGGCGAGCATGGCCTCGAAGGTCTTCTCGTGGTCCGAGGGGATCTCGTTCAGGTCGATCTCGGCCCAGAGGTTGTCGCCGGCGAGCGAGAGCACCCGCTCGGCCTGCTCATCGAGCACGCGCGAGCGGCGCCGCAGCATCTCGGACAGGTAGGGCTTGTACTCGACGAGCTTGGGCTCCTTCGCGTACGCGGCCTCGACGGCGGCCTCGTCGAGCGCGAGCAGCTCTTGGCGGATGAAGGAGCTGGTGGCCATGAAGTCGTGGAAGGCCTTGAGCGCCTTCGACTCCATCGCCTGCAGCGCGGTGTTCTTCAGGTCGCTCACGTAGCGCATCTGCGCGTAGAGCGTCATCTTGTTCACCGCGAGCCGGGTCTTGAAATACTGGTCGAGGCAGGCGCGCAGCGCGGCCGGCTCGGAGAGCTTGCCCTTGTACGAGGCGATCTTCTCGAGCTCCGCGCCGACCCCCGCCAGCGCGGTCTCGAAGGCCGCGTCGTCGACGAACAGCGGGGCGAGGTTCCACTTGTACGGATCGGGGACCTGCGAGCGCTCGATGTTGGCGTCGGGGACGAAGGCCGGCGGCGCGGCCTTGGGGCCGGCGTGAGCGGTGCAGCCGAGCGTCAGGAGCGCAGCGACCGGGAGGAGGGTCTTGATCATCGTTCGCCTCACTGTCGTGGTTGGAATTCCGGGGCGCCGTCGACCGGGCGCTTTCCGGGCCGCCTGCATCCCGGAAGCGCCGGGGGCGGGGCGTTAAGTCCGCGACAGGATAGGCTTTAGGACGCGAAGCCCACAAGCGGAATGACCGCGCCGTTTGCCCGAATTCCGAGGGCGCCGGCGCTCCATACGACGGCTGCCCGCCTCGATTGACGCCCCTCTCGGCCGCCCGGATACTAGGTGGCCGACCAACTCGTTGAAGGCGAGAATGACCGACACCACGCACGAGCCTCCCCGCAGCGTCGCCGGCCAGATCCCCAAGAACGCCATCGAGCGGCTGCTCAGCCGCATCACCTTGACCGGCCCGGCCCACCCCACCGCGCCGCTGCACGCCCCGTTCACCGACGAGCCGATCCACGAGGTCCCGCAGTGCACCGCCGAGGACCTCGAGGAGGCGCTGCGCGAGGCGCGCGCGGCCCAGCGCGACTGGTCGCGGCGCAGCGCCGACAAGCGGGCGCGGGTGCTGCTGCGCTTCCACGACCTCGTCCTCGAGCGGCAGGACGAGCTGCTCGACGCGATCCAGCTCGAGACGGGCAAGTCGCGCAAGCACGCCTTCGAAGAGGTCACCGACACCGCCGTCGTCAGCCGCTACTACGCCATCCACGGCCCGCGCCACCTCGCGCCAAGGCGGCGCCAGGGCGCGCTGCCCGCGCTCACCTCGGCGACCGAGTACCACCAGCCGCTCGGGGTCGTCGGCCTCATCGCGCCCTGGAGCAACCCGCTCAGCCTCGCCATCACCGAGGTGCTGCCCGCCTTGCTCGCGGGCAACGCCGTCGTGCTCAAGCCCGACGAGCAGACCCCGCTGACCGCACTGATGGCGGCGCGGCTGCTCGACGAGGCGGGCGTGCCGCCGGGCCTGCTCCACGTGCTCACCGGCCGCGGCGAAGTGCTCGGCGCGCCGATGATCCAGGGCGTGGACTTCATCGGCTTCGCCGGCAGCGCCGACGCCGGCCGCGCCATCGCGCGCCAGGCGGGCGAGCGGCTCATCGGCTGCTCGCTCGAGCTGGCCGGCAAGAACCCGATGATCGTCCTCGAGGACGCCGACCTCGACAGCGCCGCCGACGGCGCGGTGCGCGGCTGCTTCGCGAACGCCGGTCAGCTCGGCGTGTGCATCGAGCGGCTGTACGTGCACGCCTCGCTCTTCGACCGCTTCGTCTCCCGCTTGGTCGCCAAGACCCGCGCGCTCAAGCTGGGCGCCTCGTTCGGCTGGGACTACGACGTCGGCAGCCTCGTAGACCGCGACCAGCTCGAGCGCACCGCGCAGCACGTCCGCGACGCGGTGGGGCACGGCGCGCACGTCGCCGCCGGCGGGCGGGCGCGGCCGGACCTCGGCCCCTGGTTCTACGAGCCGACCATATTGCTCGGGGTCACCGAGAAGGCCGCGGTCTGGCGCGAGGAGACCTTCGGCCCGGTCGTGTCGGTCTACAAGTTCCAGGCGATCGACGAGGCCGTCGGGCTGGCCAACGCGAGCCGCTACGGACTCAACGCGAGCGTCTGGACGAGCGACGCCGACAAGGGCGTCGAGCTCGCGCGCCGCCTGCGGTCCGGAGCGGTCAACATCAACGAGGCCTACGCGGCCGCGCTCGCCTCGGTGGACGCGCCCATCGGCGGCTTCAACGAGTCGGGGCTCGGCCGGCGCCACGGCGCCCAGGGCCTGCTCAAGTACACCGAGGCCCAGGCGATAGCGGTGCAGCGTCTGGTGCCTCTGACCGCGCCGTCGGGCGTCAGCGAGGAGAAGTACAGTCGCTCGTTGAGCCGGGCGCTCAAGGTGGTGCGCCGCGTGCCCTGGCTGCGCTGAACGCGGCCCGAATCCTCGGGGGGAGTCATGCCGACGGTCTTCTTCACCGGCTTTCCCGGTTTCCTCGGAAGCGCGCTGCTGCCACGCACGCTCAAGCGCCACGCCGACGAGGTGAGCGCGACCTGCCTGGTGCAGCCCAAGTTCATGGCCCTCGCCCAGCGGCGCGTCAACGAGCTGCGGCGGGCGATCCCCTCGCTCGCCGATCGCATCCACCTCGTCGAGGGCGACATCACCCGCCCCGACCTCGGGCTCGGCGACGCGAGCGCGCTGAAGCGCGACGTCGTGGAGATCTTCCACCTCGCGGCGATCTACGACCTCTCCGTCCGCCGCGAGCCCGCGATGCGCGTCAACCTCGACGGCACCCGCCATCTGCTCGACTTCGCGGCGGCCTGCCCCGGCCTGAAGCGCTTCCAGTACGTGAGCACCTGCTACGTCAGCGGCCGGTACGACGGGATCTTCACCGAGCGCGATCTCGAGAAGGGCCAGTCCTTCCAGAACTACTACGAGGAGACGAAATACCTCGCCGAGCTCGAGGTGCAGCGGCGCATGCGCGACGGGCTCTCGGCGACCGTCTACCGGCCCGCCATCGTCGTCGGCGACAGCACCATCGGCTCGACGCAGAAGTACGACGGCCCGTACTACCTGTTTCGCTTGATCGCCCGCCAGGGCCGCCTCGCCCTCGTGCCGAAGGTCGGCGACACGAGGCGCTCGCTGTTCAACCTCGTGCCCAGCGACTACGTCGTCAACGCCATCGCCCACATCGCGGGCCTCGAGTCGTCGCGCGGCCAGGTCTTCCAGCTCTGCGACCCGAACCCCCTCACCATGGACGAGGTGATGGACGCGGCCGGGCAGGCTCTTGGCAAGCGCCTCTTCAAGCTGCCGCTGCCCGCCGGCGTCGCCCGCGTGGCGCTGACGCGCACACCGGGGATCGCGCGGGCGCTCCAGATCCCGGCCGAGACGATCGACTACCTGACCCTGCCCACCCGCTACACCTGCGAGAACACGCTCGCCAGCCTCGAGGGCAGCGGCATCCACTGCCCGGGCCTGCGCGACTATCTGCCGCAGCTCGTGGAGTTCATGAAGGCGCACCCCGAGATCGGCTCGGCCGCGATGACCTGAGGCGGGCGCGGACAGGCCGAGCCCTGGCGGCCGGCGGTCCTGCCGGCTCTTCCGGAGCGCCTCTCTTCCGGAT
>JBMNNX010000055.1:0-27912 GCA_050942745.1 Myxococcales bacterium
CCCCGAGCAGCACGAACAGCGGCGCGGTCGCCCGCACCGGCGCGGCGATGGAGATGGGCAGGTGCTTGATGGCGAAGAAGGTGAGGATCCACGAGCTGGTGACGATGCCCGCCTTGGCGAGCACGAGCAGATGCGCGCGCAAGGGCAGGGGCTCGACGAATAGCCCGGCGGCGCGCGCGAGCTCAGGTGCGGTCCACGAGAGCAGCCCCGCGGGCAACACGAGCGCCGAGCCGACGAGGCTGCACGCGAAGAGCACCGGCAAGACCGCGTTGGCGTCGAGCGAGGCCTTCTTGGCGATGTCGTAGAGGCCGAGGAAGAGCGCCGAAAGAAGCGCGAGAAGCAGCCAGGTGGTCATCGAGAGGGATGAGCGGGCATGAGCCCGACTGACTCTGGTGAAGAAAAGGAGAGGGCCGGCTTGCGCCGGCCCTCGGTTACTTCACCGCTGTTCGACCAACCCCGAGCAGTCGCCTACGGGCACGGAGTCCCGATCGTCGAGCTGTTGCGCGGATCGGGCGCAGCGACGCTGAAGTCGGCGGCGTTGTCGTTGGTGTCGGTGCAGCCGCCGTTGGCGCGGAACAGCGCGGTGCTGTTGTCGAAACCGGTCACCGGCGCGCCCTCGAAGTAGTTCGGGCTCCCGAAGCCGACGAGGTCGATGACGTCGTCGGACGGGTAGTTGGTGCCGATCAAGGTCTGATGGCTCACCAGCGCGAGCTTTCCGGAAGTACCGCTCATCGAGATGCTGGTCGACGTCTGGTCGGCGGTCACGGGCAGATCGGCGCCGCCGGAACCGGCGGGGCTGCACTGCACGAGGTAGTAGCCGTTCGCCGGGATGGTGCCGTTGAGGTTCACCTTGCCCGAGAAGTTCCCCGTCGCCGAGGCGTACTGCAACGACCAGCCCGACAGGTCGATCGGCTCCGAGGTGCGATTGCGCAGCTCGATGTAGTCGTACTTGAGGATGCTGGTGCCCGAGCCGCCACCCGGGTAGAGCTGGCTGATGACGACAGGGGCCTCCGTTGTAGCCGCGTAGCCGTCGAACTCGCCGGTCCACTCCGAGGCGAGCGCGGTGCCGAGCGTGTCGGTGATGGTGGCGGAAACCTCGATCAAGTAGGTCACGCCCGCGGTCTGCGGCTCGGTCGTGAGCACGACCGTCTTGCCGCTGACTTCGAGGCTGAGCACCGCGAGGTCGTTCGTTCCATCGGTGATGTAGAAGTCGGTGACGCCCACGCTGGCCGCCGCGATGTTGCGGTCGAAGGTGACCACCACCTCGGTCGCCGACGTCGGCCGCGCGTTGAGAACCTGCGGCGCCGGGCACTCGATCTCGGCAAAGTCCGAGAGGCGGTAGGCCGACGGCTGCGCCTGGGCGTAGTAGCGCCACATCACGCCGTGGCTCAGGTGCACGATGCAGTCCTGCACGAGGTTGTACTCGTTGACGAGCGCCTCGGGGACGCGGAGCTTGAGCGAGTTGTCGGGGCTCATCCCGTCGGTCTCGATCTGGGCCGACATGTGCCCGGTCCCTGCGCCGCCGAAGTTGCTGCTGATCATGCCGTACAGGGCGATCGCCTCGCTCTCGTAGCTGTCGAGGGCGGTGATGAGGTCCGTGGCCTCGGTCAGATTCTGGACGAGCGCCGAGACGTCGTTGCCCGTGGAGGCGCGGCTGAAGTTGGTGATCGCTGCCACCTGCTTGACCCCGCCGATCGACTCGAGCTCGGTCACGGTGAAGGAGACCTGGTCGCCGACCTCGACCTGCGGAGTGAGGGAGGCGGGATCGACCGCGACGAAGATCGCCGGGCCGGTCTGGTCGCCCTGGACGAAGAAGCCCGCGGGCTCGGTCCCGAGGGCGGGCTTGAGGAAGGTGACGATCGCCCCGTCGATGGGCAGGGCGAGGCCGGCGCCGTCCTCGGTCGCGCGGACCGCGGCGATCTGCGCGCTCGGGCCGGTCGCGACTCCGGTGATGGTCGCCACGCCGGGGCCGGTGTGGTTGCCAACTCCGTCGGTCGTTTCGCACAGGGTCCAGCTCGCGCCCCCGTCGCCGGACATGGCGTAGAGGTAGTAGTAGGTGCCCTCAGCGTTGATAACGAGGTCGGCCTGGTACTCGTCGTTGTTGCCCGGGTCGGCGGCAAGGGCGTTGAAGGTGGCGTTGACGCAGGTCATCTCCTCGATGTCCGAGCCCGCGTCGATCGG
Source organism: Myxococcales bacterium (assembly GCA_050942745.1). Classification (GTDB taxonomy): domain Bacteria; phylum Myxococcota; class Myxococcia; order Myxococcales; family UBA5297; genus UBA10939. Next base: position 2,182 of record JBMNNX010000055.1, read on the forward strand.
GGTCGCCGAGTAGCAGAGCTTCGCGCTCACGCCCGCGAGCTGGCCCTCGGCCGCGGTGCCCTCGCCCGAGGTCGAGTAGACGTGGCCGTAGATCGTCTCGGCCTCGCCGACAGCCTTGGTGTAGCTGGTCGGCCACTGCACGTGGCACCAGTCGATGGTGACCACCGGCACGTCGTAGACGCACTCGTCGCCGTCGAGCACGTAGCCCTCTTCGCACGTGTCGCAGTACTGGCCGGCGAAGTGGTCGGTGCAGGTGCAGACCGCGGCGTTGTTCTCGTCGAGCGAGCAGGTGCCGTGGTCGCCGCAGGGGTCGCTGTCGCAGGGGTTGGCCACGCAGGCGCCGCCGACGAGCACGAAGCCCTCGGCGCAGGTGTCGCAGTACTGGCCGGCGAAGTTGTCGGTGCAGGTGCAGACCGCGGCGTTGTTCTGGTCGAGCGAGCAAGTGCCGTGGGCGCCGCAGGGGTTGCTGTTGCAGGGATTGGTCACGCAGGCGCCGCCGACGAGCACGAAGCCCTCGGCGCAGGTGTCGCAGTACTGGCCGGCGAAGTTGTCGGTGCAGGTGCAGGTCGCCGCGCCGTCGACCACCTGGCACGTCCCATGGCCGTTGCAGGTGTTCTCCTCGCAGGCATCGCTCACGCAGGCGTCGCCGACGAGCTCGTAGCCCTCTTCGCAGGTGTCGCAGTGCTCGCCGGCGAAGTTGTCGGTGCAGGTGCAGACCGCGGCGTTGTTCTCGTCCAGCGAGCAGGTGCCGTGGGCGCCGCAGGGGTTGCTGTTGCAGGGGTTGGCCACGCAGGCGTCGCCGACGAGCACGTAGCCCTCGGCGCAGGTGTCACACAGATCGCCCGCCCAGCCCTCGGCGCAGGCGCAGTTCGCCGTGCCGCCCTCGGCCGTGCAGGTGCCGTGAACGCAGGGGTTGGGCTCGCACGGATCGGTCGCGGGCTCGCAGACCAGCGGCTCGGTCGAGGTGGCGACATAGTCCGCCGCGCAGCTATTGCACTTCGGGCCGGCATAGCCGGCCGCGCACGCGCAGACCGCGGCGCCGGTCGAGGTGTCTACGCTGCAGGTGCCGTGGCCGCTGCAGTTCTCGGAGGCGCACGGGTCGGCGATGCAGTCGAAGCCAACCAGGACGTAGCCGGTAGCGCACTCGCTGCAGGTAGCGCCAGTCCAGGGCAGCTCGCAGCTGCAGACGGGCGTGCCCGATTCGTCCGCGCAGGTGCCGTGCCCGTTGCAGGTGTTCGGTTTGCAGCTCGTAGCTGCGGTACAGCCGAGGCCGGGATCCCCTTCGAACCCGGGCTCGCAGGCGCAGCGGCCGGAGCTCTCATCGCACTTGGCGTTGGCGCCACAGGTGACGCCTTCGCACTTGTTCTCGTCGCCGCCGCATCCGGCGGCCATCAGGGCTGCCGCGAGTATTGCAAGCAGACCGGTACGACACATGCTCATGGTGAGTCCTCTTCGATGGTGTGTGGTTCGGGACAAGAACCCGCCCGACGGTAGCCGGGCCGGTGAATCGATGCAAGGCGGCGGAGTTTCAGCCGGCCGGTGCGGCTCGTGAGCCTGCCGCAGAGCCGGTCGGCTGCCTGCCCGAAAGCAGGACAGTGCAGCAAACTCAGGCAACTTTCGGCTGGCGGGGGCGGAGAATAACGGCAGATTCGCGCTCTCTCGCAGGAGGCCTTCATGGCCATTACCGTCCGAGCAGGTGACACGCTCTCTGGAATTGCCAAGCGCCACGGCGTCTCGCTGGCCGACCTGATCAAGGCGAACCCGCAGATCAAGGATCCGAACCTGATCTATCCGGGCCAGCAGCTCAACCTGCCGGGCTGGGACGGTCAGAACGACTACCGGGCCAGCGACGCGCCCAAGGTCCAGCTCGGCTCGGGCAGCTACACGGTGCAGCCGGGCGATACCCTGTCGGCCATCGGCGCGCGCTTTGGCATCTCGTACCAGGCGCTCGCGGCGATGAACGGCATCGCGGATCCCAACCGCATCTTCGTCGGCCAGGTGCTGCAGATCCCCTCCGGCGGCGGCTACATCCCCGAGGCGCCGGCGGCGCCGCCTTCGCCCGGTGGCAAGTACATCGTCCAGCCGGGCGACACGTTGTCCGCCATCGGGGCGCGGTTCGGCGTCTCCTGGAGCGACATCGCCGCGGCCAACGGCATCGCCAACCCCAACCGCATCTATCCAGGCCAGGCTCTGACCATCCCAGGCGTCGACGCCGGAAAGGTGAGCGGTCCCGGCTCGGTGAGCCCGGCTCCCGCGCCCGGTCCGACCAGCGGCGGGGTCACCGTCGCGCAGCTTCGGGCGATCATCCCCAACCTTCCGGCCGCCCGCGCCGAGCAGCTCCTGCCGCACCTGAACGCGGCGATGGCCGAGGCGGGCATCAACACGCCGTTGCGCCAGGCGGCGTTTCTCGCGCAGCTCGCCCACGAGAGCTGCGGCCTGACGGCTTTCGAGGAGTTCGCCAGCGGCGCGGCCTACGAGGGCCGCAGGGACCTGGGCAACACGCAGCCGGGTGACGGGCGCCGCTACAAGGGCCGCGGGCCCATCCAGCTCACCGGCCGCTACAACTACCGCGCCGCAGGCGCCGCGCTCGGCATCGACCTCGAGAACAACCCGGAGCGCGCCGCGGACATCGACGTCGGCTTCCGCGTGGCCGCCTGGTACTGGAACAGCCGCAACCTCAACAAGTACGCCGACGCGCGCAACTTCGACGCCATCACCTACCGCATCAACGGCGGCTACAACGGCAAGGCGTCGCGCGACGCCTACTACCGGCGGGCGCTGCAGGTCCTCGGGGCCTGACGCCTATCTTCGGGGCCCCGCGCGTCCGGCCCTTTCGATTCGATTCGAATGCAGATTCGCGTGCCGGCGGGTGACTCGCCCGCCGGCACGCGTTCATTGGCGATGCGGTGCGGCCGAGGGCCTGCCCGGCGGCGCGCAAGGCGAGCAACCCTTCGTCGCGCTCCAAGGCCGGCGCCCGCTCGTCTCAAGGCGCCAGCAGCGCTCTCGCCGCGCGGCACTTCCACTCCGGCGCGCCGACGGTTTCGAGCCCCTGGAGGAGCAGCTCGTAGCGATCGCCCGGCATCCGGACGACAGGCCGCAGCAGGTGCTTGAGCAGGTCGGTGTCGTGCCCGCGTGCCTCGAGCGAGGCGAGCGCGCCCTCGATGCGCTGGTGCGGAGGCTCGGCGCGCGAAGCCCGGCGCGCCTCTTCACAGAAGGCCTCGAGGAGCTCGCTCGCGCGGGCGGCGGGCAGCCAGGCGGGCATTCGGCCGGGGCGATGGAGCAGCGTCAGCGTCAGCTCGGGACGCGACGGCTTGACGAAGAGCGTCTCCCCGCGCGGCGCGAGCGACAGGGTGAGGCCCGAGGCGGCCCCGGTGAGCAGGAGCACCGGCGCTTCGGGCGGGCCGGTGTGCAGCGCCCGGTGCTCGGTCCGCTCGCCCTCGCGCGAGAGAAAGGCGACGCGGTCGCGCCCTATCTCCACGGCCGCGACTTGATGGCCGCCGGCGCCGGGCTTGGCGACCGCGGCGGTCCATTCGCCAAGGAGTGAAGGAGCAGGTTCGTCCAGCGCGAACGCGGGCACTATCGCGCCTTCGCCCTCGACCCAGAACCAGGCGCGCCAGCCGGCCTGAAGGAGGAAGGCGTCGGCGCTCTTCTGCGAATCCTCGAAGCGCACCAAAGGCCCCCGGGTCCCGCCGACGCGCAACGTCATCGCCTCATCGCCGCTCTGAGTCGTGAGCGCGAGGCGCGCCTGTCGGGGCTCGAGCTCGAGCCGGGCCTCGCCCAGCGTCGGCAGGGCGTAGCGCTTCGGCTCCGCCGGCGCGCCCTCGTCGCGCGCGAGCCAGCCGGGTCTCTCCCCGGGCCGATGGAGGACGCCGAGCTCGGCGGGCGCGCCCTCGCGCCAGAAGATCCCGCCGCCCTCGCAGCGGAAGAGATGGAGGCGCTCGGAGACCGCCTCCCAGCCCGCGCTGGCGACGACCACGCGCTCGTCCTCGGAGATGACGAGGATTCGCGCTCCGAGCCTGCGGACCGAGCTCTCCTCGACGAGCTCGATGGCTTCGGGCTCGAGCCTGATCGCGCGCGGTGGCTGCGAGCCACCCAACGGCTCGACGTGCCACTCGCCGAGCAGCGGCTCGGGCGAGGCGTCGAGCCGGTAGGCGAAGCCAGAGAGCGGCGAGCCGACGGCCCACAGCCAGGCGAAGTCGCGGCTCGCGTGCGTCAGCCGCAGATCGATCGGCACGCCGCCAACCGCGCCGGTCAGGCGCCAGACGGGACCCTTCCGCAGGACCCGCAGTGCCACGGGCTCGTCGCCGCGCAACGTGGAGAGGGAAGCCCTGTCTCCTTCGATGGAGAGCAGGCCGGGGCTCGCGGTGGTCTCGAGGAACCAGACGGCGTCGGCGGGCTCGACCAGGTCGAAGCCGTCGTGAGCGAGATCCGGCGCGCGCGGCGCGCTCGCGCAGGCCGTCGCCAGGATGGTGAGGAGCAGCAGGGCTGTTCGCAGAGGATTCAGGCGAGCCTCGAAGCGCGCCGACGCGGCGCTCGGGCCCGCACCAGTACCATCTTCGCCGGGGCCTGCGCAGGCCACAGCGCGCGGGAGCGGGCGCGCCGCGGGGCAGGGCAGCCAGCCGATTGGTCTGACGGCCTGCGCCCGGCGGCCCATGAAGCCGTCGAGTCGGCGCGCGAGGCGTCCCCGCCGCTGTGCCGCGGCGATGTTGGATGGGCAGATCGCTCGCTTTTCGGACGGCCGTGCACTCCCGCGCCTCTCTGTTGCGCGCCTTGCGCCCGAGCGCGAAAGCTGCTTGAAGAAGGCCGCCCCAGGCCTGGTTGCTCGTCGAGAGCGGAGGCCGAAAACTAAACTTCGTCGTGAGCAGGCGCTCGAGGCGCTCCGGCGTTTCGTGAACGGAGGGAAGAACACCGATGTACCGACCCGCACCAGTAGAGACCGAGCGCAAGCTCTTCGGCACCGACGGCATCCGGGGCGTGGCGAACGTCTATCCGATGACCGCCGAGATCGCCATGCAGGTGGGCCGCGCGGTCGCCTACTACGTGCGCAACGGCAGCCATCGCCACCGCATCGTCGTCGGCAAGGACACCCGGCTGTCGGGCTACATGCTCGAGACCGCGCTCGCGGCGGGAATCTGCTCGATGGGCGTGGACGTGATGATGGTCGGCCCGTTGTCCACCCCGGGCATCGCTTTTGTGACCCAGTCGATGCGTGCCGACGCCGGCGCGGTCATCAGCGCCTCGCACAACCCCTACCAGGACAACGGCATCAAGTTTTTCGCCCGCGACGGCTTCAAGCTGCCCGACGAGGTCGAGGTGGGGATCGAGGACCTCATCTTCCGCAACAAGATCGATCACCTGCGCCCGACGGCGACCAAGGTCGGCAAGGCGACCCGCATCGACGACTCGCAGGGCCGCTACATCGTCTTCCTCAAGAACACCTTTCCCAAGGACCTCTCGCTCGACGGGCTGACGGTGGTGGTCGACTGCGCCAACGGCGCCGCCTACAAGACCGCGCCGGCGGTCTTCGAGGAGCTCGGCGCCAAGGTCATCGCGCTCAACGTCCAGCCCGACGGCAAGAACATCAACGCCAAGTGCGGCGCGCTGCACCCGGAGGGCATGGCCAAGGCGGTCGTCAAGCACGGGGCGACCATCGGCATCGCGCTCGACGGCGACGCCGACCGGGTGATCGTGGTCGATGAGAAGGGCGAGACGGTCGACGGCGACGCGATCATGGCCATCTGCGCCAAGGACCTGCTCGCGCGGAAGAAGCTCGCCAAGAAGACGCTCGTCGCCACGGTGATGAGCAACATGGGGCTCGACGTCGCGATGTCCGGCCTCGGAATCAAGGTGGTGCGCACCAAGGTCGGCGATCGCTACGTCGTCGAGGAGATGCGCAAGAACGGCTACACCTTCGGCGGCGAGCAGAGCGGCCACCTCATCTTCCTCGAGCACGCGACGACCGGCGACGGGGTCATCGCCGCGCTCGGGCTGCTCGCGGTGATGCAGCGCAGCGGCCGGCCGCTCTCCGAGCTGAAGACGCTCTTCAACGCCTTCCCGCAGACGCAGGTGAGCGTGCCCATCCGCGTGCGCCGCGAGCTCTCGGAGCTGCCGAAGGTGACCAAGGCCATCCACGCGGCCGAGCACGCGCTAGGCAAGGACGGCCGGGTGCTCGTGCGGTTCTCGGGGACGGAGCTGAAGGTGCGCGTCCTGGTCGAGGGGCCAGACAAGAAGGCGAACGAGGCGCACGCGCAGAGCATCGTCGCCGAGCTCAAGCGCGCCCTCGGGTAGGGCGGGCCGTTCCTCCGAATCGCGGGGCCGGGTCTTGGCGTCCCGGCCCCTCTCGTTTTCTGCGGACCGGCCTCTCGCGCGAACGCGCACGGGCAGGGAAGGGAAGCCGCGCCTGCGGACGAAGGGCGCCCAGGCGGGAAGGAAGCCGGCGAACCGCGAACCAAGCCGCCAAACGGCCAACCATCGCCGCCGAGCCACCAACCATCGCCGCCAAACCGCCAACCATCGCGGCCGAGCCGCCAACCATCGCGTCTCAGCCGCCAACCATCGCCGCCAAACCGCCAAGACTGCCGCCAAGCCGCCAAAATCGCCGCCGAGCCGATGAAGCGCGCTGGACGGCGGGCCCTGAGCCTCGCCATTCCGCGGGCCGGCTCCCGCTTCCTCGCTCGATGACGGACGGCGAAGGCGACGGACGGAAGGCGGACGAAGGACGGATGGACCGCGGAGCTGACGGCGGCGCCCGCTTCGCGCGCCGGCGAGGATCCATGTGATCGATGCGTGGTAGCATCGGCGCCCCAACTCGTGTGGCGCAGAGAAGAGCTGTATGCGACGGGATTCCTGTCTCCTCATCCTCCTGCTGGTCTTTACTTCCTGTGGCGCTGCGGACGAGGCCCTGCAGAAAGCGCCGCACGATCAGGATCCGGACGCCGGTTTGTGGAACCCCGCGGACACCTCCGTTCCGCCGCATGACGCCGGAAGCACGGCCAACCCGCCGGACGCGGGCAGCGTCCGCTCACCCTGCGAGTTGAGCTCGCCGCTCGTGCACCTCGAGGCGGCCAGCGAGCCGCTGGCGATGGGCGCGCTCGCGGTCGCCGACGGGGTCGCGGGCCTCGCGTGGTCGAAGAACGGGCTGCCGCGCATGACGCTCTTCTCGACTGAAGACGGCAGCGTCGTCGCCGACAACCCCGTGCGCGACCTCGGCTCGCTCGTGCCCGAAGCGCTCGACTTCGGCGCGGGCCTCTTCCTGCTCGCGGGCTCGAGGCCAACGGGCGGCGGCTCGGCCTACTTCGACCTCGCGGGAGCCCAGGGCGCGACCTCGCTGCTGACCGATCTCTGGCCGATGGCCGCGTCGCGCTCGGTCGAGGGCGGGCTCGTCCTCGCCTATAGCTGGCCTCCGACGCCCGCGAGCGACCGGGCGGTGCTCGGCCTGTCGCTCGGCTCGGGCGCCTCGGTCCTCAGCTCGGTCCCCTTCGGTACGTCGGCTCGGAGAGAGGTGCGCTGGGATCTCGCCTGGTCGTCCTTCGGCGAGAGCATCGCCTGCGGCTCGATGAGCGATGCGAACGGTGAGTGGCTCGCGCTCTACGCCCAGCACGAGCAGGCGGTGACCGCCATCCCGACCGGCGAGAAGGTCGCCGCGCACTCCGGGGCCGAGGCTTCCTTCGGCTGCCGCATCGCGGTCTCCCAGAGCCTGCGCGTGGTCGCCTTCGCCGAGACGGACGGCTCGCCGCGCGTGGTCTGGACGGCGGCCAACGGCACCGTGCTCGCGGGCCCGGTTCCCTTCCTCGCGGGATGGCGGCCGGCCGGGCAGTTCGACGTCGCGGTGCGCGACACGGCGACGGCGCTCGCCTTCTTCGACAACTCCTTGGGAGCGCCGCGCGTCTCGGTGCGCCTCTATCCGACGCCGGGCGCGGAGCCGGTCGAGCTGCGCGCCGAGCAGGGCCTGGGGCTCGGCAGCTTCGTCGCCCAGCGCGTGCGCGTCGAGCGGGCCGGCGACGACTTCTTCGTCGCCTTCGACGCCGCTCTGCAGACGGGGGCGACCCACCTCGTCGTCCGCAAGGTCACCTGCAGCTTCTGAATCGAGAGGGCTCACCGATGAGCATCGACCGCTATCGCCGCAGCGAGAGAGCGAAGGAGCACGCGGGTGCGCCGCTCGGCGGCGGCCTCGACGAGCAGCCGGCGCCGGCCCGCGGGCGCGCGACCATCGGCGATCTGCGGATAGTCAAGCCGGCGCAGGTTGGCGGCGAGCGCGGCCTCCAGGTCGTCTTCGTGGTGCACGCCGAGGATCTCGGCGGCGCCAGGCTCGTCGTGGAGACGACGCTGCACGAGCAGGGGCGCGGGCCGTTCCGGACAGGCGTCGCGCGGCTGGCCGACAGCCAGGGCCTGCTCAACGTCTTCGAGGTGGTGACCCCGCCCGACGACGGCCACTTTGCGCGCGAGTGCTCGACGTTCGTGCCCTTCGCGGCGCTCGAGCCCGAGCACGCCGGCACGCTGCGGTGCTTTGCCCGGGTGCGGCTGCTCGAAGAGGCCCGCGGCGCGCTCGCCGAGGAGGAGGCCGCGTTCGAGCTGCAGGCGGGTTGAACCGCCTTCGAGCCGCGTCGGCAGCTACGCTCAAGCCGAACGGCGTTGGCCTCGGCCCAAGTCGAGCGAGTCGCGGATGCTTCCGCAAACTTGATTGGGCGAAGACCTCGAGCAGCCCGCGCTGAATTCGTTCCAATTCTTCGTCCCGCCAGGCGCCCGGTTCGTTGCCCGGCCGCAGACGCTCGCGTAGCATACGCGCCCTTCGATGCCAGCGGTCGCCACCAGAGCAGGATCGATCGACGTGCGCGGGCGCCAGCTCCACTACCTCGAGCGGGGCAGCGGAGCCCCGGTGCTCCTCGTCCACGGCCTCGGGGCCACGGCGCACGTGTGGGATGCGGTCGAGCTGCCAGGGCGAGCCGTAGCCGTCGATCTGCCTGGCTGCGGCGGGTCCGAGTCGCGCCCGGAGCCTCAAGGCCCGGCGAGGCTCGCCGAGTTGCTCGCCGACTTCGCCGACGCAGTGCTGGGCGGCGAGCGGTTTGCGGTGGTCGGCCACTCGCTCGGCTCGCTCGTCGCCGCAGAGCTCGCGCTCCTTCGCCCGGAGCGCGTCCGCGCCGCCGTCTTCATCGACCTTCCGCTGCGGTTGCCGGTCTTCGCGCGCCTGCCCGCGTTGCCGCTGGTCGGCGAGCTCGTCTTCGGCCTCTCGTCGCTGGGGCCGGTGAGCCGGGTCGTCATCCGGCAGTACCTCAACTTCCTCTTCGGCGACCGGCGCAAGGTGACCGAGGCGATCGTCGAGGCCTATCTGCGCGCCGCGAGCGGGCCGGGCTACTTCCCGTCGGTGCTCGCCGGCCTGCGCGGCCTCGCCGAGTGGGACGGCGAGCAGCGCCTGCGCGCGCTGTCGGTGCCCGTGGCCGTGATTTGGGGCACGAAGGATCCTATCTTTCCGCTCGCGCTCGGGAGGCGGCTCGCGCAGTCGCTGCCCGGCTCGAGCTTCCATCCACTCGAAGGGTGCGGTCACTCGCCTCCCGAGGAGGCTCCCGACGAGGTTTCGGCGATCGTCCGCGCCTTCCTCGAGACCGCGTCGCGACCGGCCTGCGCCTAGACCAAACATCAGGAGGTTCCTCGATGACCGCTCGTCTCGGAGTCAACGTCGATCACGTCGCCACCCTGCGTCAGGCCCGCCGCGGCAAGCAGCCCGACCCGATCTTCGCCGCAGCCTTGGCCGAGCTGGGCGGCGCGGCGCAGATCACCATGCACCTGCGCGAAGACCGTCGGCATATCCAGGACCGCGACCTGAAGCTGATGCGGGAGACGGTCAAGACGATGCTCAACCTGGAGATGGCCGCGACGCAGGAGCTGGTGAAGATCGCCTACGAGGTCCGCCCCGACGTCTCGACCCTGGTGCCCGAGCGCCGCGAGGAGCTGACGACCGAGGGCGGTCTCGACGTGATCGGCCAGCGCGAGAACCTGCGAAAGGTAGTGCGCACGCTGCGCGACGCGGAGATCGATGTCTCGCTGTTCATCGACCCGGACCTCGACCAGGTGCGCGCCTCGCACAAGCTCGACGCGAACCGCATCGAGCTGCACACCGGCCGTTACGCCGAGGCCCGCAACGAAAAGGAGCGCGCGGCCGAGCTGGCGCGCATCGTTGACTGCGCCAAGGCCGCGAAGAAGCTCGGCCTGTCGGTGGCCGCCGGCCATGGGCTCGACTACCAGAACGTGCAGGCCGTCGCGCGCATCGAGGAGATCGAGGAGCTGAACATCGGGCACTCGATCGTCAGCCGCTCGGTCTTCGTCGGGATGGAGCGGGCCGTGCGCGAGATGATCGAGCTGATGCGCCCGGCGTGAACAGGTGTCGTCCTGCCCGGAGGCTGGTAGGGGCGCATGGCAATGCGCCCGGCGAGAATGGCGACACGCCCGGCGAGCAGGGCAATGCGCCCGCCGAGGAACCACACAGGGCCGCGGCGAATTCGAGGGTTTCAGGGCGACCGGTAGGAAGGCTGCGAGGTGACCGAAGGAGGGAGGCCGAGGTCAGGGAGGTCTTCGCGACACCTCTCGAGCCCTTTGCCGCTGGGCCCCGGGCCCCCTCGGCGCCGGGTCGCTGTGAAGACGGCGCTTCGCGCAAACCGATTGTCGGGCGGCGCCCCTAAGCCCCGCCGTGCCGCAAACGATGAAGGAGGGGAAGCATGAAGCTCAGCACGCCGACGCGCATCGTCACCACCGAGGAGATGCGGCTGCTCGACCAGGTCACCGCGGCCGAGTTCGCCATCCCTTCGCGCGTGTTGATGGAGAACGCCGGGGCGGCCGTCGCCCGCGAAGTGCGCCGCCGCCTGCGCCGGCGTCACAAGGCCGTGGTCGTCTGCGGTCCGGGCAACAACGGCGGCGACGGTCTGGTGGCCGCGCGGCACCTGGCGAACGCGGGGGTGAACGTCGAGGTGGCGCTGCTGACCGAGGCGCTCAAGGGCGACGCCCAAGCCAACCTCGATGCCTACCGCAAGCTCGGCGGCGAGACGCGGCTGATCGACGAGACCCGAGGGCTGGGGACGGGTCCGGGCGATCTGGTGGTTGACGCGGTCTTCGGCATCGGGCTGTCGCGGCCGGCCGAGGGCAAGGCGCTCGCGGCGATAGAGCAGATCCGGGTCGCGCGCGAGCTCGGCGCACGCGTGCTGTCGGTGGATCTGCCTTCGGGGCTCAACAGCGACAGCGGCCGCCCCCACGGCCAGTGCGTCACGGCCGACTGCACGGTGACTTTCGGCTACATCAAGCGCGGCCTCACGCTCGAGCCCGGGGCGAGCCTCGCCGGCGAGCTCGTCATCGCCGACATCTCCATCCCGCGCCTCGCCGAGTCGCACCTGCAGGGGCACAAGGTCTTCCTGCTCCGCGAGGACGAGATCCGCGCCATCCTGCCGGCCCGCGAGGCCTACGCGCACAAGGGCCAGTTCGGCCACGTCCTCGTCATTGCCGGCTCGCCCGGAAAGTCGGGCGCCGCGGCGATGGCCTGCGCCGCGGCGCTGCGCGGGGGCTGCGGCCTGGTGACGGTGGCGGCGCGGCCCGAGGAGACCGCCGCGGTGCAGGCCTACATGCCCGAGATCATGGCCCACCCGCTCCCCGGGTCCGGTCCGCTCGGGCTGTCGGACCTGCCGGCCCTGCTCGAGGCGGCCCAGGGCAAGAGCGTCATCGCCGCGGGGCCGGGCCTGTTCCGCGGGCCGGAGACCGGCCACCTGCTCGGACGGCTCTGCTTCGAGGCGAAGCTGCCGGCGGTGCTCGATGCCGATGCCCTCAACGCGCTCGCCGACAAGCCCGAGCTGCTGACGACCGCGACCGCCCCGCTCATCCTCACCCCGCACCCCGGCGAGATGGCGCGGCTCATCGGCAAGGGCGTGCGCGAGGTCCAGGAGGACCGAATCGGCGTCGCCCGGCGCTTCAGCGAGCAGTACCGGCTGACGCTGGTGCTGAAGGGCGCGCGCACGGTCATCGCCGACGTGGCCGGCGCGACCGCGATCAACCCGACCGGCAACCCCGGGATGGCGACCGCGGGCTCGGGCGACGTGCTCACCGGCCTGTGCGCGGCGCTGGTCGGCCAGGGGATGACGCCGGGCAGCGCGGCGCGCGCCGCGGTGTTCGTACACGGGATGGCGGGCGATATCGCTCGGCGAAGGCGCGGCAGCTTGGGGATCGTCGCGACCGACCTGCTCGAGGGGATTTCGGAGGTGTGGGCGAAGTGGGCGCTGTGAGCGAAGAGCTGACCCTGAAGATCGATTCCCCGGAGGCCATGCGTCGGCTCGGCGAGCGGCTCGGCGAGCGGCTCGAGGCGGGCGACTTCGTCGGGCTGATAGGCGAGCTGGGCGCGGGCAAGACCGTCTTCGCGCGCGGCGTCGCCGAAGGCGCCGGGGTCGCGCCGGGCCAGGTGGCCAGCCCGAGCTTCGCCATCGTCTACACCTACCGAGGGCGCCTGCCGCTGCACCACGCGGACTTCTTCCGGCTCGGCGATGAGGAGGAGCTCTACGCGACCGGCTTCTTCGACCTGCTCCGCGGCGACGCGGCCACCCTCGTGGAATGGCTCGACCGCATCCCCGAGGCCGCGCCGGGCGAGCACTTGATCGTGCGCATCTCGGGAGCGGGCGAAGACGTCCGCGAGGTCCGGCTCGAGCCGAAAGGCGAGCGCCACGCCAGGCTCGCGCGCGAGCTGATCGCCTCGTTCACTTCAAACGGTTAGAAGGTGGGCCGCCCGCTCGGCTGGGCGGTTTTTCTGACCCCGCGGTCTTCGCGCCGGGCGCGCGTGCGCTCGGGCGGCCGCGGGACCCGTCACTGTTCCCAAAGCTCGGAAGTCAAGACGGAGTTACCCGAAAGCCATGGCTGAATCGAAGGACCTGACCAAGGGAAACGGCTCGAAGATAGCGACGCGCGAGCAGCTCCTGTCCGAGCGCGCCGGGCTGGTGGCCGCGCTCGCCCGCGCTCCCAACGCCCGCGCCCGGCTCAACCTGATGATCTCGACGCCGCACGCCGAGCTGGTCGTGCCGACCCTGCCGGCCGAAGAGGTCTACTTCACGGTCAAGGAGGTCGGGATCAACGACTCGCTCGAGCTCATCCACCTCGCCGGGCCGGAGCAGTTCCGCACCTTCGTGGACCTCGACGCCTGGAAGCGCGACCGCATCGACGTGTCGGCGGGCTTGCTGTGGCTGCGCGCGGCTGCCACCGATGACAACGACGAGCGCTTCCAGAAGAAGCTCGCCCGCCTCGACATCGAGGTGATCGAGCTGCTGCTCAAGACGACGCTGCGCATCTGGGACCTGACCGAGACCCCGGACCCCGAGCCGAGCGGGCCGACCTATCAGTCGCCCGAGGGGCAGTACCTGGTCGAGTTCCTCGTCGAGGGCGCCTCCTACCTCGGCGCCAAGCGTCTGCTCGATCAGCTCTACGCAAAGGATCCCTTCAGGGCAGCGCGCATGCTCGAGGCCGTCCGTTGGGAGCTGCCGACCGAGCTCGAGGAGACCGCGTACCGCTGGCGCAACGCGCGGCTGGCGGATCTCGGGTTTCCGGATCTGGCCGAGGCCCTCTCGTTCTTCGCGTACGTCGATCCGGACGCGGCCCTGCCGGTCCTCGAGAAGGCGCCCGCGGTGCCCGAAGGCTTGTTCCTCGCCCGCCTCGTGCCGGCCGAGCGCTTCTTCGACCGCGCCGTGCAGAGCCTGGAGCCCGAGGAGCGCGGCGTGCTCGAGCGGCAGCTCGTGACCCTGCTCAACGCGGTGATGGTGGCCGAGTCGGTCGAGCCGGGTGAGCTCGAGCAGGTGCAGCGCGCCATCCGCGAGGCTCGGGACACGCTCTCGCTCGGTCTCGAGCACGCCGCTCGCGGCGATCCGTCGCGCGCCGGGGCGCTGCTCGCGAGCGCACCGCTCAAGCGCATCTTCCAGATAGGCGTCAGCCTGGCGCTCAAGCAGAAGTTCCGCGTAGACCGGCTGATGCGCTCGGGGCGCGCCGCGTTCCCGAACTCGAAGGACGTGCCGCTCTTCGATGCGCCTGTGGGCGAGGCCCTCGTCGCGCTGCGGCGCAGGCGCCCGCTCTACAGCGAGGCGCTCGATCGCCCGGAGGAGCCGTCGCCGCCGATGCGGCCAGCCCGGGACCTCGAGGAGCTGGCGAAGATGAGCGACGCGGTGACCGAGGCCGAGCGGATGGCCGACCTGATGGAGAAGCTCGGGTTCGAATCGAAGGCCGCCGAGCAGTCGCTCGCTGCTGCGCGTCCCCTCGAGTCGCTCGCGTTCCTGCGGTTCTCCGATCTCTACCTGTCCGCCGTGGCCCGCGAGCTCGTCGGCGAGAGCTTCGCGTTTGCGCCGCTGCCCGCCTCGCGCCTGGCCGACCTCGCAAAGCGCGTGTTTCAGGTCGAAGGCGGCAAGGCGACCTTGACGCCGGAGGCCGTCGAGGCCCTGCGGCGACCGCTCGAGCGCGAAGCGTCCGCGCTGTCGCCCGAGCACCGCCGGACCGCGGACCGCTTCGCCGCGCTCTGCGTTCGCAGGCTCACGGAAGAGGCCGGGGCGCCGTTCGCCGCATCGGGCAAGCTCGACCCCGAGCTGCCGCTGCCGTTCGTCGTCGGCTGACGGCCCGGAATCGGATCGGACCGCCGACCTTCGTGTCGGCGCCGCCGTCGCACGCGGAAGGCTGAACTTCGCGTCGGCGCCATCGGATGCGGAGCGCCGACCTTCGTGTCGGCGCGCGCCGCACTCGGCCCGCTTATGCCTCAACGGCGACCGGCAATACCGCCCTCGCCCTGTTCGTGCGCCGCCCCCTGGACCAAGCCGCTTCTCATACGGATCGGAGCGCGCCCCCAGACAAGGCCCCCTCTCCTACGGCGCGCTGAGGCGGTCGCGACGAGCACGACGATCGAAAGCGCGCCGTAGGAAGAGGGGTATTGGGGGAGAGGACGGCGCCCCGGAGCTCGCGCCTTCTCGACTTCCGTCCGCCGGTACGCCTCGCGCTTCACCCCGGCCCAAGGCGTCTCGAAACCGCGCCCCTGCGTCCTGCGCCCAGCCAACCGGTCCCCCGAGCCGGCGAACCTCTCTCCCCCGGCCCTTCGACACTCGCCTTTCCCAAGTCGGAAAACAATTTCCCAACCGACCCGAGACACGGAAGCACCGCAAGCCGCGCTGCGCCCGCTTGCCCGGCCAAAGCCCGTGGCATGAGCGCTGCTACCTCTGGCCGCGGACAAGCACGCGAGGCGAGGGGTGAAGGCGGCGACGAGAAAGCGAGCAGCGGGACGCGACGCGGTCGCCTTCGCGGCGGTCGTGGGCTTCACCGTCTCGGTCTACGCGAGCATCGTCCACGTCTTCCCCTTCCTCGAAGTCGTGCGGCCGGCGCTGCTGAGCGCGGCGGTCGGATTCGGCGCGTTGATGATCGGCCGGGTCTCCGGCGGCCTGCCCCTGACCGTCGATGGCGTCCGCGGGGTCGCGCTGCTCGGGCTGTGCGTCTGGACCGCGCTCTCGCCGCGCTGGTCGGTCAGGCCCGAGGTCTCCGCACGCTCGGCGCTCGAGCTCATCAAGCTCGCCGGCATCTACCTGACCATCATCAACGTCGTCTCCTCGCGAAAGCGCCTGGCCATCCTCAGCGGCGCGGCGGTCATCGCCTCGCTGGCGCCCTCGCTGGGGACCATCGACCACTGGCGCAACGAGATCGATCTCGTCGAAGGTTTCCGTGCGGCCTGGGAGGGCGTCTACGAAGACCCGAACCACCTGGCGATGAGCCTGGTCGCCATCGTCCCGGTCGCCGCGGTCTTCGCCCTGCACTCGCCCTCCATCCTCATGCGCGTGCTCGGCGCGCTCGCCGCGGGCACCGGGGTCACCGCCATCATCCTCACCCACTCGCGCGGCGGCGCCCTCGGGCTCGCGCTCGCCCTGACGCTGTGGGCCTTGAGCGGCACCAAGAAGATGCGCTCGCTCGCAGCGGCCATCGCGGTGGTCGCCGCGGTGGCGATCTACGCGCCCTCGTCCTTCTGGACCCGCACCGAATCGATCAGCAGCTTCGAGCGCGACCTGTCGGCCCAAGGGCGCATCTGGGCCTGGGAGGTCGCCTCGGCGATCAGCAAGGACCGGCCCATCGCCGGCGTCGGCGCCGGGGCCTTCCAGTTCGCCTGGGCCGAGTACGCGCCGCGCATCGCGCGCGACATGCCGCTGGTCGCCCACAACATCTTCCTCGCCGTGCTCGGCGAGCTCGGCCTCGTCGGGTTCGCCCTGCTGATGATCTTCGTTGGCAGCGCGCTCGCCGGGGCCGCCGCCGCGTGGAAGGACCCGGTCGCCGGCGGTCTTGCGCGCGCGCTGTCGGCGGGCCTGGCCGGATACCTGCTGTGCGACATGCTCAGCGGCTACGTGCTGTCGGCGCACTTCTTCCTGCTGGTGGCGCTGTCGGCCTCCTGCGAGCGCCTCATCGGGCAGCCCGAGCAGGTCCCGAGCAGCCGCCGTGCGCACAGGGCCTGCGTCCCCGCAGGCGGGAGCAGAGCGGATGAGACTCGAGCGTGAGATGCCGCGAGCGCGGCCCAGGCCGCGGGTGATGCAGTTCGTCAACAGCCTCCACCTCGGCGGCACCGAAGGTCAGGTGGTCGAGCTGCTGCGCGGGCTCGCCGAAGGCTTCGACCTGCGGGCGGCGGTGATCCACGCCGAAGGCCCGCACATGACGAGCGTGCGCCGGCTAGGCATCGAGCCATTGCCCGTGCCGCTCGCCGGCAGCCTCGCGCGCCCGGAGACACCGCGGCAGATCGCCCGGCTCGCGAGCGTGCTCAGGCGCGAGCGCGTCGAGCTGGTCCACGCGCACGACTTCTACACCGCGCTGCTGGCAGTCCCGGCCGCGCGGCTCGCCGGGACCAAGGCCATCGTCGGGCGGCTCGACCTCGCCCACTGGCTCAACGTGCCCCAGCGCGTCGCGCTCGCCGCGGCGACCCGCAGCGCCCACCACGTGGTCGCCAACGCCGAGGCCATCAAGCGCGCCATCGTCGAGACCGAGCGGCTGCCGGCCGAGCGGGTCACCGTCGTGCGCAACGGCATCGACCTGGCGCGCTTCGACTCGGACCTGCGCGGGCCGCTCGTCAGCCCGCTGCCGCCGCTCGAGGGCCGGACGGTGATCGTCCACGTCGCGAACATGACGCACCCGGTGAAGGCCCAGGAGGTGCTCTTCGAGGCGACGCGCGCGCTGCGGGCGCGCCGGCCCGAGGTCCTGCTGCTGCTCGCCGGCGACGGGCCGCGCCGCGCGCAGCTCGAGGAGCTTGCCGCGGCGATGGGCCTCGCCGGCGCGGTCCACTTCCTCGGCCGGCGCCCGGACGTGCCGGCCATCCTCGCGCGCAGCGACATCGGCGTGCTCTGCTCGAGCGCCGAGGGGCTCTCGAACTCGATCATCGAGGGGATGGCGGCATCGCTGCCGATGGTGGTGACCGACGCGGGCGGCAACGGCGAGCTGGTGCGCGACGAGGAGAACGGGTTCGTCGTGCCGATAGGCTCCTCGACGATGCTCGCCTCGCGGCTGGAGATGCTCGCCCGGGCGCGCCCGCTGCGCCTGAAGATGGGCCAGGCGTGCCGCGCCTTCGTCGAGCGAGAGCTGCGGCTCGAACGGCTTCTCGAGCGCCACGCGGCGCTCTACCGGAAGGTCTTGGGCGAAGGCTAGGGGCGGGGGGAGGGCAGGTCCCGGCGCGACGTCGTGCGCCGGGACCTGGTCTTGATCGAGGGCCACCGGTCATCCCGAGCGAGAGACCGGCCCTTTGGCCGGCTGTGGCCTTGAACTAACAGGGGGAGCTGTTAGTTAGGAGCCTGAGACCGGTCGTTTGGCCGGCTGTGGCCTTCGACCAACACCGGTCAGTCCGAGCGTAGGCCGAGCTAGCGAGGGCGAAGTCGAGGGCCCGCCGGGTTCAGCCGAGCTCTTCGCCAGTTCCGTGGCCCGACGTGACCTCGCACCAATAGCGCTGTTGGCTAGGAGCGTAGCTTCCCGCGGAACGCGGGAAGCGGAGTCGAGGGGCCGCAACGAAACCGACCAGGCCTTCGACTCCGCTGCCGACGCAAGCGTCGGCAGCTACGCTCAGGCTGAACGGTTTGGTCCTCGTGTGGCAGCGCGCAGGCAGCCTCTGCCGAGCACCCCGAGCGTAGCCTCCCGCGGAACGCGGGAGGCGAGGTCGAGGGGCCGCAGCGAAATCGGACAGGCCTTCGACTCCGCTACCGACGCAAGTGTCAGCAGCTACGCTCAGGCCGAACGGCAAAGGCCTCGAGGGACGTGCCCGAGTCCGACGAGCCCTTCGACTCCGCCCCCGCCGCTGTCGCGTCGGGGGCTACGCTCAGGGTGACCGGGGGAGGGCGACGCCTTTCCCCTTACGTCCGGCGCCTGCGCACGAAGGCGAGCACGCCGAGCGCGAGCAGCGGCAGGGGAGCGCCGGCCGCGGCCGAGCAGCCGCCGGCCGGCGCGGAGCCGTCGCCGAAGAAGTCGATGTCCGAAGAATCGCCCGTGCGCTCGCTGCCGCCGAGCTCGAGGATGCGCTGCGCCAGGCTCTCGCGTGCCTGCATGATCGCCTCGGGATCGTCACCCGCGGCCGCGTAGGCGGTCGGCAGCACCTGGAGCGCGGTGCGCCGCGCCATCGCCGGATCGCCCAGCTTCGAGACGAGCGCGAGGTACTCGTAGTCCTCGATGCCCTCGCGGATCATCTTCAGGCGGATCGAGGCGACCGGGACCTGGCTCGAGCCGCCGATCTTCGCCGGGGTCCCCGGGTAGAAGAGCGTGCCGTCGCCGTTGCCGTTGAAGTCGAACTGACTCTTCCACGGGTCCTTGCCGTAGGCGTTGACGGTCTCGTAGTACAGCTCGCCGGTAACGCCTTCCTTGAAGTTGGCCCACTGCATCAGCCGGTTTCGCGCGGCCGAGACGTCGATCATGTAGCTGGGCCAGTCGAAGCCCGGCTGCAGGCTTCCGAACGAGCAGCCCTGGCTCATGCAGCTCTGGTACATCCACAGCCGCTTGCCAGACGCGACGAAGTCGTCGTACTTCGGCCGCTGGTCGCCGGCGTACGGCTCGACCGTGTTCTCCATGTGGTTGACCGCCGGGACGAGGATGTCGATGTCGTCGAGCACCCCGTTCTCCGTTGCGCCGTGGATGCTGGTGGTGACGAGCTTGGGGAGCTCGGGGTCGGCCTGGCGGATGATGGCGGCGCGCGTGGGGATGTCGCTCCAGGGGTTGCCCCAGCCCGGCTCGTCGGCCGTGTAGTCGTAGAGCCGGTCGAACCAGCCGCGGTCGCGGAAGTGGCCAGCGAACATGCGGTAGTTCTCGACGGTGCGCGGCCAGGTGAACTGCGCGCTCGTCAGGCGCGCGCCCGCCAGCCGGGTCTCCGCCGTGCCGTCGAGCAGCGGCCCGAAGACCTCGTCGAACTGCGACCAGTCGTCGCCGTTGGGACGCAGCACCCAAATGTTCGGCAGGCTGACGCGGTGATCGAGCGCGAGCCGCGCGTACTTGGTGGCGAGCTCGGCGCGCTCGAGGTTACTTCCGCACTCGGTCGAGCCGGTGTGCGCGAGGCACATGTGGCCGGTGTAGATGAGGAACGCGGTCGCCAGCGTCGGGGTCGAGGGCAGCTCGAAGTTCCAGACCTCGAGCTCGACCGGAACCTCGGCGCGGAAGCCGTCGGCTTCGACCATGACCTCGCCGCGGTAGACGCCGGGTGTGGCGTCGCGGGGCACGAGCACGTCCACCCAGATCGCGCGCGACTCGTTCGCCGGGACGCCAAAGGGGAAGGCCTTGCGCTGCTCGCCGTCGATCTCATCGACCGCGGGGACCAGCGCGTCGGGCCAGCGGCCGGTCTCGCCGATGGTGCCCGAGGGCTGGGTGATGTCGATGAGCTCGGCGCGGTAGAGCGAAACGGCGCTCGCGGGGATGGTCGAGCGGGCAGGGCCGCGAAGATCGCTCACGGTGGCGCGCACGCCGCTGAGCGGGCTGCTGTCGGCGCGCACGACGACCTGGAAGGCTTCCCACTCATTGCGCGCCGCGGCGATGCGGGCGACGGCGTTGTTCTTTGCTGCGGCGCCCGGCTTGACCTTGACCATCGCCGACTCGGCGTAGACCGTCGGCTCGGCGCGGGCGGCCGCGGGGATCGCTGTGGCGGCGGCGAGCGCGATCCCGAGCTTGCTCAAGGACCGGAGCATCGACCGCCGGCTATATGAGGGTTCGTGTCTCATGGCCCAGGCAAACCGGCGGGTACGGCAAATCTTCCGGCGCTAGTCGAGAGTCGAGAGTCGAGAGTTGGGAGGCGACCGATCGAGCGGACGGAGCACTCGGCTAGGCAGCTAGGCGCGGTGAGAGGGGCGAGCGGCGCATCGTTGTTCGCCGCGGCCAGCCCACGGCCGCGGTTGTCTGCAGTGCCCCAGACATCTCGCTCCGCGGTGACCCTCGACCCTCGACCATCGCCTTGACAGCATCCGCGCGGTGTTTAGGGAGATCGGAGGTCGGGCATAGGTTTCGGGGCTGCGACGTTGATCCCGCTCGAAAGGAGGTCGAGGGGCAGTAGCTCCCGGACGACGCCCCGTCGCCAACGAGCAAGGAGGTTGACATGACCTGGAAGTGCGTGGCTTGCGGCAATCGTGTCGCGCGGCGTCATGTCCCTGCCGCGTGTCCTCGCTGCGGAGTGGAGCTGTTGGTCTCTGGCGATCGCCGCCGCGAAGCCGATCCGAGTGCGGAGAGCCTCTTCGATTCGTGGCTGCGGCTCGGGCTCTATTGGCCCGACCGCGCTGCTCGCTAGGCCGGTCCCTTCGACCTCTTGAAGGAGAGGCCCGGCCCGGCAGCGAGCCCGGCCCGAGCCCGTCGATCGATTCCAGGAGGTGCATCCGTGAAGCTCGTCGATGTTGCTGCCGCGCTCACCTCGCGTCGGCGGTTGATCTCGTCCCTGAGCGCGGCCGCATTCCTCGCGGCTGTCCCGGCGCTTCCCGTCCGGCCGGCGGCCGCCTCGGGCCAGCCCTGGCAGGAGCGCGCCTCGAGCGCACCGCTGCTGCCGAACGGCTACAGCCCGCTGCCTTCGCTGTCGGGCCTGGTCAAGGAGCTCAAACCTGCGGTCGTCAACATCTACACCACGCAGGTCATCAAGCAGGCGGCGCGGCCCGACGTGGGCGATCCCTTCTTCGACTTCTTCGGCCACTCGCCGTTTGGCCGCAACGGCCCCTTCGAGCGCTTCTTCGGCGGGCCGCGCGGCGATCTGCGCCAGAACGCCCTCGGGTCGGGCTTCTTCATCAGCCCTGACGGCTACTTGCTGACCAACCACCACGTCGTCGCCAAGGCCAGCGAGATCAAGGTCAAGCTCGCCGACGAGCGCACCTTCGAGGCGAAGCTCGTCGGCAGCGACGAGAAGACCGATATCGCGCTGCTCAAGGTCGAGACGTCCGAGCCGCTGCCGTTCGCCTACCTGGGCGACTCGGACAAGCTCGAGGTCGGCGACTGGGTCATCGCCATCGGCAACCCCTTCGGCCTGGGTCACACGGTCACCGCGGGCATCATCAGCGGAAAGGACCGGCAGATCGGCCAGGGGCCGTACGACGACTTCCTGCAGACCGACGCCTCCATCAACCCGGGCAACTCGGGCGGCCCGCTGTTCGACTCGGCCGGTGACGTGGTCGGCATCAACACCGCCATCGTCGCGGGCGGCAGCGGCGTCGGCTTCGCCGTGCCCATCAACCTGGTCAAGAGCCTGGTGACGCAGCTCCGCGACAGCGGCAAGGTGACCCGCGGCTGGCTCGGCGTGGGGATCCAGGAGCTGACCGAGGAGCTCGCCAAGGGCATCGGCGTCGAGCCGCGCAGCGGCGTGCTCGTCGGGCAGGTCTTCCCCGGCAGCCCCGCCGAGAAGGCCGGTATCGAGGCGGGCGATGTCATCGTCTCCATCGACGGCAAGCCGGTCAGCGACACGCGGAAGCTCTCGACGCTCGTCGCCGGCATCGCGCCGGGCAGCGAGGCGCGCGTCGAGCTGCTGCGCGACGGCTCGCGCAAGAGCCTGAAGGTGACGCTGGCCGAGCGCGACAGCGGCGAGCAGAGCGCCATCAGCCTGTCGAAGGGCAGGGCGGGCGAGGCCGAGCTCGGATTGAGCCTGGCGCCGGTTACGCCGGAGTCCGCGAGGCAGCTCGGGCTCGAGCAGAGCGCCAAGGGCCTCATCGTGGAGCGGGTCGCTCCTTCGAGCCCCGCGGCCGGCATCCTGCGGCCCGGCGACGTCATCCTCGAGGTCAACCGCAAGCGCGTCGCAAATCTGTCGGACTTCTCGCGCGCGCTCGCGGCCGGGCGCGGCGAGCGCGTGCTGCTGCGTGTCCAGCGCGGCGAGGTGCAGGTCTTCGTCGTCGTGCGCCGGTAGGACGGGTCGGGAGCGTTGAGCCGCCACCCGGTCAGCCTGAGCGTAGCCCGAGCTTGCGAGGGCGGAGTCGAAGGCGCCTCGCGAGCTCGATTCCCAAGGCGCCAAGGCGTCGATCTCCCCGGGCAAGGCTGGAGGCGGGTGCAAAGGGGTCGCTCCCTTCGTGCCCGCCTCTGGTAGTTTCTGCGCGCCCGACCGCACGGTCGGCCAGATGACACAGCCGAAAGAGAACAACTGCGATGAATCGAGACGAGGCCCTTCAGCTCCTGCGCAGCCGGCTCGGCGACTCGGCGACGACCGCCCACTGCCTTGCTTGTGAGGCCTGCATGCGAAAGCTCGCCGGCCGCTTCGGCGGTGATCCGGACGAGTGGGGGCTTGCGGGGCTGGTGCACGACATCGACCTCGACGTCTGCGCCAACGACATGGAGCGCCACACGCTGGTGGCCGCGCAGGTGCTCGAGGAGAAGGGCGTGCCGGCGAGCATCATCCGCGCGGTGCTCGGCCACAACGACAAGGCCGAGCGCACCACGCCGATGGAGAAGGCGCTCTGGGTCGTCGATCCGACGACGGGCTTCATCACCGCCGCGGCGCTCATCCGGCCGTCGAAGAGCACCCGAGACCTCGAAGTGAGCAGCATCAAGAAGCGCATGAAGGACAAGCGCTTCGCGGCGGCGGTGAATCGCGAGCAGATAAAGGCCTGTCAGGCTGAGCTGGGCATCGAGCTCGAGGAGTTCCTCGGCATCTGCCTGCAGGCCATGGACGAGATCCGGGGCGAGATCGGGCTCGCGGGCGCGTAGCCGGCGGTCCGAGCGCTCGGGGTCGCCCCGGGGCGGACGCGGTTCTCCGAAGACCGTGTTTCCCTCCGCGGCGCGGGCGCGCACGTTCCGTTCAGGGACCGGTGCTCCGGCAGCGGTACGCGTAGCGCAGCTTGCCGGTGTAGTCCCCGCCGACCATCGGGCCTGCCTCGTAGTAGGAGACGTGCAGGCCGTCGGGCTCGGCGAGCAGGGCGGTGTCGAAGCCGCCGTTTCCGCTCGAGTCGATGGGCGTGACCTCCCAGCTCCCGGGCGCGTCGCGGAAGGCATGGTTCAGCCGGCCGCTGATGTTGTCCTGGAAGAGCAAGTGGACGCTGCCGTCCGTATTGAGCGCGAGGGCCTCGGAACCCCCGACCACCGCCGTCTCGCCTTCGGACAGCGGGATGATCTCGACGGTCCAGGTGTCGGTCCCGGCCGGCAGGAGCCCGTAGCGCACGTCGCTCGACGCGGAGCCGAGCACGCTCCAGAAGGCGAGGTGGACGCCGCGCGCGTCGGCTTCCATGACGGCGTCCAAGCCCATCAACTGCGTGCCGTCGGACGCGGCGATGAGCTCGTCGTGGACCGTCCACGCGCCCCCGGGCGATCGGGTCGCGTAGCGCAGGTGTCCGTCCCAGTAGTACCCGAAGGCCGCGTGCAGCGTACCGTCTGGCCCGATGGCGAAGGCCGGGTGGCCCGCGCTGACCCGGGTGGCGGCGCCGAGCTGATCGCCCGCGAAGACCGGGAAGAGGTCCCAGGTCTCGGGCCCTATCCGCGCGGCGTGCTGGTAGTCAGCCCCGTCGTAGTACCAGTAGGTGAAGAATACGTGGACGCCGCCCGAGGGGTCGAGCCGCAGGGCCGCGCCGCCGCCGCTGACGTAGCAGAAGCTGCCGGCCGGCGTGACCATCTCGCGGTGCCACTCGCCTCCTGGGGCTTTCTGCGCGTACCAAAGCTCTACGTCGAACGACGCGCCGGCGTAGTTGAGCCGATGGTTGTAGGCGACGTGGAGGATCCCGGACGCGTCGATGGCGAGCGAGACGTCCATGGCGTCGGCTTCCGGGTCGATGACTTCGATCGTGACGGCAAAGCTCTCGCCCCGCGGAATCACCGCGTGTTTGATCCCGAGGTAGTAGTCGGCGTACGCGATGTGGAGCGCTCCGGCCGCGTCCCTCGCCATCGAGCTGTGCCGGCCGACGTTGGTGGCGCGGTCGACGTACTTGAGGACCCACTGCTCGTCGGAGCAGCCGCAGGCGTTCGGCTGCGTCGCCCCGCAGACGTGGGTGTAGTCGCAGGCGCAGGAGACGACTCCACCGCATTCGTCCGGCAGCTCGCCGCAGGCTCCCGGCGCAAGCTCGCAGGTCAGGGGCACGCAGGCGTCGAGGCCCGCGTCCTCTCCGGCGTCGGCCGAGGCGTCGGGCAGGCCCGAGTCCGGGGCGCCCGCGTCGAGTGATCCGGAGTCAGCAGCGCCCGCGTCGGGCGCGGCTCCTGCGTCGCCTGCCGTGCTCGCGTCGCTGTTCCTGTCGATGAACTGCGGGCATCCCAGCAGGCAGGCTGTTGCGGCAATCGTCGCGAAGGTGAGCGCGGAGAGACGCTCGGGTCGCCTGTGCACGTGGAAGTCCTCCGCAGCCGGCCAGCGCGAAGAGCGGCCGTTCATTCGGTTCGGCCTGCCGCCGTTCGGAGGTCAGGCCGTCCCCGAGTATAGCGTCCCGGGCGCTTGAGGCTTGCCAGGCGGCGCGCGGGAAAGGAGAGTGACCGCCTCCAACGTCGCTCAGCGAGGGGTCGAGTCATGGCGAAGTTCATCGATGGCAAGGCAGTCGCCGCCAAGGTGCGAGCCGAGGTGGCCGAGGGCGTCCGCACGCTGCAACAGGAGAAGGGGATCGCTCCAGGCCTCGCGGTCGTGCGCGTCGGAGAGGATCCGGCTTCGGAGGTCTATGTGAAGAACAAGATCAAGGCCTGCGCCGAGGTCGGCCTCCAGTCTTGGGAGCGCCACCTGCCGGCCGACGCGACCCAGGCCGAGGTCATCGCGCAGGTCGAGGCGCTCAACCGCGACCCCGCGGTGCACGGCATCCTCGTGCAGCTCCCGCTGCCCAAGCACATCGACGCCGACGAGGTGATCCTCGCGGTCGATCCGGTCAAGGACGCCGACGGCCTGCACCCGATGAACGCGGGGAACCTGCTGCTCGGCCGCCCGGCGCCCCGGGCCTGCACCCCGCACGGCGTGATGCGCCTCCTCGACGAGGCGGGCTTCGAGCTGCGAGGCAAGCGCGCTGTCGTGCTCGGGCGCTCGAACATCGTCGGCAAGCCGATGGCGATGATGCTGATGGCCCGGGACGCGACGGTCACCATCTGCCATTCGAAGACGCCTGATCTGCCGGGCGAGGTGCGGCGGGCCGACCTCGTGGTCGCCGCGGTCGGGCGCGCCGAGCTCGTCAAGGGCGACTGGATCAAGGAGGGCGCCGTCGTCGTCGATGTGGGCATGAACCGGTCGGAGGCGGGCAAGCTGGTCGGCGACGTCGAGTTCGCCGCGGCCGAAAAGCGGGCCTCGGCGATAACCCCGGTTCCCGGCGGCGTCGGCCCGATGACGGTAGCGATGCTGCT
>JBMNNX010000070.1:0-25616 GCA_050942745.1 Myxococcales bacterium
GTCATTGGCTCGCCCTTCATCGGTTCATCCCCACGCCCGTGGGGAACGCGCCGCCGCAATCGAGGGTGCTCTCCCCGCTCCACGGTTCATCCCCACGCCCGTGGGGAACGCCCGGTATCGATGAGGGGGATCGGTTGCCCCTTCGGTTCATCCCCACGCCCGTGGGGAACGCGGCGGCCGCGGCGAAGTTCTCCGAGGACGGCTGCGGTTCATCCCCACGCCCGTGGGGAACGCGTGCAACGTTGACCTTGAGCGTCGAGTGATCCTGGTTCATCCCCACGCCCGTGGGGAACGCCCTTCCCGCACCTTACCGAAATCACGGCCGATTTCAGACGTTCAAGTCGCCACCGGAGCAAAACCTCGAAAACCTCGCCATCGAGACTCTATTCGCTCTTGTCACAGACCAGGCTCCCGCTGGCCGCCCTTCGGCGGCGTGAAGGAGACCAACTTCAGCCCATCCAGCTCGACCGGCATACGCCTGTTTCGCCCGAAAGTGAGCAGGTCGAATCCCGATTCGGCGTTGGTCTGCCACACCATCACCGCGTTGCCGTCCTCCCCTGCCAGGCCGGCCACGACGTTCTCCCACAACATCTGCCGCACCCGCTTCGTAACGTCGCCGACGTACACCCCCGCGCGCACCTCTACCAGGTAGACAGCGAGCCTGCCGTAGAGGCGCGCTGGCGCGTTCTCAAGAACGATGACCACCATCGCCAAGCTTGCTTCCCTCCGGAATCGCCGGGGCCACCGATTCCTTGGGAGGCTCCGGCGGCGCGAGGCCTCCAGCCGCGAGCACCTCCTCGATGAGCGGAATGAGCCGCTCGAGCAGCCTCGTCTCGCGAAACGCGTCGCGACACGCCAGCCGAACCGCCCGCTCCTTGTCCGGGCACTCGCCCGCCGCGACCCGGAACGCCGCGGGCACCACCGTCTCGAACTTCACCAGGTCAGCGATGTCGTAGACGAACGAGAGCGGCTTGCCGGTGTGGATGAAGCCGACGGCTGGCGCATAGCCGGCCGCCAGCACCGCCGCTTCGGTGATGCCGTAGAGGCAGGCGGTCGCCGAGCTGAGGCAGCGATTGACCGGATCCGAGGCATCCCAGCGCGACGGGTCGTAGTCGCGCCCGCGCCAGGTCACCCCGTACTTGGCCGCGAACAGCTTGTAGAGCTCGCGCACCCGCGCGCCTTCGATCCCGCGAAGCTGCTCGACGCTGCGGCGCTCCGGCGACGGCTCACCGAAGCGTATCTCATACATCTTGCGGACTACCTTCAGTCGTGCCCTGTCGTCGAGCGCCAGCTTTGCTTGGTAGAGCAGCCGGTCGGACCGAGCCCCTCCTGGCTGCCCGGACGCATAAACGCGCACCCCCGCCTCGCCGACCCAGACCAACAGACACCCCACGCGACTCGCCAGCGCCACCGCGGCGTGCGAGACGCGGATGCCAGGCTCGAGCATCAGGCAGCTGATGCTCCCGACCGGGATCTGGGTGCGGATCCCGTTCTTGTCGATGAGCACGAAGGCCCCGTCGAGCGCGTCGAGCTGGCCTCGCTCAAGGAATGCGAGCGAGACCCGGTCCTTGATCGGCAGCGACTTGAGCGGGGGCAGCACCTCACAGCCTCTTGACGAGCATCAGGCCACACCCGAAGCCCTTCGCAGGCCCAATCCCCCGCTCCAACGCGGCGATGAACGCCGCGGGGTCGCGCACGGTGAGGATGCCCTCGAAATCGACGACGCTCACGCGGATGTTGCGCGCGCCCCGCCCGCCGAACCGCTCCTGGCGATAGGCCTCGACCCGCACCTCGTCGCGCTCGAAGCCAAACCGGCAGCGCTCACCTCGCGCCTCGAGCCAGTCGAGGCAGGGCTGCTCGACCTCGCGCTGTCGCTCTCCCTCGGCCTGCCGCGCCTTCCACCGCGCGTCCATCACGACGTCGTGGCGCTTGCCGTCGCGCTTCACCGTCGGGTTGGCGCGCAGCGAGAACCGCAACCGCTCGCCTGCCTTCAGCTTAGGGGCGAAGGGCTTCGAGGCGATTCGCCACAGGCCGGTCGGATCCCGCGGCTCGCGCGCGGACAACACGAAGAAGCACCCGGGGCCCTTGTCCTCCTCGTGTCGATAGAGGAAGTCGCGGCGCGCGTCGGGCTCGCCGGCGAACCAGCTCCAGACGAGCTGGTGCACGGTGTACCCGCTGCGCACCTGCTTCCAGAACGCCTCGGTGCGCCCGGCCCCTGCCGCCAGCTCAACTTTGCTCAGCAACATCCGCGCTCCTCCTTCGCTGGGCGACGTGCTCGACGCGTTCGACGAACTGCCAGGAAACCCGGCTCCGAGCCTGATCGCGCCGTCTCACCGTCTGCTCTGGTCGCAGCCGGGGCCACTCTCCTTCCCACCGGTAAGTGCCGCGTCGCTCGGCTCCGCGGAGCACCGGCGCGAGCATCTCGACGTCCGCAAACCTCGCCGCGTCGATCGCCGCCGCAGGGTCGGCTGCCTCGACGATCTGCGGCTGCAGCGGCATGCCCAGCGGACAGCTCTTGCGACCGAGGTAAGGCGTAAAGCGCGGCCGCTTGAGTGCATCCGCGAGTGTCTCGAGGTCAAACGGGGATTCTCCGTCGAGCGGCCAGAGACAGGCCGCAGCGAGCGCGTCGCAGTAGTAGTCGCGCCTCGAGACGACCGGATGGTCCAGCTCCAAGGCGAGCTCTTCCTTGCGCGAGCGCGGAGGGTTCTTCCGAGCCGCGGACGCGCGAGCCCTTTCCGCGGTGTGGAAGTCCGACAGCAGCACCCCCGGCGAATCGACCCGACAGGCGTAGCCGTATCCGCGCTCGAGCTGGGCAAGCTCGGGCGAGTCGCGCCGCAGCCCGAGCGCGGCGCCGACGAGCCCGAGCGTCGCCGAGCGGGTCGGATGGGCGAACGCGGGCCGGCGCTCGCCGACCGCCACGTCGCCCCAGGCCGTCATCGGGCCCCAGAGCCGAAAAACGAGAAACCTGGTCATCGCCGCCTCCCTACTTCGCCACGAAGTCGAGAAGCTCGGCCAGGCTGCCCTGCCCGCTCTTCGCATCGAGTCGATAGACCGCCTCGGCGCACGGGCCGTAGACCTTGTCCATCTTCTCCCGAGTGCTCTCGAGCTCGCCGATCGCCGCCTCGAGCAGGTCGCGGCCCTCGGCGGCCTTGAGAAACGCCACCGCGAGCGAGCGCGGCTGCTCGGCGCCCTTCTCGGCCAGGGCATAAGAGGCGAAGGCGCGCGAGGCGAAGCTGTTCTGCTTGCCGGTGGGCCCAACCTTCAAACAGGCTTCGACGAGCGCGCGCAGCGTCCGCTCGGCCAGCTCCTTGTCGCCGTCCAGGTTCTCGCGCAGCAACTCCCGGTCGATGCAGACGTACTCGTAGAACAGCCCCGCGCCGAACTCGTTGGTGCCGATGTGGCCGGCTCCGACGTCCTCCTCGCCCTTGTTCAGGTCATCGACGGCGGTGAAGTAGTCGTCCTCGACGGTGACCTTGTGGACGCTGAAGGCGTGGGCGACCTGCGCGGCCGCCTCGACGTTCTTGCTCGGGTCGGCGGCGAGCATGCGGCCGAAGAGGGCGATGTCCACGGTGCCGTGGCCGTTGGTGAGCAACTTCGCGTAGTCTTCGTCCTTGGGCTCTTCGCCCTTGGCGACCCGGGCGATGAGTGCCTGGATGCCGGCCAGCTCGCCGGTGCTGATGTGGGCAAGCTGCTCGATTTGGCGCTCCTCACCGGACGAGGCGACCTCGGCGCCCTTCTTCTTGCCGGCCTGCTTCGGCGCCTTGAGCTTGCCGAAGACCGCGGCGACCTTCTTGGCAACCTCGTCGGCGCGCGCGGAATCGACCTTCTTCTCGAGCAGCTTGTCATAGACGAGGTTGCCCAAGTCCTTGGTGCGCGTCCCGAGGCTGCCTTCGAGCTTCATCTGGAGCAGGTCGCAGGTGCGCCAGGCACGCTTGAGGCTCTGCGACGAGACGCGCAGCCGCTGCGTTCCGCCAACCATCGCGGTCTTCGGGCGCCCGAGGTCGTCGCGGTTGAGGTTGGCCGGCGGGTACGAGGTGAGGAAGTGAAGCTGCAGAAAGTCGGACATTTTTCGTTCTCCGTGTGAGTGAAAGGGAAGTGCAACCGGAAGGGGAAATCACGCCTCTTGGGGTCGCGCGTCGTAGTAGTCGCGCGCCCAGCGCAGCCGCTCGTTGTCGCCCCAGAAGCGGATGGCCCGCGCGAGGTCGGCCACGTTGGCCCGCCCGTCGAGGATGCGCGCCGCGCGCACCAAACCGGCGAGCAGCTCGTCACCCGAAGGCATCGCGAGCAAGCGGCGAAACCGCAGCCCTGAGAAGCGTGCCTTGTCGCCCTCGCCCGCCGTGAGCTGCTGGGCGAAGCTCGCGCCCCCGTCGTGAACGCGCACGTGCGAGAGCACCGCGCAGATGACCGCCAACCGCTCGGCCCCGACGCTCTTCTCGGCCGCGGCCAGGTCGCGGCGCAAGCGGTGATAGGCGGGCAGCAGCGCCACCTCGGCCGCCGTCGCGCAGCGGCGCAGCGCGGCCCGGTCCGCAGGTGATTCGAGAACCGCGCGCCACCAGGCGAGCACGACGTCCTCGAACGAGGCGGCCTCTTTCTCCTGCTTCTTCGCTATTGCTTCGTTCATCGGTCCTCCTTGCGAAAACCGCTCGAATGGACGCGGCACAAAGGTCAGGCGCTCGCCGTCGCCGGCTTCTCCGGCAGGTCGAGCAGCGCGCGCAGCCGCTTGTTCGTCGGCCGGGTGCTACGCGACAGCGCCTCGTGGGCGAGAGCCACGCGCTTGAGGTCCGCCGCATCGAGCGATGCGGCCATCTGCGAGCTCTCGCGGAAGAGCTGCATCGCCGTGCGGTGCAAGGTCGCGAGCCAGCCTTCGAGCGCCTCCGCGGGAGCTTCGCCGTCAGCCTCCAGGCCGTCTCTGAGCGCGGTCAGGGTCGCGAAGAACTCCGGCTCGGTTCGCGACCACAACTGCTCCTTCAGGAAGCCTAGGTCGCCGCGCGCATCCCCAGGCCGGCGCAGCAGGGCGTTCTTCGACTGGCCCACCAGATCGTCGCAGACACTCTCGCTCACCGCGACGCATCCCGAGACGAGCGACCGGAAGGCCTCGCGCCGCTGTCTTGAGACCCGAAACAGCGGTGTCATGCCCGAGTGCCAGCAGACGGGCTTCATGTTTTCCATCTCGTAGCCAAACGCCCACAACCGTGGCTCCTGGAGCGCTTCGTCGCGCATGTCCTCGTAGAACCAGCGAACTGTCAAAGCGGGGATGCGCTCCACCTTCCCGGTCTTCCGCCCGGTCACGAACATGGGCCAATCGCGGTAGGTGATCGGGTCGCCCTTCTTCGGATTGGGAGGCTGCCCGGGCGAGAGCAGGGAGTACGGGGTGAGCGGATGCGAGAAGGCGCCGACGTAGTTCACGCCCTGCGGTCGCGCGTAGTAGCGCTCGACGGCGCGGGTCGCCGCCCGCTTCGAGACGCTGCAGACGAATCCGCCTTCGGAGAAGACGAACCGGATGCGCCGCGGCATGCCCCAGAAGTGCTGCAAAGGGTGGACGTGCTCGGGCGTGGTGTCCCCGGCGGTCGCGACGCGCGTCGGCCCCATCCACGGAAAGATGTCGCTCACAGCAGCGCGCGAGCGGTCGCCGGGAACGAGCCTCAGGCCTTGCTCGGTGAGCACGTTGAGCCAGACCGACTGCCACAGTGACTCACCGACGACGAGAGTCGTGAGCGGGCCGCCGCCGCGCAGCGAGGTGCGATTGCCGGCGCCTCCGGAGGGCGCATTCGCCTGAAGCGTGTAGAGCGCCGCGGCCGCGCTCGCGAGCTCGAGCGCCTCCACCCTTCCCTCCTTGATGAAGTGGCTCGGGATGTCGATGAACAGCTCGCCGACCTCGTGAACGTCCTTCTTCGGCGCCTTCGCCTCGTCGAGCTCGAAGTCCTGCATGAACCGCGGACCCGGCCCGTCGAGGTTGAAAGCGTCGGCGTACACCTCGAAGGCCGCCCGCAGCCTCTCCGGGGACGGTGGCGCCTTGAACTGGGCCCTCCACTCCTTGTCGCTCTTGGGGGTTGCCGCCGTCTGGACCAGCCCGATGAGAAACTGCGTCAGCGAGCCGTCGAAATCGGGCCGTCCGGTCTCGATGTGCGTAGGCGGGTCATCGGTCTCGGCGATCTGCCAAGGTGCGACCCACTCGAATTTCCCCGACCTGCGCCGCACCGGGATCCACGGCTCGCGCAGCAGGTTGTAGGTGCTCATGCTCACTCCTCCTCGTCGTCAACGAGCAACCCTTCCTCGGACGAATAGCTGATGCTTCGCTCCACTCCTCTCGCGTCGAGGGCACGGCCCGACCATCGCTTGCCGTCCCACTCGAGCGGCAGGGTCAGGCTCCATTTCCCGCCGTCGGGCATCTCCGCCTCGGCGCGCGCCACCGCGGCCTCGACCTCGGGCACCGGGCAGCGCAGCGCGACGTAGGCCGCTCGAACCGAGACCTGGCTGAAGTCCCACAGCGGGTTCTCGTAGAGCGGAACCAGGCGCTCGCCGTCGAAGCGCGCGAGGCGCAGCAAGGTGGTCGGATCACCAAGGCGGGTCGGCATCTCGGCGTCCTCCCCCCAGCCGCTGCGATCCTTGAAGCCGGTCTCGAGGTTGACCGCGTTGAACTGGGCCAGGGTCCGGGCCGCGCCCTTCTCGCCCTGGACCTTGGTCGC
Source organism: Myxococcales bacterium (assembly GCA_050942745.1). Taxonomy (GTDB): domain Bacteria; phylum Myxococcota; class Myxococcia; order Myxococcales; family UBA5297; genus UBA10939. The sequence goes on from JBMNNX010000070.1 coordinate 6,687, forward strand.
GGTCCGCCGCAGTCCTTCGGGGATGCGCTTGTCGGCGTCGACGCCGTAGACGCTCTCGACAAGCTCTCGCGCCTTGTCGGGGATGACGATCGCCTCGTGTTCGCGGAGTGCGCGCATGGTGAGCCACAGCCGCGCGTGGTCCTCGTACACGTGCGAGGTGCGCCGGAGTGCCTTGGAGAGCCACTCCTTGTCCGGCGCGTCGGCAAACGGCGGGGCAAAGACCTCGAGGACCGGTGCGGGGCGAAACTCGGAAGAGCCCGGCGTGCCGTCGGCCGCCCGCGGATGCCGGTGCAGGCGTCCCGCTCGCTGGATCAGCAGATCGATCGGCGCGAGGTCGGAGACCATCGCGTCGAAGTCGAGGTCGAGCGATTGCTCGACGACCTGGGTGGCAACGAGCAGCCGCCCTGCCCGCTCGTTCGCCCCGCTCTCCTTGCCGAACAGCCGTAGCACCTGCGCCTCGCGCTGGAAGCGATCTCCCGCCGTGAGGCGCGCGTGGAAGAGAAGCGCCCGGGCGCCAAGCCGCTCGCGGGCGGCTCGAAAGCCTTCGACTGCGTCCATGACGCTGTTACGCACCCAGCAGGCGCAGCCACCAGCCTCGCAGACTTGAACCAGCTTCTCGAGCGCCTCGCGCTCGCCGGAGATGAACCCGACCGCGACACGGCGCTCGGTCCCCGGCCGGCACCGCGACGGAATCTCCTCGCAGCTCGTCGCGCTGAGCGTCGTCACCAGTGGATAGTCCTCTCGCTCGAGCGCCGGAGCGCCGCGCCCCAGGCCGCGAGCGAAGGCGTTGGCGAAAGACTGGCGCATGGCCGAAGGAAGGGTCGCGCTCAGGAGGATGGCGCTGCCGCCGAGCGCGGCTTGGAACTCGAGCAGCCGCTCGAGGAGCTGCGCGGTGTAACCGTCGTAGGCGTGGACCTCGTCGGCGATGAAGACCTTCGAGCACAACCCGTAGAGCCGCAGCGTGCTGTGGCGGGTATGCAGGATGCCGAGCAGCGCCTGGTCGACCGTGCCCACTCCGAAAGCGGCGAGCAGCGCCTTCTTGCGGTGGTCGCTCAGCCAGGCGTTGCCGACGGCGCTCGCGCTCGCCTCCTCCTCTTGCGCAGCGACCGAATCAACCGGCCCCGCAAGAAGCCGTGCCGCCAGATGACGTGCGCTGTGAGAGAGGACTCGCGGCGCCTCGCTGCCGGGAGCGAAGAACCGATCGACGCGATCCTTGAGCCGGCCGTACATCGCGTTGGCCGTGGCCATCGTCGGCAGAGCGAGGAAAACCCCGTCGGCGTCGCCGCGGGCGAGCGCCCTTTGTGCGAGAAGCAGCGCGGCCTCGGTCTTCCCGCCACCAGTGACCTCTTCGATCATCACGAGCCTGGGCGCGTCGCCGAGTGGCAGGCTCCAGGCGAGCTCCTGCACCGGGCTCGGGCACTGCACGTGCTCGAAGAGGTCCGTGATGCACGTCGTCCAGGCGGGGGCGCAAGGCATCACGCGCGTCTCCTGCAGCGCCCGCAGGGCCTGCTGCCTTGCGATACGCCAATACTCCGAGAGTTCCATCGGTTCGGCCTGGTAGGGGAACCAGTCCCGATTCGAGCCGATCCAATCGCTCAGAACTGTCAGTCCCGCGAACAACCAGGACGACCGCGACAGCGACTGCTCTGACCAGGCGATCTCTACGCAACCGAAGAGCGCCACCACCGCGCCTGCGAAGGCGAGCGCGTCCTCCTCACTCCCCTTGAAGAAGCGGGCGACGTCGTTGACAGCCGCGTCGGGCGGCATCCCGTGGTGGCCCGTGCTTGCAGCGAACCACGGGTCGAGCGCCTCGCGCACTTCGTGGGGGTCGAGCTCTCCTTCACGCGCGCGCAGCCGAAGCCATTCTTGCTCCACCGCATGCAGCGCGAGCCTCCTGCGCCAGAAGCAGAACCCGATGTTGTCGTGCCTCTCGGAGCTGAGTCGGCGCGGGTGCCCGCCGCGCAGTCGGCAGGCCAGGTCGTGGCGCAGATCCTGGAAGCCGACGGCGAACTTGCCGATGTCGTGGAGCGCGAGCACGAAGAGCGCCAAGGCGACCACTTCGGCCTCGGTGAGCCCGGTGATCTGCGCAAGGCGCCTGCGCAGCGCCGGATTGCGCTCGAGGAGCAGAAAGCCCACCGCGGCGACGTCGAGGCAGTGATAGGCGAGCAGGTGAAATTCCTGCGCCCCCGCCTCGCCCGCGGCCTTGCCCCAATACCGCAGGTAGCCCTGCCCAGAATCGCCCCTCCCAACAGCCCGCAAGGTCAGCCTCCCCTTCCGCCGCTTTCTCCAGCGCCTACCTTCGTTCGTGAGGCAACACTTTAACAGGGGGGACGGACATGCCTTGCCAGACTGTGCTCCGGGCGCCCTGCGGGGCGCGCCGCACACGAGGCGAAATGCCCGATTTCGTTTGCAAACCGAGCGTTTCTTCCCAGACCGCTCGGTGTAGCTCTGCGAGGGGGTTCGTTCGCCGATGCGCAGGCTTGCTCGAGCGCGTTCTCGACCCGCCTCAATGTCGAAGGAGAAGCTCGGAGCGAGGAAGGAGGAGCGCCAAGCAGCCCCGCCGTCAGGGGCAACGCCGTCACGCTCTCCCATCTTCATCGGCAGGGACGACGCCGGCGCGGCCTGCGCAATCCGCTTGCGCGCCGGCCAGCCCGAAATTCTCCTGGCGCCGCAAGCGGATCCGCGCGCGCCCCGAGTCGACTCCGCGCGACGCCCGCGCATCCTCCCGAGGCGGCCGAGCATCGCCGCTCCTCGTTGTTGCCCGGTCGGCCTCCTCCCTAGGTTTGCTTCGAGCGCCGCGCGCCCGGCTATCGAGGGGAGCTTCCATGGACTACGCGATCGCCCAAGAGCCCATCGTCGAGGTGCTTCCCGAGCTTTGTGAGCTGTTCCACCTCGTCTACCCGCGCTCGAGCCATCGCCTGCCGCAGCTACGGCGCAAGTACCTCGACAACCCCGCCGGTCCGGCCCTGTTCTGGACCGCGCGAAAGCGCGGCACGCGCGAGCTGTGCGGCACCAATGTCGCCATGCCTTGGATCCTGCGCGTAGGGGGCGAGAAGCGCCGCTGCATGCAGGTTGGCGACCTGATGGTCCACCCCGAGCACCGCCGCAAAGGCCTGTCGCTCGCGCTGTTCGGCAAGGGGTTCGAGGACCTGCGCAAGTTGGAGCTCGAGCTGACCTTCGCCTTCGTGCGCACCGGCGGCGCCTCGCACGGCGGGGCGCTCAAGTTCGGCGCCCATCCCATCGACGACATGCGCGCGCTCAAGCGGCTGGTGTTGCCGTCGTACCTCTCGCAGAAGTGGCTCGGAAAGCCGGCGCGCGAATCGAAGCTCGACGGCCGCTGGGGGCGCGCCTTCGAGCGCAAGGCGCAGCGCTTCCCGGGCTACGCGCTGATGAAGGTCGAGCGCGTCGAGGCCGACATCGAGGCCCTGTTCCTGAAGCACCACGACGGCGCGAGCATCTGCTCGTTCCGCAGCGCCGAGTACCTCAACTGGCGCCACGGCGGATCGGACGACCGCAAGGCGCTGCTCGCGCTGCGCCACGACGGCCTGCTCGAGGGCTACGCGGCGCTCACGCTCGACGGGCGCAGCACGAACCTCGTCGACTTCTATCCGTGGCAGCCGACCGAGGCGCGCGAGGCGCTCTTCGCGCACCTGATGGCCTGGCTGTCGCGGAACGGCGTGATGCTGCTGCAGCTCGTCGCGCCGACGACGCTGCGCCGCTCGCTGCGCGGCAAGAGGCTCTGGGACCGGGGCCCGGCCTGGTCGCTGGTCGGCACCGATCTCAGGGCCAAGAAGCGGCCCGAGGGGTTCTGGCACCGCAGCAACTGGCTGCTGACCCCGGGCGACTGCGACGTGGGGCACTTCTAGCGAAGCGCGGCGCGAGGCTGCTGCCGCTTTCCCCCCGGTCACCCGAGCGCGTAGGGCAGGCTTGCGAGGCCGGAGTCGAGCAAACGTGTCGTTGCGCAAGAGTCGATACCCGGTCACCCCCAAGCGTAGCCTCCCGCGGGCCGCGGGAGGCGGAGTCGAGGGGCCGCTCCGGGTTCGAAGAGGCCCTTCGACTTCGCTCCCGCCGCTTGCGCGACGGGAGCTACGCTCAGGGCGAACGGTGTAGGGCGTTCGCCGGTCCCCCCGAGCGAGAGACCGGCCCGTTGGCCGGCTGTGGCCTTGAACTAACAGGGGAGCTGTTAGTTAGGAGCTTGAGACCCGTCCTTTGGCCGGCTGTGACGTTGCGGCGGCCTTTTTTCGTTGCCGGAACAGCCAGGAAGGCCCCTGGCTAGCCCGTAGGGCGATTTGGAGCCCTCAGGCTTGCTTTAATACGGCCGAGCTTTTTGAGCGCCTCAGCGGGCCGATTTGGGCCCTTCCTGCCCGCTTCTGAGGCCTTTGTAACCGGCTGTTTTTTCAACAGAATTCACACGCCTTTCTCGGCTTGCGCGCGGCTCCCCAAAGGGACCGGGGGGCCGAGGCGACGCCCCATTCGGGCGCCTTGAGCGGCAAGCCGATCGTGAAGCCGTCGTCGAGTTGGGAGCGGGGGCGAACTCTGCTTGTCGCTCGTGACGCGGATAGCCGCTCTTTGATCTTCGGACCTCGACGTCAGCCGGCCGCTCGCGGAGAGAACACAGGCGGCAAGCTCCATTGCGAGCTATCCCTCCCGCGGGGCATTGCGCGGGAAACCTCTCCCCCACCCTCTTCCTACGGCGCGCTTTCAATCGTCTTGCTCGTCGCGCCCCCCTCTCAGCGCGCCGCAGGAGAGAGGGCCTAGTCAGCGAGCACGCGGGCTTGGCGGAGGCAGTCGGCCGATCCTCGGCTGTAGCCGTGACAGACCAGGCTCGATGGACGGACCTCTCCCTCGATCGCGGGCGAGGACTTGGCAGAAGTGACACCCGATCGTGCCGACGCGACCGCCGCCCTACTTCCCCCTCAGCAACTCCACCAGCCGACGCGCGGCCTCAGGGTCTTCGAGCAGCGCGAGGCAGCGTCGGCGGAGCTGCTCGTGCGAGGCGATCTTCTCGCCGGTCAGCTCCTCGACGTGGTGGGCGACGCGCACGAGCTCGGCGGTCGGCGGCAGCTTGCCGAGCCGGCGCTCGCGCTTGTCGCCCTCCTGCCACCACGCGGCGCGCTCGGACAGGCTGCGCACGCCCTTCGGCAACAGCGCCCTCCACGACAAGGGCGCGCGCGCCCCGGCGTGCAACGGCCGGCCATCTCGCGTCGACGCGGCGTCCACCGGCAGCCACCTCGGCCCCTGATCCGACGGCAGCAGCGCGATGGCCCAGAGGTGATCGGGCGCCGTCACCTCGCCGCGATCGAAGGTCCACCCGGTGCAAACCGCCGCGGGCACACCGGCCCGCCGCAGCAGCTCGCAGGCGAGGACGTTCAGCTCGTAGCAGACCCCGGCGCCGAGGTGCTCGGAGTCGCGGCCGGCGTGCAGCATCGCGAGGTGCCGGTTCACGTGCCCGCGGCTGATCCGCGTGAGCCAGCGGCCTATCGACGGGTCCTCGAGATAGCTCGAATCGTACCGGTAGCGCTCGCGGATGAAGGCCCGGATCTCCTGCACTCTCGCCGCCGGCGAGGCGAGGAGCCGGCAGTGCTCGACGAGATCGAGCGCCTCGACGGGCAGGTCCTCGTCCCTCGCGGTCGGCTCGAGCAGCCCCTCGGGCGCTGCGACCTCGATCCGCGCGTCCTCGCCTGGCAGCCAAGGCGCTTCGTCGAGGCTGACCTCGTAGGAGACCTCGGTCTGGTCGGGAGCGACGACGAGCGGCCGGCCATCGCGCCCGGTCACGAGCCTCGCGTGCGGGCCGATCTCGAGTTGCTCGAGCCGGCCGTACATCGGCAGCGGCAAGGTCGACTGCCCGGCGGGAATCCGCCCGTGGAAGGCGACGCGCTGCGCGCCGGGGCGCCCCTCCATCGGGAACGCGGCGGCGTCGCCGGTCGGCAACCAGCGCTGGGTTCGTCGGTCGAACCGCTCGCAGATCAGCTTTGGACCGTACTGGTACGGCAGCGGCAACCGCGACGGCGCGAAGGCGACCCCGAAGCTCGGCTTCTCGGCCCGGCGCTCGAGGAAGCCCTCGACCCCGGCCTGCGGCTCGATGCTCGTCTGCGGCCGCATCCACGCCGACTGCCACTGCGCGGATCGCCGCGAGGGCTCGCGCGCGTGCCCCGGTTCCGCCTTCTCGCGCTCTGATTGCCGGCGCGCGGTCCACGGGCGCCTCCCCTCCTCGCGCCGGGGCGTCGGCTTCTCAGGCTGCGCGCGCGCCGGCTCCGGGACTTGAGCCTCCTCGTCGTCGCCGAACAGCCAGCGCTTCAGCGAGTCGAGCGCGCTCTGCTCCTTCGCGGGCTTCTTCGCCGGCTCCGTCGCTGGCGCTTCGCGCGGCCGGGGAACGTCGGGCGCGGGCGCCTGCCGCTCGCGCGCCGCGGCGCGCCGCCGCGACTCGGGCCCGGCCTCCGCCCTCCCCGGCGCCGAGCTCGAAGGCGCCTTCGGGAAGCCGCGGTCGTCGAGCAACCGCTGCATGCTCTCGCGCGAGTCGCACCGCAGCAGCCCCGCGAGCACGCGCCACAGCTCCGGCTCCTGCGCCCGCGGCGTCAGCCAGACCCGGCAAAGCTCGGCCGCGACCGCGTCTCGCGAACGCAGCTCGGCCGGCGTCACCACCAGCCGCCCGCCTTCCGCGTCGATCACCGCCTCGGCATCGACGGTGACGCTCCTGCCCGCGATCTCGCCGACGATGAGCAGGCTCTCGACGACCCGGACCTCGAGCCGCGGCGGCTCGGGGCGCCAGTCGGGGAACGGCCCGCGCAGCGTCGCGCGCACCCGCGGCAGCAGCGACCACAGGTCCTCGATAGCCGCCCGAAGGTCGTTGGCGGCCTCGGCGTGCCGTTCGGTGACATCCTCGTTCAGCCAGCGCGGGATCCGCGGAGCCCAGAGCCCGCGCAGGTCGGCGACGCCCGCGGCCCGCAGCGCGCGCAGCGCCGCCTTCGAATCTTCGGCAGGCAGGAGCGGGAAGAAGAGCGGCGCGCCGGCGTCGATGGCCGCCTTCGCGAGCTCCGGGGGATCGAGCAGCACCACGCTCGAATCGGGCAGCACGCGCAACGAGTCCTGCCCGCTCAGGTCCTCGACGGTGATCGCGAAGCGCTTCTCCGCCGTGAGCTCCGGGTTGGCGCCGAGGATGGCCAGGCAGCGCGGCAGGCAGTCGAGGATCTGAGGCTCGGCCTCGATGAGCGCCTCCTCGCCATCGCGCGCGAGGTCGCGGGCAATCTCTTCGAGGAGCTCCAGCGTCTCCGCAGGTCCGACGCGCGCGGGGATGCCGAGCGCCGCGGCGAGCCGCGGGTAGCGCCGCACTCCGCTCGCCCAGGTGCCGCGCCGGCCCGCGAAGAGCTCCCGCGCCTCCTCGCCGACGAGCTCGCGGGCGGGGCGCACCGCGCCCGTGTCGTCGGCGATGCGGAGGCTCGTTTCGAGCGCCGCCCTCACCTCCAGCGTCTGGAGCCGCCCCTCGCGCAGGCCCAGCTCGAGCCAGTCGAGGGCTTCGGTCGGCGCGCACTCGAGCTGCAGCACGTGCGCGGCGACCACCTCGAGCGGGAGCTGCGCCATGCGCTTGAACGGCAGCCAGCGGCTCACCTGCTGCGGCACGGTGTGGAAGAGCTCCGGGTGCGGCACGAAGTCGGGCCGCTCGCCGACGAGGACCTCGAGCTCGGGCTCGGGCCAGTACAGCTCGGAGGGCGCCCTGCGCAAGCCGCGGCCGTCGGGGATCCAGGCGGTGCGGTCGAGCTTGAGCTCGTGGCGCAGCGAGGGCGTCTCCGCGACGCGGACCGCGAGGTAGCGCGCCAGCGCGAGCGAGGCCTCGGGCCCGGGCTTCAGGCCCTCTCCGCGCATCAGCGCGGCGAGCGCCTCGGTCTCGAGCTCGGGCTGGGCGCCGAGCGCGCGGATGAAGGCGCGCACCTGCTCGCCGCGATAGCGGCTCGAGACGCGGCGCGGAGGCTCGGCGCAGAAGCCCGCGATCATGTCCCAGCGATCGTCCGAAGGCGCGAGCAGGTCGCGCGGCCGCTGGAAGCTGCCGTCGTCGGCCTGGACCTTGAGCCGGCGGTGGAGCTTGAGCCGGCGCGGCAGGGCCTGCATCTCCTCGCCCTCGCGCACCGCGAGCCGGGCGAGGAAGCCCACGATCTCGTCCGAGAGCTCGACGTCGCCAGCGGCGATGGCCTCCTCGTGCCGCGAGAGCAGGTGCTCGCCCAACGTCGCCAGGCGCTTCTCCTCCACGTCGAAGACGCGCGCGAGCCAGGCCGCGAGCTGTTCGGGCACCTCGGCCGCGGGGTTCCAGTCGATGTCGAGATCGGGCAGGCGGGGATCGAAGAGCAGCTCGGGCGCCGACCGGCCGAAGCCGCCCGCGCTGGCGATGACGCAGGCGCGGCCGAGGACTCCGCGGGCCTGATCGTCCTGCTCGATCTCCTGCGCGCGGGCGAGAAGCCACCGGTAGACGGTCTCGCGTCGCTCGGGCGCCTCGAGCAGCGGATGGCCCTTCAGCGGGCGCGGCTCGGGCGCGGCCTCGGCGAGCGCCTGCGCTACCCGCCGCGCGGGCAGCCTGGGCGCGAAGTCCTGGGAGAGCGGCGCGGCCTGCGCCGCCCAGGCGGGATCGGCGAGAGAGTCGAAGAGCGGCAAGCCGCGGCAGAGCTCTATCTCCTCGGTGGTCGCTGCGAAGAGCCGGCCGGCGACGAGCCTGCCGGCGGCGTCGATGGACAGCGGCAGGCCGAGCGCGCGCTCGGCGCTCTCGCCGGCGACCACCGCGAGCAGGCGGACGACGCGCGCGACCTCGGCGAGGAACGTCGGCTGTGCGGCGAGCGGCTCGCCGGGCCGCGCCTCGGCGCGGATCCGCGCCTCGAGCAGATCGACGGGGGCGCGGAAGGTCATCCACTCGGCGAGCGCGTCGGCGTCGCTCTCGGCAGAGCTGTCGAGCAGCTCGCCGCCGCTGGCGATGGTCCCCTGCCAACCCCCGCCCAGCGCGTCGGCGAGCTGGCTGCCGCGGACGAGCTCGGTCGAGGCGACGACGCGGCCGTCGCGCGTCGGCCACATCGGCAGCCGGGCGAGCCGCAAACCAAGCGCGGCGTCGATCTGGGCGCGCATCGCGACGAGGGCGCGCCGGCTGCGGGCCCTCGCCTCCGGCGCCTCGAGCGCGGGGTCGCGCTCCATCGCGTCGACGAGGTCCCGCACGTACGCGGGGCGCACGCCGATGAGATCGAGCAGCGCGCCGAAGTCGCGCTCGTCCTCGTCGCAGAGCACCGGGCGCGAGCCGCCCGCGAGCGCGTCGCGCAGCGCGCCGAAGGCCCGGCCGCAGCAGTCGGGCTCGGCATCCCAGCCGCCGACGCGGTGCAGGCGGCCGTCCACGCCGCGGAAGATGGAAGCCCGAGAGAGCTGGGCCAGCCGCGAGAGCGCGACCTCGTGCGACGCCTCGCGCAGCGCGGCGAGCAGCCGCTCGCGCAAGGCCGGCTCCGACGGGTCGAAGGCGACGCCCGAGGCGAGGTCCGACAGCAGCGTGATGTAGTCCGGCGTCTGCACGCGGGCCGCGAGCCCGAGCGCCACGGCGAGCGCCCACGCCGAGTCGGCGCCCCCGGCCTCTATCTCCGGGAAAGCGCCCCAGGCCTCGTAGAGCGCGCGCAGCTCGGGCTCTTCGGCCGGCCGCCGCAGGTCGGCGAGCGGACGCGGCGTGCCCTTCGAGTCGAGCCACAGCGGCGCGGCCGCCAGGCGATCGCGGGTGTCGGCGGACAGGTCGCAGTGGCGCGCGAAGTAGGCGTAGGCGGCGTGGAGATCGGCGAACAACGAGGCCCCGAAAAGCTCGAGCCCTTCGCCGAGCAGCGCTCGCGCCACCGCGTCGGCGCCGACCGCCGGGACCCCGAGGTGGCGCACGTAGTCGAGGGCGGCGACCTCGTCGTCGAGCCACGGGGCCTGCGGCGCGAGCGCGACCACGTCCTCGTCGGCGGCGAGCAACGCCCGCCCCTCGCCGACGAGCGGGCGGAGCTCGCCCGTCGCGTCCGGGAAGATGCGGGCCGCGGCGAGCTCGTCACAGAGCCGCCGCGGCAGGTCGGTCTGGATCTCGTCGAGCACGCGGTGGAGCCGCAGCACGTCGTCGTTGGTCAGCTCGACGCGGTCCGCGCCCAGGTCGGCGAGGAACGCGCCGAGGTCGTAGACGCGGGCGCCCAGCCGCTGCAGCCACGCGCGATGCCCAGAATCGATGTCCGGATCGATTAGGGCGGGGCGCCGGCCGGCGATCGAGCGCATGAAGCCGCCGAGCGGGCCTCCGGGACAGAGGGACGCGACCGCGTCGGGCCCGCCGCGCAGCGCGCGCAGCCTGCCGCCTTCGTCGGGGAAGACCGGCAGCAGGCCGAGCGCGCCGGTCAGCTCGAGCGGCTGGCGCGCGAGGTAGTCGAAGAGCGCCGCGGCCCGCTCGCGCGAGGAGAGGAGGCGCGCGGCGATTCCGGGGTCCGCGAGATCGCCCACCAGGTCGGCCGCGCAAAGCCTGCCGATGCCGAGCCTGGCCCAGAGGCTGTCGAGCCGCGCGCTTGCGGGCAGGTCGAGGCCCGGCGCGAGCAGGCAGCGCGCGCCTCCGTAGACCTGCCGCAGCTCCGCGTCGGCGCGGGCGAGCGCCGAGGCCCTGCGCAGCAACCCCGCCTGATCCGGGACCGCAGGCTTTTCGCGCAGCGTGACGAGCGCATCATCGTCGGCCTCGTCGAGCGCCTCGAAGACCTCGCGCGCGCCCGACTCGAGCCAGCGCGGCGCAGGCGATCCCTCTCCGGTCGCCGCGGCCTCGCGGGCGAGCAACGCCGCGAGATCCGCGGGCCCGAAGGCGCGCGCGCCGACCGCCAGCGCCACGCGGCGGCGGCGCTCGTCGGCGGCGCCGAGCGCGTGGCGCCCCGGCATCAGCTCGACGTCGCGCAGCGCCTCGCTCAAGCTCGCTCGCCAAGGGCTCGCGGCCTCGCCGGGCGTCAGGAGCCGGCCGGAGGCGGCGCGCAGGAAGGCGAGCCCGCGCGCGTGATCGGCGAAGCTCTCGAGCACCGCGGCGTAGGCCGGATGCCCGAGCTCGGCGGGCAGCGGCAGCACGTCGAGGAAGGCCTCGAGCCGGTCGGGATGGGAAGACGCGAGGCGGGCCGCGAGGCGGGAGAGGAGCACGCCGGCCTGGCCGATGGCCCAGCGGTTCCACTCCGACTCGAGGTCGAGCCGTTCGCGATCGATCGGAAGATCGAAGTGGGCGTGCAGCAGGAAGCGCAGGCCCGAGCGCTCGCCTGTCGGCAGGTAGCTGAAGACGGTCGGCGCGTCGGCTTCGAGCGGCACCGGGCTGCCGCTCGCGTCGAGCGCGAGGGCGACGAGGACCGGCGTCTCGCTCGCGCGGCTCGCCTCGCGCGCGCCCGGCCACGCGAACCGATCGGACTCGACGAGGTAGCGCTCGGCCGCGCCCGACTCCTCGTGGACGAGCCGCACGACCCCGGGCTCGTCGCAGGGCTCGGCGCGCAGGGTCCGGCTGTCGGCGCCGCGGGCGACAGCGAGGCGCTTCAGGTTGCCCAGCGTCAGCAAGGTCCGCGCGGGCAGCGCCAGCGCGCGCCGGTGGATCTCCGCGGGGGTGCGGAGCGGATCGGCGGGATCGCGCAGCGGCAGGACGAGCAGCGTGCCACCCGCCGGGTGACCCGGCGGCCGCGCCGCGAGCCGGCGGGGAATCGAGACGTCGGCTATCTCGAAGCGGAAGGGCTCCGAGTAGACCTGCGGGCGCTCGCAGAGCTCGTACACGGACTTGAAGCCGACGCCAAAGAAGCCGATCTGGCCCTTCTGTTTGGTGGTCTGGCCGATGGAGAGGACGCCGACGACGTCGCGCGCGTCGAAGGGCGTGCCGTCATGCCAGACGGCGACGCTGCCGTCGCCCACCTCGACGCGCCATCCTGACGCGCCCGCGTCCTCGGCGTTCTGCAGCAGCTCGACGAGGAAGTGCCCGGGGTCGGTGTAGACGCGGCGAGAGAGCAGCTCCTCGGCGTTCGCCTGCGAGATGGACTTGGGGGCAGCCTCGAGGATGGCGAGGACGCGCGAGGCGAACTCTTCGAGCCGGCTGCGCCACTCCGGGAGGCGGCCGGCGGACTCGGCGAGCCGATCGAGCTCCGCGAGCCGGGCGCCGCGCAGCCGCAGCAGGAGAGGATCGGGCAGGCGCGCGACGTCGCCGCTGGTCACTGCCTCGCAGCAGGCGCGCTCGGCCTCTTGCGCGAGCGCGCGCTGCGCCTCGGGCGCGGCGTTCTTGAGCCAGCGGTCCATCAGGCAGACCGCGGCGAGCCGCTCGAGCGGCAGCGCACGCACGGCGCCGGCGACGGCCTCGACGACGGCGCCCAGCGACTCGGGCGCGACCTCGGCGCGATCGAGGCCGCGCAGCACGCGGTGGACGCCTGTGTCGGGCAGCGACTCGAAGAGCCCGCGGAGCGCCCGGGCGATACCTGGCTCCGCGGCCGCGCCCGAGGCGGCGAGGCGCCGCACCAGGTAGGCGAGCGGCTCGTGATCGCGCAGCGCGCCAAGCTCGGCGAGCAGCTCGGGGACTCGCGCACGCGCCTCGAGCGCCTCGTCGATGGCGACGAGCTGGTCGGCGAACGGCAGCGTGGCGAGGGCGGGCTTCATGGGAACGTGGGAGCAGGCGGCCGAGGGGTGCTCTGGAGGAATCCAAGCGCGGCTCGCGACGACGGCCAGCCGCTCGTCCCCGCGGAGAGAACGGCAGTGCGCAGGCGGGGATTCTCAGCGCGCGCGCCGGGCGCTCGAGGAACGTCGCGAGCGCGACCGCCCTACCCGCATGCCCCCGCGGCACCCGAGATCGCAGCCATCTCATCAGCCATCAGCACCAACAGGTAGTAGCCAAAGGTCACGAGGAGCGGCAGCTCGGGCTCGGCCAGGCCCTCGGGCGTCACGGTGAGGTCGGCCTCGGTCTTCGACTTGGACGAGGGCTCGAGCCGCAGGAGCACGGCACCGTCCTCGCTCGCCCACTCGAACCGCGTGCTCCACATCGAGACGCTGCGCCAGGAGAAGCGGCGGCCGCCGGCGAGCTCGAGGCCGCCGCCCCAGTCCCACTTCGGCGTGAAGACGCCGAGATCCTCGTCGCTGCCGGCGGGCCGGATGGTCATGCGCACCTTGAAGACGCCGGTGCGCTTGAAGCTCAGGCGCCCCTGCGCCGTGTCCGCGGTCGCGAGCGAGCCGGAGGACTTCTCGAAGCGCAGCCCGGCGAGCAGCGTGTCGTCGGAGCGAAGCGCGAAGGTGCGCTTGGCGGCCTGCACCTTGCGCCACTGCCAGGTCTTCGCGCGAGCGGCGGAGAAGGGCTCGAGGGCCAGTTGGTCGTACTCGGGAGCTTGCATCGTCAGGCCTTTCGAAGCTGAGCGGGCGGCTACTCGCCGCCGTCGGGCATGGGCGCGCCGCCGCTGAGAAAGCCGAGGTCCGGGCTTTCGGTCCCCGCATCGGCCGCGTCGGGGATCGAAGAATCGAGCGTGGAGGCGTCGGGCGACGAAGCATCCAGGCCGGCATCGACCGAGGCGTCCTCGGGCAACACCGCGACGCCCTCGGCCACCGCCACGGGTCCGCACGCCGTGAGGCCGGCGAAGGCAGCGGCCGCGCCCAGCGCGAGGAGTCGGCGGGGCGGATACTGCGGCTCCCGCGGCGACTTGGTTCGACGGAACTCTCGCTTGGCCATGACGTCCCTCCGCTCGCTCTCGCCCGGCCCGACGACCGCGATCGGCTCGGTCGATTATTCGCGGATCATTCGCCCGCGTCGGGCATCACCGGGTCGCCGTCGACCACCTCTCCGGCGTCGAAGGAGGCGTCGGGCAGGCCACCGTCGTCTTGCTCCATCCCAGCGTCCACCGAGGCGTCTATCGCCGGCGGGAGCGGCACGCCGCCGGTCGTCTCGTCGCCGAGGATCTCGTCGAGGCCGCAACCTCCGAAGCTCGCGATTGCGACCGCGGCGCCGATGGCCAGGAGCTGACGGCGACGCGGGTAGGCGGGCTCGGCAGGTTGGGACTTCGCGCGAAAGGCACGTTTGGCCATCGTTCCCTCGTCTCGTCGGTCCGGCCGGCGCGCCGGCCACTGGCTCTTGCGCGCCTACTCCTCTTCGTCGAAGTCGGAGGGCATCGCCGGGGCGCCCATGATCTCATCGTCCAGAGTACACCAAGGCCACGGCTCGTCGTCGGAAAGCTCCGGGCGTGCGGCCGGGGGGCTGTCGAGCTGCAGCGGGAGCGCGCCCTCGCTGTTCTCCGCGCCGTCGAGCAGCTCGTCGATGTCGCGAGCCAGGAGCGCGGCCGCGTCGTCTCGGCCAGCAGGCTGGCGCCGCCCAGGGTCGTCGGGATCGGCGGGTCGAGGCTTCCCGCGGAAGGCACGCTTGGACATCGCTTCCCTCGTCGATTCGCCGGCCGGCCTCCCGGCGCAATGCCCGCACCGTAACCCCCTGCGGAGCCGCGGCGCGACGGGCGCTAGGAGCTGAAGGAGAGCCCGCCCTCTGCCGCCCGGGCGACCGCGTCGATCATCTTCACCGCGGCCACCGTGACTTCGACGTCGTGGACCCGCACCACGTCGGCGCCGTTCATGACGGCCGCCGCGTGCACCGCGAGCGAGCCGGCGAGCCTGTCTTGCGGCTGCTCCTTCCCGGTGATCGTGCCGACGAAGCGTTTGCGCGAGGCGCCCACGAGGATCGGCAGGCCGAGCGACTTGAGCTGCCGCAGGTTGCGCAGCAGGAACAGGTTGTGGCCGCCGGTCTTGCCGAAGCCTATCCCCGGGTCGATGAGGATCCGCTCGCGCGCGACGCCGCAGCGCTCGGCGAGCGCGACCGAGGCCTGGAGGTACTCGATCACCTCTCCGACGACGTCGAGGTAGCTCGGCTGGTGCTGCATGGTGCGCGGCACGCCTTGGATGTGCATCGCGCAGGCGGCCGCGCCGCTGCGGGCGAGGGTGGGAGCCATCTCGGGGTCGAAGCGGAAGCCGGAGATGTCGTTGACCAGGCTGGCGCCCGCCTCGAGGGCAGCCTTCGCGACCGAGGCCTTCGTCGTGTCTATCGAGATGGGCACGTCGGTGCGCTTCGCGAGCCGCTCGATGACCGGAACGACCCGCTCTATCTCCTGCTCGGCGGAGACCGGCTCGGCCCCGGGCCGGGTCGACTCGCCGCCGACGTCGAGCAGGTCCGCGCCCTCCTCGGCGAGCCTCTCGCCGTGGGCGACCGCGGAGTCGGTGGAGAAGAAGCGGCCGCCGTCGGAGAAGGAGTCGGGCGTGACGTTGACGATGGCCATCACGAAGGTGCGGCTGCCCCACTCGAAGCGCCGGCTCCCGATCTGCGTGGGCTGGGGCTTGGGCTCGTCGAGCGCCTGAAAAAGCGCGCGCGCGAGCTCGCCGGCGCCCGCTGCGTCGAGCCGCGCGGCGAGCGCGCGCGCCTGGGCGCGGGTTCCCGAGAGGATGAGCGTTCCGGGCGCCCGCTCGGCGTCGCCCTCAACGACGCGCAGCCCGTCGGCCTGCAGCTTCGCGGCGGCGAGCTCGTCGCGGGCGACGCCGGTCAACAAAGCCGACCAGGCCTGCGCGTCGGCCTCACGAGCAACCGAGTCGGCGACGAGCCCGAGCCTCCTCAGGTGCAGGCGAAAGAGGCCGGCGGAGTCGTTCGAGAGGACGCGTACGGTTGGCATGGCGGCGCTGGCTCCGGTCCAAGGGTGACAGCGCGCAAGGTAGCGCGTCCGCGCGGCGGCGAGCCACAGCTTCGGCCGCTCGGATTTCTGGATGAACCCGCGCCGGGCCTCGCGCTGGGCTGGTCAGGCCGCATGGCAATGCCATGGCAATGCGCCCGTCCCCGCGGGCCCCGAGGTTCGACCGAGCGCGCCACCCGCGCAAAGAAAGGCGAAAGGCGCAGGGTCCGAGCCCCTGCGCCTTTCCTTCTGACGATCCCTCGAGCCTTCGGGGCTAGCCGGCCGCCTTGTTCGGCTCGGCCTCGGGCAGGGTGCCCAGCCCCTCGAGCGCGTCGAGGATCTTCTTCTTTTCCTTCTTCTCCTTCGGCTCGCTGCTGGCTGCCGCCGGAGGGACCGGCTTGGGGCGCTTGATCTCGCCGCCGTCGATCAGGAGCTGGATGTCGTCGCCGTCGAGCGTCTCGTATTCGAGCAGCGCCTGGGAGATGCGGTCGAGCGCGTCGCGGTGCTCGGTGAGCAGCTTCTTGGCCCGCTCGTACTGCTCCATGACGATGGCCTTGACCTCGGCGTCGATCAGGATGGCGGTGTCGGCGCTGTAGTCCTGCGAGCGGTTGATCTCGCGGCCCAGGAAGATCTGCTCTTCCTTCTTGCCGAAGGCGAGGGGCCCCAGCTTCTCGCTCATGCCCCACTCGCAGACCATCTTGCGGGCCAGGTCGGTGGCCTGCTCGATGTCGTTGGAGGCCCCGCTGGTCATCTCGTCGAACACGATCTGCTCGGCGATGCGGCCGCCCAGGGCGATGGCGATGCGCTTGCGGGCGAAGTCGCGGCTGGCGTTGTAGCGGTCCTCGGCGGGAAGCTGCTGCATGACTCCCAGGGCGGGACCGCGCGGGATGATCGAGACCTTGTGCACCGGGTCGGTGCCCGGCAGCAGCTTGGCGACCAGCGCGTGGCCGGCCTCGTGGACGGCCGTCGTGCGCTTCTCCTTCTCGGAGATGATCATGCTCTTGCGCTCGACGCCCATCAGGACCTTGTCCTTGGCCTCTTCGAAGTCGCTGCTCTCCACGCGCTCCTTATTGCGGCGCGCGGCGAGCAGGGCGGCCTCGTTGACCAGGTTCTCGAGATCGGCGCCGGAGAAGCCGGGGCTGCCGCGGGCGATGACCTCGAGGTCGACCTCGGGCGCCAGCGGAGTGCGCTTGGTGTGCACCCGCAGGATGCCCAGGCGGCCCTTGACGTCGGGGCGGGGGACGACGATGCGCCGGTCGAAGCGGCCCGGCCGCAGCAGCGCGGGGTCGAGCACGTCGGGGCGGTTGGTCGCCGCGACGAGGATGACGCCGTCGTTGGCCTCGAAGCCGTCCATCTCCACGAGCAGCTGGTTGAGCGTCTGCTCGCGCTCGTCGTGACCGCCGCCCAGGCCGGCGCCGCGGTGGCGGCCGACCGCGTCGATCTCGTCGATGAAGATGATGCAGGGGGCGTTCTTCTTGCCCTGCTCGAACAGGTCGCGCACGCGGCTGGCGCCCACGCCGACGAACATCTCGACGAAGTCGGAGCCGGAGATACTGAAGAACGGCACGCCCGCCTCACCGGCGATGGCGCGGGCCATCAGGGTCTTGCCGGTGCCCGGCGAGCCCATCAACAGCACGCCCTTGGGGATGCGGCCGCCCAGCTTCTGGAACTTCTTCGGGTCCTTGAGGAAGGCGATGATCTCCTCGAGCTCCTCCTTGGCCTCGTCGATGCCGGCGACGTCGGCGAAGGTGACCTTGTTGTGGTGCTCGGACAGCAGCTTGGCCTTCGACTTGCCAAAGCTCATCGCCTTGCCGCCGCCCGACTGAAGCTGGCGCATGAAGAAGATGAAGAAGACGAACAGGAAGATGAACGGCACGCCCTGCACGAGGACGGTGACCCACATGCTGTTCTGCTCGTCCTTCTCGTATCGGACCTGGACCGCGTTCTTGGTCATCCGGTCCACGAGCCCGGAGTCCATCACCGCGGGGCCGCGGGTCTTGAACTCGGTGTTGTCCTTGTACTTGCCCTCGTACTCGAGGCCTTTGACGACGACCGAGGCGACCTCGCGCTTTTCGACCTTGGCGAGGAACTCGCTGAAGTCGATCTCGCGGACGTCCGTGTTCGAGCGCTGGACGAACTGATACAGGCTCACGAAGAGCACGATCAGCATCACCCACAGCAAGATGCTCTTGTAGTTTGCGCGCATTCTTTCCCTTCTGTCAGAAGCCCGCTGGAGACTAGAGGCTTCGTCCCCTGAGGCGCTTATCCGGCCTGCTTCCGCGCCCCTGTGGGCCTCCCGAGCACGCCCAAGGCAAGAGACGAAACACTAGCAGCAACGCGTAGACCTCTCAACTTATTTTGGCCCTTGGACACTGTCGGAAAGCCCCTCCGGGGCCTGATCTCCCACAGCTCGTTCGACCGCTGCCGATTCGCTGTCACCCGTAGGTAACAAGCGCGCTTCGGTGCTGCCCGAGGCCTCGACGAGCACCTCCCAGCCGCTTTCAGCCCGCTCGCCACGCTCGGCCTCCTGCGACTCGCGCAGGCCGATGATCCACAGGACCTTGCCCGCCGAATCGGCGAGCAGCCGCAGCCCGTCGCGCGCCTCGCGCGGGACCTTCCTGTCGATGAGCCAGGCCTTGAGCTTCTTCTCGCGCCCGCCGCGCGGCCGGAAGCGGTCCCCGGCGGCGCGGGCGCGCAGCCTGAGCGGCAGCGCCAGGCGCGCGGGGTCGAGCCTTATCGCGCCCGCGGGCGGCTTGCTGCTGCCTGAGAATTCCCGAACCTCGACCCGGAAGCCCTCGGCCGCGTAGACGCCTGGGCCGGGGATCGAGAGGTCGAACCTCTTCGGCGGGCGGGCCGGCGGGCCGGCGCGGAGCGCGAAGCGCCCGTAGCGCACGGCGAATTCGGCCCCGCCCGGCAGCGCCACGGTCGATGGACCGGGCGCCGTGAGCGCGGCGCGCATTCTTCGCACGTGGCCGGCGTCGAGCCTTATCCCCGAGCGCCTCGCCGCGAGGCGCAGCACCCGCGCGCGCAGGCTCTCGGGCAGCCGCATCAGCGCGCCGACCTCGCCGCCGCAAAGCTCACCCGGGCGGCGCTCGAGGATCCGCTCCGCGCGCCTGCGCGCGAGCCGTGAGAGCAACCGCTCGTCCTCGGCGGCGATGGCCGCGCAGCGCGCCACCGCGGCGATCGACGAGGGCCCGAGCGCCTCGACGAGCGCGGGCAGCACGATGGCGCGCACGCGGTTGCGGGCGAACTCAGCGGAGACGTTGGTCGGGTCCTCGCGCCC
>JBMNNX010000056.1:0-27786 GCA_050942745.1 Myxococcales bacterium
GGCTCGGGCGCGTCGTGATGGCTCGGCGGTAGTGGCGCATGGCAATGCGCCCGGCGCCGCAGGCCCAGGCGCGCCGTAATGGCTCGGCGGTAGGGGCGCATGGCAATGCGCCCGGCGTCGCAGGCTCGGGCGCGCCGTAATGGCTCGGCGGTAGGGGCGCATGGCAATGCGCCCGGCGCCGCAGGCTCGGGCGCACCGTAATGGCTCGGCGGTAGGGGCGCATGGCAATGCGCCCGGCGCCCGTGGCCGAGATCCCGCGCGATTTCCGGGCCCAGCCGCTCGACCAGCGATATCGCGATGCGATTTGGCGATCGGGACGGCTTGGCGCGCGACATCGCGCCGCGATTTCCCGCCTCGGTCGGCCCGCGGCGCAAAATCGCGCCGCGATTTCCCGCCTCGGTCGGCCCGCGGCGCAAAATCGCGCCGCGATTTCGCGGTTCGGACGGCTTGGTCGCCCAAATCGAGACGCGATTTGCCGCATCGTTTGACGAGACTGCGAAATCGCGTCCCGCAAGCCACCCATTCTGGGAGGCGTATCGCCTTATCGCCCTCAGGCCCCGGCGTGCCGTGATGGCATCGACGGTATGGGCGCACGGCAACGCGCCCCGAGGGCGAATAGGGCCGCCGAGACGGCGGCCTCTCCCAACCTCGCTCCGACCTTCACGCGCCGCACCGCATCGCCCCGGGGGCGGTTGGTCCTTCTTTGCCGGGTGCCCGCCGACTCATGGTGGGTGGGCACCTTCCACGGGCATGGCTGCGCGCGGTCTGGCGGCAACAACGTCCCCAAAACCGCTTGCGCAGGTTCCAGCCGGAGAGAGTGCCCCCACGCTTTCGCGTGGAACCGGCTCGACCAGCCGC
The DNA here is from genome assembly GCA_050942745.1 of Myxococcales bacterium. GTDB lineage: Bacteria > Myxococcota > Myxococcia > Myxococcales > UBA5297 > UBA10939. The sequence continues at coordinate 859 of JBMNNX010000056.1, forward strand.
AGCGCCTTTCGCCGAGCGTTTCGGTCGCCAGTAATCGGGAGGAGATCATGAGTCAGTCTGCCCGCCAGATTGTCGCGGTGCTGTGCAGTCTGCTCACGACGGCAGGCGCGGCGCGAGCCGCCGACGGCGTCGAGGAGGACGGTGGTGTAGAGGCCTGGGTTCTCCTTCAGGAGGTTCCGCCCACCGCCGAGGAGGAGCTGGGCGAAGAGTGGAGGCGGCCGTACGAAGTCCACGGCGATTTGCGCTTGTTCGGCCAGCGCTTCAAGGGGGGCGACGCGGTCGGCGTGCGGATCATCGTCGAGGGCGACCAGCTCGGCCTCGACAGCGGGTTCGGCGGGTTGTTTGTGCGCAAATCAGCCGGCAGGGAGAGCCGGTCCGCGCGCGGATTGCTCGACCTGCAGCTCACCTTCTCGCCGATCGCCACCCAGCGGGCGCGGGTGCGGCTTGGGGCGGGGCTTGGGGCGCTGTTTACGCCGTGCTCCGACGCGGTGGGACCTGCGTTCGGCGTCTCGAGCGAGCTTCGACTCTTCGGGCCAGTGGGGTTGGCGGGCGCCTCGCGAGGGGTCTTCTGGCCGTATCGCAGCCTGGACTCGAGCCTCGCCGTGCAGATCTCGCTCGGCCACTACCAGGTGCGCCTCGGGGTGCGCCACCTGTATCTCGACGACGCAAGCCTGGGCGGCGGCACGCGCCCTGAGAGCTTCATCGGGCCGTGGCTGGGCGTGGGCATGAAGAACTGAGAATCGGCGACAGGCCATCCCGACGGCCCTTTGCCGCCTGCGATCGGTTACACGCGCCCGAAGAAGGAGGGCCGACGGCGAAGCGGGACGAGGGCGGCCACCGAAGGTGCGAACCGTGCGCAAGCGTGCTCGGAGAAAGTCCGCCGTGTCACTGATCGCTCGCGCTTTCGACCTCGCGCCTGGAGCCGCGGCTCTGCTCGACTCGTAGCGCGGCCGTCGCTTCGCGTTTGAAGCCGGGAGGAAGCCCATGCCGACCGACGAGCGAGCAGTCCGGGAGCTCTACGCGCGGCTCATCGACGCCTGGAACCGCGGGAACGCCGATGACTTCGCCTCGGTCTTCGCCGACGACGCAGTCTTCATCGCCTTCGACGGCTCGCGCCAGCAGGGGCGCCGGGCCATCCACGACGCCCACGTCCCGCTGTTCGAGAAGTACATGAAGGGCACGCGCCTGGTCGGCGAGGTGACCGACGTGACCTTCCTCGGTCCGGACGCGGCGCTGGCGCACGCGACGGGCAGCACCATCGCGCGCGGGAAGACCAAGCCGTCGCCCGAGCGCGACTCGATCCAGACCCTCGTCGCCGCGCGCCGCGGCGGCGAGTGGCGGCTCGTCGCCTTCCACAACACGCGCGTGCGCCCTATCGGCGAGCGACTCCCCGAGACGCTGGTCTGGCTCGTCGGCGACAAGCTCTGGCGCCTCGTCGCCGGCAAGGGGCCGCGCCTGCACCTCGCCGGCTCGAAGGCGTAGCGAACCCGCCGCGCGCCTGCCTCCGCTGCCGCGCGCATCGCGCCTGGCCTCGAGCCTCGCGTCGCCTCGAGCTCGCGCCTCGAGCTCGCGCCTCGTCCGCGACGGGCGCGCCGTCGATCGTCGGGCAGGCTCCGGTGCGAGGGCCGGAGCCTCCTGCGTTCGTCGTTCGCCTACCGCGACCGGCTCAGCAGCTTGCGCCGCCACAGCAAGGCCACGGCGAGAAGGAGCGAGCCCCAGAGGTTGCCGGCCGCCAGGCCCGTGGAGCAGCCACAGCCTGACTCGGTCGCGGCCGTACCGTCGGGATCGCTGGCCGGCGCGCCAGCGTCGGGCGCGGGCGTCCCGGCGTCCGGCAGGGCCGTGCCGGCGTCTGGATTGACGGCGCCCGCGTCGGGCTGCTCGGTGCCGCTGTCCGGTTCTTCCGTTCCCGCGTCCGGCTCCTCGTCCTCACCCGGGACGGTGACCGCCACCTGCAGGTCGGCGTTGACGACGATCAGCTCGGCCTCGCTCGCCGCGCCCGCCGCGAAGGTGGCCACCAGGCTCGTGTCCGACTCGACTGTCACGCTCGTCGCCTCGACGTCGCCCAGGAAGACGCGCACCGGCGCCTGGAAGCCCGCGCCGCTGATCGGCAGCGTCGTCACCGAGGCGGGGTCGAAGCTCGCCGGGAGCCGCGTGGCAATCGTAGGCGCGGGCAGCGGCGCGGTCTCGTTGCGGAAGATCTCCGGCTTGTCGTTGGCGTAGCCGATCACGATGTCCGGCATGCCGTCACTGTCCACGTCGTAGGAGTCACAGCTCGCGATGGAGCGCCCGGACGGCCGGAAGCTGATCGAGGGCGTCGTCTCGAGCGTGCCGTGATCGTTGAGGTAGATGCTGAAGCCGCGGCTGAAGTTGACGGCGAGGACGTCGAGGTAGCCATCGCCGTTGGCGTCGAGGACCGCGATGTCCTGGGCACCGAAGTCGGTGTCGTCCGAGATCCAGGAGGGCGCGGCGGTGAGCACGCCCTCGACGTTGTCGAAGAGCACGGCGGGGGTGCCGGAGGCGCCCGCCGCGAAGAGCTCCGGGTAGCCGTCGAGGTCGAAGTCGGCGAAGGCGATGGCCTTGTAGCCGCCCTCCGGCGGAGCGCCGGTCCAGGCCGCGGCCGGGTCGATGCCCTGCCCGTCGTTCGCGAAGACCGACACGGCTCCGGGGTTCGAGCTGAACGCGACATCGGGCTCGGAGCTGCGCTCGTAGAGAACTTCGACGTTGGCCCCGGCGGCGGGGGCGGAGGTGAAGAGCAGGTAGCCCGAGGTGAGGTCGTAGATGAGCTTGCCGGGGTTGCCGCGGTCCACCAGCACGCGGAGCACGGCGTGGATCGGCGCGCCCGGCAGCCAGAAGAGCCGGCGCTGGCCGTCGCCTGCGAAGGTCGCGGTGGCACGCTCGACGCCGCTGCGGTCGATGTCCGCGAGCGCGACGCCGGCCCACTGGCCGAGCACGTCTGCCTTCCAGTTCGAGTTGGCGGGAGCCGCGCCGTTGTTCGAGATGTAGCCGACGGCAAGCGTCCGCAGGCAGGGCGGGTAGCACTGATTGGCCACGAAGAGGTCGGCGACACCGTCGTTGTTGACGTCGCCCGCGGCCGCGGCGAGGCCGCTGCCCTGCTCGGGCGAGAGCGTGAGGGTCGGGTCCAGAGGCAGCCCCGCGGCGCTGGCGCTGTAGACGTGCGCCGGCGCGGCGGTGCCGCCGCCGTTGACCATGATCAGGTCGGGGTTCTCGCCCCCGGTGACAAAGGCCCAGATCGTGTCGGTGGTGAAGGAGTCGTCGTTGCTCGTCCAGGACGGGCTGGTCTTGAGCGTCGAGCCCTCGCCTTCGAAGACGTAGTCGTTGGTCGGCGACGGCGGGTAGCCGCCGGTGTAGGTGCCCACGGCGAGATCGGGCAGGCCGTCGGCGTTGGCGTCGCCCAGCGCGATGCCACCCGCGCTCATCGCGAGCCCGCCGGTCCAGTAAGGCTCCGTGGAGACTTGGGCGGGGCGCGGCTGGGCGAACGAGGCGCCGGAAGAGAACGTCGCGGCGAGCGCCAGGGCGGCGCAGAGGATGCGGTGATGCATGGTGGCTCCCAGAAGCGTGATCACTGTTGATTGCCGGGCGGAGTTTAAACAAAGCGCCAAGCCCGGTCATCGGCTCGAGGCGGGCGAGCGCCGTGCACGAGGCCCTCGCCGAGAGCGTGAACTGAGGCTTCGGCATCGTCCGAGAGCGAGGAGGAACACGCAGCCGTTCCGCTGGTCGCTTCGGCGGCGATCTGCGCGCCGTCGGCGAGCCTGCCGAGGCCGACGGGGCGATGCCGGCGCGCGCCGGTCGGCCGAGCGCGGCCGCGAGGGCGAGGCCGAGTTGCAGGCGAGTCGCGCGCCCTATTGCTCGCCCTCGAGGATGATGTCGCAGGCCATCGGCCGGACCGAGACGCCGAAGACGTCTCCGATGTCCCAGGCGCGCAGCCCGTCCTGGATTAGCGCCAGCGTCGGGTCCGCGTCCGCCCAGTCGATGACTGCGACGCCGTAGTTCCAGTCGAGGTAGTCGCCGAGCTTGCCGCACGCGCCCATCCCGTGGCCGTGGACCTCGATGCCGGCTTCGCGCATCCGCTCGACGACCTCGTGGCCGAAGTCGGCGACGCGGACGACGCTGCAGGGGTCGTCCGGCGTGGGGCGACCGACGCAGAGCCCCTCGGCGCTCTCCGGGCGCAGGGCGAAGCGGCGTCGGCCCGTCCCGCGGACCTCGATGTACGCGGCGTTTCCGCAGATCTCCGGCTCGGCGATCTCGAGGACGAACCCGTCGAGCTCGTGCGTGCCGGCCGGGGTCTTCATCTGCGAGCGGTCGCCGCGGGGCGCGTCGCACAGCGGCGAGGGCGAGTCCGACGGTACCGGCGCGCGGGCGCAGGCGGCGAGCGCCAGCGCGACGAAGAGGAACGGGCGAAGCGGGTTCATCTCGGGCTCCATTTGGCGATGAGGCGCGATTCGGCGGGCGCGACGAAGCAGCCGCGAGGCAAGGGTGCCCCATTCATCCCGAGCGCGGCTTCCCCCCGCGCGGAAGCCCCGGACGTAGATGGGCGGTGTCCAAGGCTCGGCTCGCTCGGGGTCGATCGGCGCACGCATTGTCGAGAGGCGAAGCCTCGTTCAGTTGAACGTCGCGAGCTTCATCGCGCCGTCCACGTGCAGCAGCAGCACGGGCTCGCCATTGCGTAGCCCGAGGTCGATGCTGGCGGTGCTCACGTTGCCGGTGACCACGAGCCGGTCGTCCCAGCTCGAGGTCCCGCTCTTGCGCTGCAGGCGCACTCGCCGGTCGGAGCTATCTGCGACCGCGTACCCGTACAGGATCACCGGGTCGTCGCCATCGAGCACCATCCGCGCGCGCCCGAGGTTGTCGGGCGTCTCGGGCAGCGACAGCGCCTCGATCGCCCAGGAAGCGGCGCCGCGCGCGCCGTAGCCGGCTTCCTCTGGTCTGGAGCGCGTCCAGGCCGGGCGAGGCCTCTGCGCCGAGTCGAGGGCCAGCGACATCGAGCCGTTCTCGCCGCCGGCCTTGACCGTCTCTCGCGACCAGGCGGCGCCGGAGCGGGTCGCGTAGTAGATCGTCTGCCGGTCGAACAGCAGGTGCGGGCGGTCGGATGCGTCGATGGCGAGCATCGGGTCAAAGCCGTCGTAGCCGGTCGCGTCGAAGCTCCAGCCCGAAGCGCCCCGCCAGGCGAGCGTGACGTTGTAGCTGCTCGAGGTGGGCTGCGCGGTGAAGGCGATGACCGGGTTGCCCGCCGAGTCGAGGGCGAGGTCCGGGCCGTGCCAGGCCCACAGGCTGCCGGTGGCGACCGTCTCTTGCGACCAGCCCGCGGCGTCGCGGCGCGCGTAGCGCAGCTCGTCCAAGCCGCCCGTGCCGGCGGCGATCCAGGCGATGTGCGGCCTGCCCTGGGCGTCCACGGCGATCGCGCAGCCATAGGTGCCGGCCGTGTCCACGGTCTCGAGGGCCCAGGTTCCGCTCGCGCCGCTGCCGTAGAGGAGGCCGGCCGAGTACTCGGCCCAGATCGTGTGCAGCCGACCGGTGGCATCGACCGCGAGGTCGGGGTTGGCGCGGAGCATGCTCACCGTGCGCAGCGTCTGGAAATGCCACCTCCTGCACTCGCCGTCCACGAGCTCGAAGCCCGCCTCGCACTGCGTGGCGACGCAGGCCGTGCCGTCACAGGAGGTCGCGGCCACGCCTCCGGTCGGGCACGGCGCGCAGGTGCCGCCGCAGAACAGTTGGTTGGCAGGGCACTGCGAGATGACGCACGCGGCGCCGTCGCACCCGAAGACAGTCCCCGCCGGGGCCGAAGGGCACGCGGCGCAGGCGCCGGCGCAGGGTCGATAGCCGGCTTGGCAGGCGGAAGCGACGCAGGTCGAGCCGTTGCAGGAGGTGGCGGTGACCGCCGTGGTCGGGCACGGCGCGCAGTCGCCGGCGCAGACGGCGTAGCCTGCCTCGCAGGCGGTGGCGACACAGGAGGAGCCCGAGCAGCCGGTGGCCTCGACCGCGGCTCCGGAAGGACAGGCGGCGCAGCGGCCGCCGCAGGCCTTGTAGCCCGCAACGCAGGCAGTGGCGACGCAGGAGGTGCCCTGGCAGCCGGTCGCGGTCACCGTCGCGTCCTGCGGGCAGAGGGCGCAGGCGCCGCCGCAGCCTCGATAGCCGCTCGCGCAGGCGGTGGCGACGCACCTCGCCCCTTCGCAGCCGAGCTCCGTCGCCCCGCTGGTCGGGCAGTGGGCGCAGGCGCCCGAGCACAGGAGGAACTCGTCGTTGCAGGCGAGGCCGCAGCTCGTGCCGTCGCAGGTCGCGAAGCCGTCCGCCGTCCCCGGGCACGGCTCGCAGCGCGTCCCGCAGTGCGCGACCTCGTCGTTGCGCACGCAGGCCCCGTTGCAGAGGTGGAAGCCCGTGTTGCAGGCGAGGCCGCAGCTCGTTCCATCGCAGGTCGGGACGCCGTTGGGATCGGTGGGGCAGGGGTCGCACCTGTTGCCGCAGTGGGCCGGCAAATCGTCGCGGACGCAGGCGTTGGCCATCGCGCAGACATGCTGCTACGGCGGGCAGACGCAGGTGGCGCTCTCGAGGTCGCAGCTCGACTGGGCGATGAGGCAGTCCTCGTCGCGCGTGCAGCGGGGCAGGCAGAGACCCGAGACCGTGTCGCAGTAGCTGGCGCCGGTGCACGGCGTCTCGTTGCAGTTGCCGATCATGATGCAGCGGCCGTCGGAGCAGACCGAACCGGGCAGGCAGCGCTTGTCGCAACCGCCGCAATGGCGCGGATCCGAGCCGGTATCGACGCACTCGTCATTGCAGGAGGACTGACCCTCGGGGCAATTCGAGGTGTCCGGTGCAGGGTCGTCGCCTGGACCGTTCTTCGGGCAACCGGCGAGGGCCAGGGCGAGGAGGAACGCGGCGGCTGGGACTGAGCAGCGAGCAGGAGAGGGGTGAGCCATCGAGTCTGCCTGTTGTTCGAGTGGATTGGGCGCTTGCGGCGCATTACTGCGCAGAAGCGGACGGACGCCATCCTATCCCGGCGTCGCTGGCAACGCTTTTGGTTGAGGCGGGCGAGAGGCCGGGCGAGCGCTCGAAGGCTTGAAGGCTCGTGCGTCGTCCGCGAGCCGGAGCCGCGGGTGAAGAAGGGAAGAGGCGGCAGAAGAGGAGGGACCGCCGCTGTCCCTGCCTCGTGTGGTCGATGCTGCCGCGTTGCCCGGCGCTTCATCGCGGCTCGACCAAGCGACGGGCACTCGACGGTGCGATCGTGCGCGTGCGCCGGGCGCAGTGGGGTCCAAGGCGCCGCGGTCGCTGCCTAGTGGCGAGCGATGTTTCTGGACACGGGCGGGGTTCCAGCCGATGAGTAGCGCCGCGGCGCAGGGGACACCTTCGAACGGAACATGCCTACCTACGCAATCGGCGACATCCAGGGCTGCTTCGCCGAGCTGATGCGGCTCGTCGAGCGCATCGATTTCGATCCCCGGGACGACCGGCTGTGGCTCGTGGGCGACCTCGTCAATCGCGGACCGGGCTCGCTCGAGGTGCTGCGCTGGGTCAAGGGGCTCGGGGACCGGGCCGTCGTCGTACTCGGCAACCACGAGCTACACCTGATAGCGCGGACGTTGGGAGTGGCGCCCCGTCGGCGCGCGACACCCTCGAGCCCGTGCTCCGCCCGCCGGATCGCGACGAGCTCGTCGCCTCGCTGCGCCAGCGACCGCTGCTGCACCGCGAGGGGCGCTACTTCATGGTCCACGCTGGGCTGTTGCCGCAGTGGAGCCTGGAGGAGGCGAGCGGGCTGGCGCGCGAAGTCGAGGAGCTGCTGCGAGGGAATGCCGCGCCGAAGCTGCTGCGGCGCCCGCCCGCCGGCCAGGAGCCGCGAAGCTGGGACCCCGCCGCGCCGCCGCTCGAGCGGGCGCGCACCGCGCTCGCGGCCCTGACGCGGCTGAGGACCTGCAGCGCGACTGGCGAAATGGCGCTTGCCTTCGCCGGGCCGCCCGACCAGGCGCCGCCGGGCCAGATGCCATGGTTCCGTGTGCCCGGCCGACGCAGCGCCGGCAGCGTCGCCGTATTCGGCCACTGGGCCGCGCTCGGGCTGGAGATTGCGGAGGAGTGGCTGGCGCTCGACTCGGGATGCGTCTGGGGCGGCCAGCTCACCGCAGTGCGCCTGGAGGATAGGGCCGTGTTCCAGGTCGCATGCGCAAGCTGCCGACGTTGATTTGGCGCACTGACACCGAGAGTAGCGGTTCCGCCGAGCGCTTTCGAACCGAGGACGAAGAGCATCGAGGCCATACCCGACGCGCTTCGCCTGCCCAGGCTGTGCGGTCCCGGCCGCTAGGGACAGCGCGCAAAAAAAAAGGCCCTGAGTCCAGGTGCGTTGCCAGGCCGCAAAGCGAGCCCTCGCGATCCGACAGCGACCCGTCGCGAGGACGTTCGACTTTTCCGCGAAGCGGCGCGCGCGGGCGTTGCGCAGTAGACAAAGATCGGTTTCAGCGGTAGATGGCCAGTAACTGCAGGTGCGTGTGCCCCGGGGGTACGTGCCGGATGCCCGCCCGAAGGAGGGGAAGCATGGCACGGAAGACGAGCGCTCGACGCGTGAAGAAATCCGAACGACAGCCTAGCAGCGAGGTGACACGCCAGCCATCGCTGCCGGCGATGGAGCGAGCGGTCGCCAGCTTCCTGACCGCAGCGGGGCTCGACCCTTCCACGCATCCTGAGCTGTCCGAGACCCCGTCGTTGGTGGCGACGGCGTGGGCCGAGGAGTTCCTCGACGGCTACCGGCGCGATCCGCGGCAGATCCTCGAAGAGCGCATCGACATTGGCGAGCCGAAGATGGACGAGATGGTGACCCTCACCGGGCTCGAGTTTCAGAGCATCTGCCCGCACCATCTGTTGCCGTATGGCGGCGTCGCGCATCTCGCCTATCTGCCCGGCCGCTATGTCGCGGGCTTTGGACAGATCGTGGGCGTCCTCGATTGCCTGAGCCACCGGCTGGTGCTGCAGGAGGACCTCGCCAAGCAGGTAGCGCGGGCCCTGCAGGAAGGGCTCGAGGCGCGCGGGGTTGCTGTCCGGCTCGAGGCGCAGCAGAACTGCATGGCGCTGCGCGGCGGGAGACAGGCGCACGCCCGGGTCGTCACTGAAGCCTTTGCGGGGACCGAGGCCCAACAGCGGGAGATTCGCGCCCGCTTCGCAGGTACGGCCGGGCACCGTTAGGGGTTTCGGAAGGTCGGCCGGTCGCGTCGCTCGCGAACGGCGAGCGAGGCAGACGCGAAGGTCGCGCCGCGTCGAGCGCGAACCGCCGCGTGATCGACACGAAGGCCGGCCCGGCGCGCGATTCCTCGGGGGCTTTGCGCGGGACCGCAGCGGCACTGTCCTCTTTCCCCCTCACGACTCTCGACCCTCGACTTCGGGGCGTCGCCCATGCCGTTCGGCCTGAGCGTAGCTGCCGACGCTTGCGTCGGCAGCGGAGTCGAAGGCCCGGTCGATTCCGTCGCGGCCCCACGACTCCGCCTCTCGCGTTCCGCGGGAGGCCGCGCTCCGAACCAACGCCTCACTGCTGCGAGGTCGCATCCGACGGCGGGATTTGTGAAGAGAGGCCGCGATTGAGGAGGGAGGGACGCCGTCTCGGCAGCCTGCGTGTGTGGCCGGGGGATTGCGACAGAAGGGGAAGATGGAGCAACACCAGATTCGCCAATCGTCGTTCGGGCGACTGGAGGCCACCTGCCGCCGCGACACGGCGCGGAGCTGGAGCTCCGCGGCCCATCCGTTCGGTCGCGGCATCGCAAGCTCGGCCTACGCTCGGGCTGATCGGTGTTGGCTCGACTCTCGACCCTCGACCATCGACTGTCTCCCCCCTGTCGCCTCCCTGCACGCGGGGAAAGCTGCGACAGCCGCTCGCCCAACCTCAGGCAGTTGCGCGTCTCGGGCGCGTAGCCAGCTTTTGCTCGGTCGCCTGACGTGCATTCAAGCGATCGGGTGGATGGGCCATCTGAAGGCGGCTCGTTGGGCGCGTGGCGTGAAGGATGGGGGAACAAGTCATGAAGAGGGCAATTCAGCAGCTCTGGAGCGACGAGAACGGCGCGACCGCGGTCGAGTACGGGCTGATGGTCGCGGCCATCGCGGCAGTCATCGTCGCGGTCGTCTTCTCGGTCGGCGAAAAGGTGAACACCGCCTTCGAGACGGTCGACAACAAGATGCCGTAGGCCCCAGGCGCCGCCTGGAAGCCCGGGACGGCCTCGTCCCGGGTGCTTTTCGACGAAGTTCCTTGCGCCGGCCCCGGCGGCCCGTCTTCAGGGCCGCCGGGGGCTCGGCAATCCTTGGAGCGCGCGATGCCGTTTCCTCTGCTCAGCCTGGCGGTGCTCGGGGCTCTGCTCGCGGCTGCGGCCTGGTGGGACCTGAGGTGGCGGCGCATTCCGAATCTGCTCGCGGTGAGCGTCGCGGCCACCGGCCTGCTCTCGCAGCTCTATGTCGGCGGAGTCGCGAGCGCCGGTTGGGCCCTGCTCGCGGCGCTCGCCCTGGCGACAGCCCTGTGGCTGCCCTGGTCCCGAGGCCTGGTCGGCGGCGGCGATCTGAAGCTCGCAGCGGCCACCGCGAGCTGGGTCGGGGCGAGCGGTCTCGCGGCCTACGTCCTCTCGGCGGCGCTCGCCGGAGGGCTGCTCAGCCTGGCCTGCTGGGCGCTCTCCGAAGGACCGGCGCGCGCCGAGATGCGCGCGAACCTCATCCGCGTGCGCGTCAGCGGTCAGCTCTCGCCGGTCGCGCCCGAGAGCCCGGGGCGAGTCTCGGTTCCTTACGCGGTGGCGATCATGGTCGGCGCCGCCGTCTCGCTTTTCTACGGGGGTTGAGCGATGGGCCGGCCTCAGCGGCCAGGAGCACTCTCGCGCGGAGCTGCGGCGCTCGAGTTCGCGCTCGTGCTGCCCTTGCTCCTCCTGCTCGTCCTCGGCGGCATCGACTGGGGGTTCTACTTCTTCGCCGAGCAGGTGGTGGTCAACGCGGCCCGCGAAGGCGCCCGCGCCGGCAGCCTCGAGACGCTCGATGACACGGCGGCCCGCGCTGACGCCGAGGCCGCAGCGCGCCTCTTCCTGAGCCGAGGCGGCCTCGACGCGGCCTCCGCGGCCGTCTCGGTTTCGCTCACCGGCGACTCGGTCGCCGTTCAGGTGGTCTACCCGACCGGCTCGCTCACGGGGTTGAGCGGCCTGGTCGTGCCCGACAGCGCACGCGCGCTCGCGGAGATGCGGCGCTGAAGGCCGCGCGGGGGGAGAAGATGGCCAGTCTTTCGGACCGCCTCACGCAGAACAACCGCAAGCCCGCGGGCACGCCAGCCCGCAGCTCGGGCGTGCGCGCGGTCGTGTTCCTGGTGCTCGCGCTGTTCGCGGCGGCCGGCGCCGGGCTGCTGTTTCGCAACTACCTCGAGCGCAGCTCGCTCGGCAGGGCCATGCCGACCGAGAAGGTCGTCGTCGCCGCGCTCGACATCCCGCTGGCGACCACCCTGCGGGCCGAGCAGCTCACCACCATCGACTGGCCCAAGGCTTCGCTGCCCCAGGGCACGGCGAGCGATCCGGCCAAGCTCGTCGGCAGGGTGGTGCTCGCGGGCCTGGTCAAGGGCGAGCCGCTCCTCGAGGCGAAGCTCGCCTCGGAGAAGGCCGGGCAGGGCCTGGCCGCGGTGCTGCCCGAGGAGATGCGCGCGGTCGCGGTGCGGGTCGACGACGTCGTCGGGGTCGCCGGCTTCATCCACCCGGGCGACGCGGTCGACGTCATCGTCACCATGAAGGCGAGCGAGTCCTCCAACGTGCCGCCGACCTCGAAGGTGATCCTCCAGAACGTGCGCGTGCTCGCGGTGGGCAAGGAGCTCGACCACAAGAACAAGAAGCAGAAGGCCGTGCCGGTCACCGTGGCGACGCTGATGGTCTCGAGCCCCGACTCGGAGAAGCTCGCGCTCGCCTCGACGAAGGGAAAAATCCTGCTCGCGCTGCGCAACCGGATCGACGCGTCCGAGGTGGAGACCCCGGGCATCATCCCCGCGGTGCTCCTCGACGGCGCGCCGAGCGAGCCGGCCGAGGAGAAGCCTCAGGAGCCTGGCAAGCCCCGCCCACGGCGCGTGGTCGCGCGCAAGCCGGCCGTCAAGCCGCCCGTCAAGCCGCAGCCGGGCGAGCACCAGGTCGAAATCCTGCGCGGTGACCGCTTCGAGACCCGTCAATTCTCCACCCCGGAGCCCAAGCCGTGAGCCCAATCCTCGTTCTCCAATTGGCAGCGCTGCTCGCCCAGCCGGCCGTCCCCGGAAGCCCACCGCCACAGGTCCAGACTCCGGTCGAGCTGCGCATCGACCGCGAGGTGAGCGCGGTCAAGGAGCTGCGGCTCAACGCGGGCGAGAACCGCCTGCTCGTACTCTCCGACGAGATCGGGCGCGTCGCGGTCGCCGACCCGGCCATCGCCGATCTCAAGGTGGTGACCCCCAAGCAGCTCCTGCTGACCGCCAAGGCGGTGGGCAACACCGACCTGACGCTGTGGAACCGGGCCAACGACCCGCTGGTCATCGCGCTCAACGTCACCAACAACGCCGAGAACCTGCGCAAGCAGATCGCCGAGCTCTTCCCAGGCCAGGACATCCGGGTCTCGACGTCGGGCGATCTGCTGGTGCTCAGCGGCCAGGTGAACGACGCGCGCATCCCCGAGCGGATAGGCGAGGTGGCGCGTCTGCACAGCCGCCAGGTCGCAAACCTCGTCCAGGTCACCGGCCACCAGCAGGTGCAGCTCGAGGTGCGCTTTGCCGAAGTCTCCCGCAGCGGCCTGCGCGAGATCGGCCTCAACTTCTTCCACAAGGCGACCAGCGACCAGCGCGTCGCGGGCATGAGCGGGCCAGGGACCTTCCCCGGCAACTTCCTGAACACCGGCGCCTCGCCCACCTCCATCCCCGGCACCGGCGGGGCCGGCGCCCCAGACGTCTACGCGCCGCTGTTCAACAACGCCTACGCGCTCTTCTTCTCGCAGGCGTTCGCCGGCTTCCCGTTCAGCGTGATGCTCAACCTGCTCGAGAACAACGGGCTCGCCAAGGTCCTCGCCGAGCCGACGCTGGTCACGCTCACCGGCCAGGAGGCCAAGTTCCTCGCCGGCGGCGAGCTGCCCATCCCGGTCACCTCGGCGCTCGGCCAGGTCAACGTGGTCTGGAAGGAGTTCGGCATCCGGCTCGCCTTCACCCCGACGGTCATCGCCGAGGACACCATCCACCTGCAGCTCGCCACCGAGGTGAGCGAGATCGACCCGACGCTCGCGGTGGTGGTCGCCGGCAGCGCCATCCCCGGCATCAGCTCGCGCCAGGGCCAGACGACCGTGCGGCTGGGCGACGGGCAGAGCTTCGCGATAGCGGGTCTGCTCTCGGACAAGACGCGCTCGCAGATAGACAAGGTCCCGCTGCTCGGCAGCATCCCCATCCTCGGCGCGCTGTTCCGCTCGACGGCCTACCGGCGCGACGAGACCGAGCTGCTCATCGTGGTCACCGCGCGGCTCGCGCGGCCGATGCCCCCGCAGCAGGTGCCGCCGCTGCCCACCGACCGGGTGACGCACCCGAGCGACTTCGACCTCTTCCTGCTCGGCGCCCAGACCGGGCCATCACCCGCTCCCGCGCAGCTCGAGGCCGCGCCCGCGCCGCGCTCGGACTGCCGCACCGGCCCCGACGGCGCCATCGGCTTCCTGCGCTGAAAGCTACCGCCCAGGGCCGCCCCGGGCCGCTCGCGGGAACGGGGTTCGGCTCGCACGAAGACCGGAGGCACACCGCATGGCAAGCAACCCTGCGACCCTGTTCATCGGGATCGCCCCGGAGGCCGAGGAGAAGATCCTCACCGGGCTCGAGCACGTCACGGTCGCCCGCGCGGCGCCCGAGCTGCGCGCGCTCGCCGAGGCGCTCGGCAGGCATCAGCCGCGCACGGCAGTCATCGGGGTGCCCGGGGCGAAGGGCGGCGAGCTCGCTATGCGCCTCATCGCCCAGGCCGCGCAGGGCGGGGTGAGGGTCATCGCCTACGGGAGCTCGAAGGACGCCGAGCTCATCCTGCGGGCGATGCGGGCCGGGGCCCAGGACTTCGCGGTCCCCGGCGAGGAGCGGTCGATAGCCGAGGCGATCCAGTCGAGCGCAGCGCCCGAGGCGCGGGCGCCCGCGGGCCGGGTGACGACGGTCTTTCCGGCCAAGGGAGGCATCGGAGCGACCGCGCTCGCGACGCACCTCGCGGCCGCGCTGGCGAGCCGGGGCGAGCGGGTCTGCCTGGTCGATCTCGATCCCGCCTTCGGCGGCGTGCTCTCGGCGCTCGAGGTCAAGGGCGGCTACGCGATCCCCGAGGTGCTCGCGAACCTGCACCGGCTCGACCGCGAGCTGCTCGACACCTCGCTGGCGCGCCACTCCTCGGGCGCCTATCTGCTGGGCTACGGCGATCGCATCGAGGAGGCCGAGCGCGTCCGCCCGCAGGACGTGGCGACCCTGATCGACTTTCTCAAGCGGCACTACGACCAGCTCATCCTCGACGGGGTGCGGGGCTTCGGCGAGCACGCCCTGGTCGCGCTCGACGTGAGCGATCTCGTCTTGCTCGTGGTCACCCAGGAGGTGCCGGCGGCGCGCAACGCCCAGCGCACCGTCGAGCTCTTCCGGCGCCTTGGCTACCCCGACGAGAAGGTCCGCCCGGTGGTCAACCGCTTCCACAAGAGCTGGAAGATCAACGCGGCGATCCTCGGCGAGACGATAGGCCTGCCGGTCGCCGCGACCCTGAGCAACGACTTCGCAGGGCTGAGCGGGGCGATCGACCGCGGCGTGCTCGTCTCGGAGTGCGCCCCGCGCTCGGCCTTCAACCAGGACCTCCAGCGGCTCGCGAACACGTTGCGGATCGCCGACCCGGCGGCCGACGCCCGGGCGCACAGGTCCTTCTTCTCCCGGCTTCTGCGGAGGTAGCGGACGTGGGCCTGAACGAACGACTGCGCAGCCGAGCCGCGGAGGCGAGCGCCGAGGCCGGGGCCGCCTCGGCGCCAGGCTTCGACTCGCAGCACTTCCACGACCTGAAGGTCGAGCTGCACCGCGGGCTCATCGACCAGCTCGACCTGAAGAGCTTCGAGAAGCTCGACCCGGCCGAGCTGCGCGCCGAGCTGCGCCCGACGCTGGTCGAGATGGTCTCGGCGCCCGACCTGCCGCTCAACCGCTTCGAGCGCGAGCGCATGGTGGAGGAGCTGCTCGACGAGCTGACCGGGCTCGGGCCGCTCGAGCCCATCCTCAAGGACCCGACGGTCTCCGACATCCTGGTCAACGGCTACGCCACGGTCTACGTGGAGCGGCGCGGCAAGCTCGAGCTGACGGGGGCGCGCTTTCGCGACAACGGTCACCTCGGGCAGATCATCCACCGCATCGTCTCGCGGGTGGGCCGGCGCATCGACGAGACCGCGCCGATGGTCGACGCGCGCCTCGCCGACGGCTCCCGCGTCAACGCCATCATCCCGCCGCTGGCCATCGACGGGCCCACGCTCTCCATCCGCCGCTTCGGGGCCAACCCGCTGACGGTGCGCGATCTGATCGAGAAGGGCAGCATCGTCCCTGAGGCGCTCGCCTTCCTCGCCGCGGCGGTGCGCGCGCGCCTCAACGTGCTGGTGAGCGGAGGCACGGGCACCGGCAAGACGACGATGCTCAACGCGCTCTCGGCCTTCATTCCGGGCGACGAGCGGATCATCACCATCGAGGACTCGGCCGAGCTGCGCCTGCAGCAGCGGCACGTGGTGCGGCTCGAGACCCGGCCGCCGAACATCGAGGGGCAGGGCGAGATCGTCGCCCGCGACCTGGTGCGCAACAGCCTGCGTATGCGGCCCGACCGGATCATCGTCGGCGAGGTGCGCGGCAGCGAAGTGCTCGACATGCTCCAGGCGATGAATACCGGGCACGAGGGCTCGATGACCACCGTGCACGCCAACTCCCCGCGCGACGCGCTCGGGCGGCTCGAGGCGATGGTGGGCATGAGCGGTATCCCGATGACCGAGACCGCGATGCGCCAGACCATCGCCCGCGCGCTCGACCTCATCGTGCAGCTGAGCCGCGGCTCGGACGGCCGGCGGCGCCTGGTGAGCATCACCGAGATCACCGGGATGGAGGGGCCGACGGTCACGCTCCAGGAGCTCTTCCGCTTCGGGCAGCGGGGCGTGGACGCCCAAGGCAACGTCATCGGTGACTTCGTGACCACCGGCATCCGCCCCAAGTGCCTCGAACGGATCGAGCGCGCGGGCATCGACCCCGAGCGCGTCCTCGCGAGCCTGCTGGAGGGCTGCTGAATGCGCGAAGTGCTCGTCGTCCTCATCTGCCTGGTGGTCATCGCCGCGCTCGAGGGCCTCTACTACCTGGCGCGCTTCTTCTCCGAGCGGCGCGAGGAGCAGCTCAAGCGGCGCCTGCGCGTGTTGGGCGGGCCGGAGTCGGGGCCCGGGCTGCTGCGGCGCGAGCGCTATGCCTCGAGCCCGGCGCTCGACAGGTTCGTGCGCAGCCTGCCCGGGGCCGCGCAGCTCGAGGCGCTGCTCTGCCAGGCCGACTCGCCGCTGACCGTCGCCCAGTTGCTGACCTGGTCGCTGGTCGCCGCGCTGCTCGGGCTCGCCGTCCCGCTCAGCCTGCGGGTCGGGCTCGCCGCCGCGCTGCTGCTCTCGGCCTTGCTCGGAGCCCTGCCGTGCCTCCTCGTCGTGGTCGCGCGCGCGCGGCGCAATTCGCGGCTGAGCGAGCAGCTCCCGGACGCGCTGGAGATGATGGTGCGCTCGCTGCGCGCCGGGCACGCGATGCCAGCCGCCTTCCGCTTGGTGGCGAGCGAGATGCCGGCGCCGGTGAGCGTCGAGTTCGGGCGGGCCTACGAGGAGCAGAACCTGGGGCTGTCGGTCGAGCAGGCGGTGGTCAACATGACCGCGCGCTGCCCGCTCAACCGCGACCTGAAGATCTTCGCGGTCTCGGTGATGGTGCAGAAGGAGACCGGCGGCAACCTCGCCGAGATCCTCGACAACATCGCGAGCACCATCCGCGAGCGCTACCGCTTCTACGCCAAGCTGCGCTCGCTGACCGCCGAGGGGCGCACCTCGGGCTTCGTGCTTGGCGCGCTGCCGCCGGCGATGCTGCTCTTCCTGCTCGTCGCCAACCGCGCCTACCTCGTCAGGCTGTTCGACAACCCGATGGGCCAGATCATCCTGCTCTACGCGGCGCTGAGCTGGGTCGTCGGGGGCCTGTGGATGCAGCGGATGAGCAACGTCGAATACTAGGGCGAGAGTCGAGAGTCGAGAGTCGAGAGTCGAGGGGCGGGCAACTGTGTCGCTGCGCAAGAGCCGATACCCGGTCACCCCGAGCGTAGCCTCCCGCGGGACGCGGGAGGCGAAGTCGAGGGGCCGCTCGGGGTTCGAAGAGGGCCTTCGACTTCGCTCATGGCGAACGGTGTAGGGCGTTCGCCCTGAGCGCAGAGAGCAGGGGCGAGTGGAGGTTGAGGCTTCGGCTTCGACCTCCGGGGAAAGGGCGGCGCTCGGGAGCGCTTGCTCAGGCTTTCGAAGGGAGGGGGCGCGATGTCCATCGACTACCTGGCGCACGGGGCGGTGCTGCTCGCCGCCTTGGCCTTCGTCGGCGTCGCCGCCTTCGCTTTCAGCCTGCGCGGCCGCTCGGATCCGGTGCTGCGGCGCCTGCGGGCGCGCAAGGTCGAGGCTGCCCCGCCGGCCGAGGCGCCGCTGTCCGAGGTGGGCCTGGCGATAGCGCGCGGGATGGCGAGCATCGCCCAGGTCACGGCCGACAAAGAGGCGAGCCTCTCCCGGCTGCGACGCCGGCTGGTGCAGGCCGGATTTCGCCGGGAGGCGGCGGTCCACACCTTCCTCGCCGCCAAGGTCGGGCTCGCGCTCGCTCTTCCGGTCGTCTTCCTCGTGGTCGAATCGATGCTCACCGAGGGCATCGACCTCGCGGTGCCTATCGCGGGCTGGCTCTGCGCCGGCGGCTTCTTCTTGCCGAACCTCTGGATCAGCTCGCGGATCCAGTCGCGCCAGCAGAGCATCGAGCGCGGCCTGCCCGACGCGCTGGATCTGCTGGTGACCTGCGTCGAGGCGGGGCTGGGCCTCGACGCCGCGCTCGTGCGCGTCGCCGGCGACCTCGAGCTCTCCTGGCCGCTGCTGGCCGAGGAGCTCAACCTCACCTTCCTCGAGATCAAGGCGGGCATCCCTCGCACCGAGGCCTTCCGCCGCCTCTACGAGCGCACCGGGGTAGACGAGCTCAAGTCGCTGGCCGCCACGCTCGCGCAGGCCGAGCTGTTCGGCACCTCGATCGCGGTTTCGCTCCGCGTTCAGGCGAGCGGGCTGAGGGTTCGCCGCATGTACCGCGCCGAAGAGCGCGCGGCCATCGTCGCGGTGAAGATGACCGTCCCGCTGGTGCTCTGCATCCTGCCGAGCCTGCTCGCGGTGGTGATGGGGCCCGCGGCGGTGAACATCTACAACTCGCTGTTCAAGAAGCTGGGAGGGGGCTGATGCGCCGGACGAATTGGGCCCGAGCCTGTGCGTTGGCGTGGGGACTGTTGGCGGCCGCGGCGTTGGGGTGCGCCCACACGCCGCCGCGGGTCGATCCGACCTCGCTGCGGCTGTCGATGGCCCGCCAGCTCATCGAGCGCGAAGACTGGCGCGGGGCTTTCGAGGTGCTCGAGCGGCTCTACCGCGACCGCCCCGACGACGCCGAGGTGCTCACCCTTCGCGGGATCGTCTACCGCGAGACCGGGCTGCTCGCGGAAGCGCGCGTCGAGCTGGAGGCCGCGACGCAAAAGGATCCTCAGAGCGCGGCCGCGGTCTCGGCGCTCGCCATCCTGCTCGATCAGATCGGAGAGCACGAACAGGCGGGGCAGTTGCACCGGCGCGCGGTCGAGCTCGAGCCGAGGAACGCCGCCTACCTGAACAACCTTGCCTTCTCGAGCTTCGTGCGCGGCCGGCTCGAGGAGGCGATAGCGGGCTTCGAGGAGGCGCTGCGCATCGAGCCGATGCACCCGCGCATCCGCAACAACCTGGGCTTCGCCTGCGCGCGCGCAGGCCAGCTCGAGAAGGCGGCGGAGCACTTCTCTCGCGCCGGCACTCCGGCCCAGACGCGGCACAACCTCGCCTACGCGCACGAGCTGGCCGGAGACCTGGCGCGCGCCTACGAGCTCTACGCGCAGGCGGTGCGCCTTGCGCCAGAGTGCGAGCTTTCGCGGCGGGGCCTCGAACAGGTCGCAAGCCGCTTGGGCAGGCAGCTTCCGCCGGATCTGGCCGAGGCGAGAGCCCATCCATGAACGAGGAGAGGGAACGATGAGGCGCGGTTGGCTGGGAGCGTTGGCGGTGTGGGCGCTGGGCGCCATCGGGTGCGCGGCGCCCGAACATCTGACCGAAGGCTATGGGGAGAGCTTCCGCGCGGCGCTCGAGCGCCAGGCGATTCGGCCAGCCGGCTGCGCGGCCGAGCCGGTCTCAGGCCTCGACTCGCAGGAGGCGGCGATCATCTCCGAGTCGTATCGGCAGTCGCTGCTGCCGGAGGGGCAATCGCTCGACGATGACGACGACCAGCTCATCTACCTGGCGCCGCGTCCGCGCACCAATCCGGACAACAGCCGGATGCCCCCGCCGTCCGTGCCTCCGGACCAGAGGTAGCGCGCGATGGACCAGCGCTCTTGTGGCTTCGATTCGAAGCGCGCCCCGATCGTGGTCTGCGCGTCCTTCGGCCGGAAAACCCCCGCGGCAGGGCGCGCTTCGAGCGAGTCGAGCGCGGCGCCGAGAGCGCGGCGCGGGGCCAGGTTGTGGGGAGAGGAGCAGGGGGCGGCGGCGGTGGTGGTCGCGCTCGTGCTCGTCGTTCTCGGAGGCTTTCTTGGCCTGGTCATCAACACCGGGCACCTCATGATGGTGCGCGGCCAGCTCCAGAACGCCTGTGACGCCGCGGCGCTCGCCGCGGCGGCCGAGCTCGACGGCAAGCTCGAGGGGATCGAGCGCGCCCGCGCCGCGGCGGTCGATTTCGCCGCGCGGCACTCGACCGACAAGGAGCAGGCCATCGACATCGACCTGTTCACCGACGTCGTCTTCGGCCACTGGGACTGGAGCGAGCCCAAAGAGTCGGCCTTCACCGCCGTCGCGCTCTCCGAGCCGGACGCCGCCCGCACGATCAACGCGGTCCAGGTGCGGGCCGGTCGCGAGGAGAGTCGCGGCAACCCGCTCGACGTCTTCTTCCAGGTCTGGAGCGGGGGCAAGGCGACCGCCAGCGTGACCGCCGAGGCCATCGCGGTCGGCGGCGCGCCGTGCGAGGACTGCTCGGTGCCGCTGGTCTTCGCCGACTGCCAGATCATGGTCGACGACGAGCTCGACTGCGGCCAGAAGCTCGTCTTCCACAACGACACCGAGGACAACGTCGGGTTCACGAACCTGCTCGACGGCGTGCGCAGCGTGAACACGCACGACATCATCGAGACGCTCGAGTCGGACTGCCGCCACGTGAGCGTGGGCGACGTCATCGGCGTGGGCAACGGCAACAACCTCAACAAGAACGTCGTCAAGGCGTTCGAAGACTTCATCGAGCGCAACGGCGCCCGGGTCACGGTGCCGGTCGTCTCGCCGCCCGGAGGCTGTCCGGCGAAGTTCAACGGGATGCAGCCGGTCGTCGGCTTCGCGACCTTCACGATCACCGACGTGGTCGGGCCGCCCAACCACGCGATCCACATCGAGCTCGACTGCGAGCAGACGGACGGCGATCCCGGGCGCGCGGGGTGCAGCTACTTCGGCACGGTGTCGCCGAGGCCGTCGTTGGTTCGGTAGGCCGGGAGGCCAAGGCCGACGATCTCAACCGAGGATGACCCGTCGCGACCGAGGAGGGAGGGCCACCGTCTCGGCGGCCTATCGCGAACTTCGGAAGAACCGCAGAGTCGGGATGGGAAGGCCCCGCGCTCCACTATCCGCGTCCGGCAGTCAAGCTCCGGGCAGCAGAGCGCAGACCGCGTGGGGCGCCGCCCCCCTTCCTTCGATTGCGGCGGGCCCACGCATTGTCACGCGCCCTAACCCTCCAGCGGCCGTCCACCGGAGCACTCGAACAGCCCAGCCACAAACTCTCGACCCTCGACCCTCGACCCTCGACTCTCTACCCTCGACCCTCGACTCTCGACCCTCGACCCTCGACTCTCGACCCTCGACCCTCGACTCTCGACCGTCTCCCTCACTTCGAATCGGCGAACAGCAGCGCGAGCTGGTCCAAGTAGTCTTGCGAGACCTGTTCGAGTGCCAGTCCGATTTCGCCGGCCGCGCCGATGTCGAACTCGGGCGGGTCGGCCCAGACGACGAGGGCCTTGATCGGCACTTCGCGCCCCCGAATCTCGAGGGTGGCGTCGATGAGTTTGCCCGGCTCGAGCATCGCGATGCTGCGGACGCGCATGCCTGTGGTCGAGAGGTTGATGACCTCGCCGTGCCAGCCATCCGGCAGCCGGATGGGGATCGCTGCTTCGAGCCGAGGCGCTGAGCGGATTGGGTCGATGGTCGCCTCCAACGCTTGATTCCCGACAATCTGAGCATGTCCCGGCGCGCGGGTCGAGTGTCCCGCCTGGCCTCTTCGGCCTGGGCGGAAGGTCGGGTGTTCGGGGAAGCGCTTAGGTCATCTTCTGGGCCCGTTGGAGCCTGGACGGAGAGCCGGAGCTGCTTGCCGGCCGGCCTCGTCTGAGCCGTCGGCGCGCCGGGCCTGGCCGCTCTTCGGCCTTCCGGGAGCCTTGGAGGGGCTCGGCCCGCAGCCTACAGCTCGAGCGAGCCGCCGCGTCGGCCCCGGGAGCGAACGCGTTGCGTTGCGGCGTGCCGGACCGATCGGACCGCACCGAGGCGTGCGTGATGGACGGCGGAGCTCCAGCTCCGCCTCGGGAGCGAACGCGGCGCTTGCGGCGTGCCGGACCGATCGAACCGCACCGAGGCGCTCGTGATGGACGGCGGAGCTCCAGCTCCGCCTCGGGAGCGAACGCGGCGCTTGCGGCGTGCCGGACCGATCGAACCGCACCGAGGCGCTCGTGATGGACGGCGGAGCTCCAGCTCCGCCAACGTGGTGGGCGCCGCTCTCGAGCTGACGGAACAGCGCCTCGACTTCCTCGCTGCTCGTTCCGGCCGGCTGCGCCGCCGGCGGCGGGCGCGGCGGCGCTCCCCCACTGCCGGCCGGGGCGTCGCCGTCGCACCGGGACCGCCCCGGCGCGCGTGCGCGCGGTCGGCGAAGGCTACGAGACAACCTGGAGCGTCCTCTCGAAGAGCACCGCGGCGCCGTCTGGCTCCACCCTCGAAATGCTGCTTCCTGACTCGAAATCGCCGCTTCCTGACTCGAAATCGCCGCTTCCTGACTCGAAATCGCCGCTTCCTGACTCGGAATCGCCGCTTCCTGACTCGAAATCGCCGCTTCCTGACTCGGAATCGCCACTTCCTGACTCGGAATCGCCACATCCTGACTCGAAATCGCTGCTTCCTGACTCGAAATCGCTGCTTCCTGACTCGAAATCGCTGCTTCCTGACTTGGAATTGGCGCCTCCTGGCTTGTAGTGGTGGGATCGAGCGCGGAGGAGGTTGCGATTCGTAGTGAGGACGCGACGATTCTTACCCAGGTCGCAGCGATTTCTGGTCAGGTCGCGGCGATTTTCACCCAGGTTCTGGCGATTGATGGTCAGGTCGTAGTGATTCGCACTCAGGACGCATCGATTTCCATGCAGGACGCGGCGATTAACGCCCAGGGCGCCGCGATTCGCAGTAGGACGCACCCCACGGAGCACATCCACCGCTCGCGCGGGTCGTACCGCAGGACCTGAAGACCGTGAGCGGCCTCGCGAGCGCTCGGTCGCCTGCTTCCGCGCTCCGGCGTCACCTCGCCATCAGGGCGGCCTGCTCTCCGTGCTACCCGACATGCCCGCTGCGGGCGCCTGCCCCGAGCTCGCTCAGTCCCGGCTCGCTTCTGGGCGGCGGTGGTCTCGTCCCCAGCACGAGCTCGGTCTTCGTCGGCTCGGGGCGTCGCGGCCTGGCGCCCGGCGCGGTTGCGGCCGCGCGGCAGCGGCGATAGATCGGCGCGCCTCAGGCAGCCCCGAAAGGGGGGTTGACGAAATGGCGAGCGGACGTCTGGCCGGCGCCATCGAGGCTGCCCACGAGCGGGCGAATTGTCAGCGCTGGCCTGAGGGCGGCCGGGCAGCCGCGAAGAGCCGATTGCCGCCGATGGTTCGAGAATGGAGCCCCTCGCGGCGTCGCAGGAGAGCACTTGAATCCCAACATCGACCGGTTTTCCCGCGCCCTCGTGGACGCGCTCGGCCCGCGCAAGGTCGTCCTCGAGCCCGAGCGGCTACACGACTACTCGAGGGACGAGTCGGACAGCGGCGTTCACGCTCCCGACCTGCTGTGCCTGGCCGAGAGCACCGAGGACGTGCAGGCAGCGCTCCGGCTCGCGCGCGAGTACCGCGTCCCGGTCACCCCTTGCGGCGCGCGCACCGGCAAGAGCGGCGGCTCGATTCCGTTGCACGGAGGGCTCGCGCTCTCGCTCGAGCGGATGAACCGCATCAAGGAGATCGCCGTCGAGGACCTCGTGTGCGTCTGCGAGCCGGGCGTGATCACCGGCGAGCTGATGAAGGCGGTCGAGCAGCGGGGGCTCTTCTATCCGCCCGACCCGAACAGCCTCGAGACCTGCACCATCGGCGGCAACGTCGCCGAGAACGCCGGCGGGCCGCGCGCGCTCAAGTACGGGGTGACCCGCGACTACGTGCTCGGGCTCGAGGTGGTGCTCGTCTCGGGCGAGGTGCTGCGGGTGGGCCACCGATCGATCAAGGGCGTGGCCGGCTACGACCTGACGGGCTTGATGGTCGGCTCCGAGGGCACGCTTGGCGTGGTCACCGAGGTGACCCTGAAGCTCCTGCCGCTGCCGCGCGCGGTGACGACCGCGCTGCTGGTCTTCGACGCGCTGCGCGCGGCCGCCGAGGCGGTGAGCGTGATGCTCGCCGAAGGGGTCCTGCCGCGCACCCTCGAGCTGCTCGACGAGGCAGCCATCGGCGCGGTGGCCGGGAAGGCCTTCCCTTTCCCGAAAGGAACCCGGGCCGCGGTCATCCTCGAGCTCGACGGCGACTCGGAGGAGCGGCTGTTCGACCAGATGGAGCGCGCGGCCGCGATCTGCGAGCGGTTCGGCATTCGCGAGACGCTCGTTGCACAGGACGAGTCGCAGCGCCGAGACCTCTGGGCAGCCCGTCGGCAGGTCTCGACGGCGCTGCGGCAGCTCAAGCCGTTCAAGGTGAGCGACGACATCGCCGTGCCCCGCTCGAGGATCGCGGAGATGGTCGAGCGCATCCACGAGATCGGCCGGCGGCACGACGTGCTGGTGGCGACCTACGGGCACGCGGGCGACGGCAACCTGCACGCGAACTTCCTCTACGCCGACGAGGCCGAGCGCCGGTGCGTCAACCTCGCGGTGCGCGAGATGCTCGAGGCGACGATCGCCGTCGGCGGCACGATCACCGGCGAGCACGGCGTCGGTCTCGCCAAGCGCGAGTGGCTGCCGCTCGAGCAGGGCCCGGAGCTCATCGAGCTGCAGCGCAAGCTCAAGTGGCTCTTCGATCCCGAGGGGCTGCTCAATCCGGGGAAGGTGTTTTAGAGACAGTCGAGAGTCGAGAGTCGTGAGTTGGCTGGCGGCGGCTCGCGCTTCGGGGCTCCCGCGAACGGCTGGCCGCTTTCCTTGTTGTCCTGGTCGACGCGAGGGTTGGCTCTCCTGAAGCCGGCTGGGCGACCGACGGGGGAAGGCGCCCTCCTACTTCGAAGGCGCCTTCCGGTGGCCTGAAATGGCAGTCGCTACGGCACTGGCACTGGCGCCATCGGCTCCTCGCGGTCGAAGACCGGAAGCGCCCGCGGCACGTCGATGTCCACCTGCATCGGCCCGCACGCCGGAGTCATCTCGAGCAGCTCCCAGCCGCCCTTCGGGTGCAGGTTGATGGGGTTGGCGGTGCCGATGAACAGCGCGTCGTTGTCGGCGAGCATCGTGCGCACGCCGTAGTTGGTGAAGTTGCCCACGCCGCGGAACGACTCGGCCAACGCGCGGCCGTCCGAGCCGGTGATGCGCAGCAGATCGGCACCTTCGTTGGGGAAGCCGCAGTCGTAGATGATCTCCTCGAGCCGCTCGAAGCCGTCGGGAACCACGTTTGCGAGCACGGGGCCGATGAGCTGCTGGATCCCCGCCCTGAGGACGAGGCTCGAGTCGAAGGTGCCGATGAACAGCGAGTCGTCGAACCGCTCCATCGTCCAGGTGTAGTTGTTGAAGAAGTTGCCGAAGCCCGAGGCGCCGTGCAGCGGCTTGAGGCCCAGGCGGTTCTCGTGCGCCGCGTCGTCGCGGATGGTGTAGCTGCGGGCCTGCGGATCGTAGACGGGCAGGTAGCGCTCGCCGTAGACGAGCTCAATCTGCGGGTCGTCCGCGCACGCGTCGCGGGCCCTGAAGATGCTCACCGACCGGTGGGTGCCGAGTAGGGTGGCGAGGATCTCGTCGGCCTCGAGCGAGCCGCTGCCGTCGGCGTCGAGGTTGAAGCCCTGGCCCTGCAGATGGCCCAGAAGCGCGAAGGCTCCGACGATGAGCGGCGGGTTCATCGTGCCCCAGTACAGGTCGCCTTCGAACGAGGCGAGCGCGCCGCCGGTGGTTCCGAAGGGCAGCAACACGTCGGGCTCGTAGTCGGTGATGGACCAGATCTTCGTCCAGTCGTCCGCGTCGTCGGCGGTCAGGCCGCCCGCCGGAAGCGGCGGCCCGCGGTAGATGCCGGCCACGCGCACCTGCGAGAGCAGGACGGGCAGGGGGACCGGATTGCTCGGGTCGATCGCCGGGAAGTTCGGCCAGGTCGAGATGAAGACGCGCCCCTGGTGCTCGACGAGGCTCGCGCCGCCCGAGTCGAGCAGCCCGACGATCTCGAAGGCGAAGAGCGCGTCGGGGTCGTAGGGGTAGTCGCCGTTGGCGCTGGGAACGCGCTCGCCGCGCCAGCGCAGCACGTGTCCGCCCGGCTCGCCGGGGAGCACCTGGCTCAAGGTGGTCGAGGTGTAGAGCACGCCGTCGACGACCAGCCAGGCGCGGATGTTGTTGTAGTCGTCGATGCGCTTCGCTGCGAGCAGCTCGCCGGAGCAGACGTCGAAGGCGAAGAGGTTGATGCCGACTGTCCCCTCGCTGCTGAAGGTGCCGTCATCGGCCAGCGCCGGGCCGGCGAGGATCACCGTGTCGTCCAGGATGCCGACCGAGCGGACGCCGGTGGTGTTCGAGAGCAGCTCGCCGGCTGGCGTGTTCTCGGGCGGGCTGAAGTCTTCGATCTCGTCGAGCGCGAGGTCGTAGCGCATGATCTTCGGGCGCCGCCAGTCGCTGCTGACCGACTGGCTCGACGCGAACTCGCAGACGTAGTGGTCGTTCTCGAACGGCGGCAGGGAGATGGGCAGGTTGCCTCCGACCACCAGGCAGTGGGTGTTGGCGATGGTCCCTAGCCAGAGGTGCTGGTCCTTCTTGCCGAGTCCCCAGACGTAGCCGCCGTTGCGCTTGGGCCTGCCGGACGCGTCGCTCCCGGCGAGCGGAGGACAGTGCGCCTCGCCGTACTGGTCGAAGGCCGGCTCGGTGATGGGCTCGCCCGCGCCGTAGAAGCACTCGTCAACCTCCGCCTTGGCCAACAGACGGCGCTCGAGCGTGGGCTTGGCGAGCAGGGGACCGAAGCCCTCGTCGAACACGAAGCGCTCGTGAGTCCAGAACTTCGCGAGCTTGGCCGCCTCGCCTTTGAGGATCCTGGCCAGCGTGTCGTCGGCCTCGTCCTCGGTGTCTGGCGTGGCCGGTGTGACCGGCGTGACCGGTGGCGACCCCGGCGTCATCGGCGTGTTGGTCGTGTCGCCGGGCTTGGGCAGATTGGTCCCAAGGTCCGGCGGGTCGTTGTCGCCGCTCTTTCGGCTGCAGCCCCAGACGACGAGCAGCGCGGCGACGAGCAAGAGCGTCTTTCTCACGTTGATTTC
>JBMNNX010000364.1:0-5479 GCA_050942745.1 Myxococcales bacterium
CCTGCTCCTGCGCCGGCTCGGGCGACACCTGGGCGGCGGGGCTGGCTGTGGCGAAGATCCCCGTCGTCTCGGCGGAGGTGACCATCTCGTCGAGCGGGGGAATCTCCTCCTCCTCGCTCTCCGGAAGATCCTCGTCGTCGTCGAGCCGCAGCTCCTCGAGCGCGACCGCGCCGCCGGCCGGCTCTGCGAGCGGCTCGGAGGCCGGGAGCAGGCTTGCCAGCCGCTCCATCAAGTCCTTGGCGGCGAACGGCTTCTCGAAGAAGCCTTTCGCTCCGTAGACCTCCATCGCCTCGCGGGCGAGCCCCTCGCCGCAGAACACTCCGCTCATCGCGAAGCAGGGCACCCCGCGCCCGCTCAGCTCTCGGACCAGCTCGTGGCCTCGAATGTCGGGCAAGAGCAGGTCTACCAGCGCCACGTCGGGCTGGACGCCCTCGATCTTTCCGAACGCCTCCTGCCCGGTGTGGGCAAGCAGAGTGGCGAAGCCATGGGCGTCGGCGACGACGGCGAGCAGGTTGGCGAGCTCCACATTGTCATCGACGATGAGTAGGGTCCGCATCGTTTCACGCTCATGCTGCGAGGGGCCGCGAGGATAGCGCAACGCGTCGAGGGCGCAAAAGGTCAGAGGCCGGACAGCAATCGGTTTTTCACGGCCCGGTGGCGCGGCCGCAAGTGGGGCGCTAGCATCGCGCGCATGCTTCTTGGCGAGTTGCTCGTAAACGAGGGCATCCTCCGTCCTCACCAAGTCGAGGAGGCCCTAGCCGCGCAGGTGATCCACGGTGGTCGCCTGGGCACCAACCTGGTCGAGCTGCAGCACCTCACCGAGGAACAGCTCGCCCGCAGCCTGGGCAAGCAGCACGGCGTCGCCGCGGCCTGGGGCGAGATCGTTCCCGGCGCGGACGCGCTCGCGCTCGTGGACCTCAACTACGCCGACGACAAGGACGTCCTCCCGGCGCGCATTGACGGCAACCGGCTCTACCTGCTCGTCATCAACCCGGACGACATCGAGACGCGCGACTACGTGGCGCGGGTGTCCGGCAAGCGCGTCGTGCCGGTGGTGGTCCCCGAGTTCCGGATGGCGCAGCTGCAGCGCCGCTACTGCAAGGCGTTCCGGCCGGTGCGCGAGGTGGACATCGAGGCGCTGCGGCGGCGCTGGCACGGCCCGCAGAAGCCGGCCGCCGAGGTCGCGGAGCTGACGAGCGAAGAGGAGTTCCAGGAGCTCTACGCCGCGGCGCTGCGCGGAGGCGCCCACGCGGCCGAGGAGGAGCAGCTCGAGGAGGCGCTCATCATCGAGGAGCTGCCCGAGGGCGAAGACCCGTTCGTCGAGCAGGTCGCCGACCTCTCCGCCGAACGGGCGCCCGAGGAGCTGCCGACCATCGAGCTCGACCTCGCCGAGGAGATCGAGCCGGCGCGGCCCGCGCCGCGCGCCAGCCCCGACGAGATCGAGCGGCGCCGCCAGCAAGACCGGAAGGCGCGCGAGGAGCGGCCCGAGGACTCGCGCCCCATCTCCTTCGCCGAGGCGCAGAAGGCGCTGGCCGCCATCAGCGACCGCGACGACATCGCCCGGATCGTGCTGCGGTTCGCGGCCGGCAAGTTCTCGCGGGCTCTGCTGCTGAGCATCAAGGCCGACTTCGCCATCGGCTGGCACGGCGCCGGGAGCGGGCTCGCCGGGCACATCGCCCCGACCGTGGCCGTGCCGCTGAAGAACCCCTCCGCCTTCAAGCTGGTGCGCGACAGCCGCAGCCACTTCCTGGGGCCGCTGCGGCGCGACTTCGCGACGGTGACCTTCCTTCGAGCTCTCGGCGGCGACGAGCCTCGCACCGCGGTGCTGATGCCGATCCTGGCCGCCGGCCGCGTCGTCAACATTCTCTACGGCGACAACGGACCGGGGCAGTTCGCCTCGCCGGACGTCGGCGAGCTGCTCATCCTCGCGCAGAGGGTGGGGCGCTCCTACGAGCAGATGATCGCGGCCAAGAAGGCGATGCTCCGCGCAAAGCAGCCTCAGGTCGGTTGAGCGCTGCGCCGGTCGATCGGCTTTCGCCAGGCCTGGGGACCGCGCGCGGCCGCCGCGGAGGCGGGGCGACGACGGCCGGTCGGGCCGACGCCTTGCTCGGCCGTTTTCTTGCCCTGCGCCCGGGCGGTCGTAACCTCTTGCTACAGGTCGCTACGCGCCTGTGGAGGAAACGATGAACGACCACCGCCAGAGCCCCCGCGCACCGCTGGATGTCTACCTCAACAAGTTCATCAAGGGCGTGCCTTTCATGGTCCGCGCCCGGGACATCAGCACCGAGGGCATCTACCTGACCCAGCTCATCGAGCCGGAGAGCGGCGACGACAGGGTCGGCATCCAGTTCAGCCTGCCGGGCTCCAAGGAGGTCATCTACGCCGAGGGCCGCATCGTGCGCGAGAGCGACGACGGGCGCGGCGCCGGGCACGGGATCCGGTTCACGTTGCTGACCGATCACCACCGCCGGCTCATCGAGCGGTACGTCAAGCAGCACGAGCCCGGCTCGCTCGCCTGAGGCGGGGCAGGGCGCCGCTTCGTGCCGCCTCCGCCAGCCGCTCGGCTCGTCGTGACCCGAGTCACAGACGCTCGGACGCATCTAGGAGCATCACCGGAAGCGCTCGTCGTCGCCTTGACTCGCGACGCTCGGACGATGTCTTCTGCGAGCATATGTCCGGTAGCGGCCGGAGGACGCGCAAATGAAGAACGCCCTAGCAGTGATCTGTTTGATCCCGACGATCGCCTTTGCCGCCGAGCGGGCTGACTCGGGCAAGCGGCCCGCCCCGTTCATCCCCGGGGTAAACTGGGAGACGCGGACCATCCGCGCCACCGGCAAGGGCGCGCCAAACCTGAAGGCGCCCTCGGTCGCCGTGGCGCGCATCGGCGCCGAGAAGGCGGCGGAGATGGACGCCCTGCGCAACATCCTTCAGGCGATCCAGGGCGTTCAGCTCAACTCGGAGACGCGCGTGGGCGAGGCGCTCTCTTCCAACGGCACGCTCAAGTCGAAGGTCGAGGGGACCGCGAGGGGCTTTCGGCGCGTCGACACCCGCTACTTCAGCGACGGCGGCGTCGAGATCGACGTCGAGATGAGCATCGAGGAGCTGCTCGCCGATCTGCTGCCGCGGCAGGCTGCGCCGCAGAAGGTGGCCATTCCGAGCAAGGGCGAGCTTCAGAGCACCGGACTGGTCGTCGACGCGAGGAGCCTCAAGGCGGCGCCAGCGCTCGCGCCGCGGCTGCTCGACGAGTCGGGCAAGGTCGTCTACGAAGCCGCCTACGTCACCCAGGAGGCGCTCAAGGCGAACGGCATCGCGGGCTACCTGAAGAGCCTCGAGGATGCCAAGCAGAGCGCGCGGGTGGGCACGAAGCCCATGCTCGTCAAGGCGCTGCGCCTTGCCGGCGCCAGCGATCTCGTCATCAGCGACGCCGACGCCTCGCGCCTTCGCGACCCCGAGGGCAACGCCAGCTTCCTCGCCGAGGGCCGGGTCATCATCGTCATCGACTAGCCGACCTCCAGGCCAGTCTCTGATCTCTGAAAGGAGCGCGAGCCCATGAAGAAATCCCTCCTCGCGGCGCTTTCCACCCTCGTCCTCGGCGCCGGCGGTGCGTGGGCAGCCGAACAGGTTGAGGCAAAGGTCGTCACGGTCAAGGGCGAGGCCGCTATCAACAATGATCTGCCTGCGGCCAAGGAGCGCGCCAAAGAGGCCGCGCTGCGCGAGGCGGTCAACCAGGTCGTCGGCGCCACCGTCACCAGCGTCTCGGAGATGCAGGACTTCTCGCTGGTGCGCGACATCGTCTTCAGCCAGACCGCCGGCTACGTCTCCGAATACAACCTCGTCTCCGAGCAGGTCGACCAGGAGAACGACCTGGTCACCGTCACCTACCAGGTGAAGGTCGCCAAGGGCGAGATCGACAAAGACGCCGCGGCGGTCGCCACGCTGCTGGCGATGAAGAAGCAGAAGCGGGTCTTCGTGATGGTCAAGGACATCTCGACCGACACGGTCGGCGAGGGGAGCGCGAAAACGGCGACGGTCATCTCGCACGGCATGTTCGAAGGGGAGCTTCGCCGCGCGCTGCGCGGAGACGGCTTCACGCTGCTCGATCCCAATCTCGACTCGGGCAAGCTGAAGGTCGAATCGGCCATTCAGGCGATCAACAACCCTCAGCAGGCGCGCGAGCTTGGAAACGCCCTGGGTGCCGACCTGGTCGTCTACGGCACGGTGACCGCCTCCAACATCGAGGAGGACGCCTTCGGACAGCGCATGCACAAGGCGGTTCTGCGCATCTCGCTCGTCGCGGTGGCGCCAGATTCGGGCGAGATCGTCGCGGACTATGTCGAGACGGTAGAGGGCGCCGTCGCCCACTCGTTCCCTGTCGCGGCCAACAACGTGCTCAAGAAGGCCACCGCGTCGGCGGTCAAGGAGCTTCGCTCCGAGCTTTACTCGGCCTGGCGCAAGCAGGCGACGAGCGCCCAATCGGTGGTGGTGGAGGTCAACGGGGTCAGCTTCGCTGAGTTCAGCGCTTTCAAGAGCTTGCTGGAGACTAGTGTTCGGGGTGTCAAGGCGGTCAGCTCCAGCAGGCTCGAAAAGGGAGTGGGGCGCTTCGAGATCCAGATGGCGGGCAGCGCCGAGGCGCTCGCCGCGGCCTTGTCGGACAGGAGCTTCAGGGGCAAGACCCTGAGCGTCACCACGCTCGGTCCGAACACCGTCGGGTTGGTTCTCGGGCGGTGAGAACGTTTGGCGTCATGGTCGCGGCGGCGCTACTCGGCTGCGCCAGCGAGCAGTCGGCGATAGAGCGCGCTCTTGCCGATCATGCGGCGGAGGTGCAGTCGGCCTCGACGACGCGCCCCGAGCTGCGACTCGACTGCGCGCCGGCCGACGCCGAGGTCCTCCTCGACGGAGTGCTGCAGGGGATCTGCGCCGACTTCCAGACGACCGGGCTGATGCTCGACGACGCCCCGCATCAGGTCGAGGTGCGCAAGCCGGGCTTCAGCCCGTTCTTCACCGCCGTGCAAGCGGGCCGGGCGCGCGCGGCGATGAGGGTCGAGCTCAAGCCGACCCAGTAGGCTTCGCGGGCAAGGAAACGAGGGTCCGAATGAGCAAGCTCACGCCCATCCTCATGGCGCTCATGCTTTCGACGAGCGCCTTCGCGGCAACCGGCGAGGTCACCTTCCTCGAGGGCAAGGCGACCCGAACCCCCGCCGATGGCAAGAAGGTCGCGCTCAAGCTCAAGGGGCAGGTCGCCAAGGGCGACCTCATCGAGACCGGCGCCGGCGCACGGATGGAGATCACCCTCCCCGACAAGAGCATCGTGCGGCTCGGCCCCTCCTCGAAGCTGCGGCTGGACGAGGCGGCCTTCAGCGACGAGGGGCGCGACTTCAAGGCGACCCTGCTGCTGGGCAAGGTCTGGTCGAAGGTGACCGGGGTCTTCGGCAGCAAGCGCAACTTCGAGGTGCGCACCGAGCGCGCGGTCGCCGGCGTG
>JBMNNX010000087.1:0-22576 GCA_050942745.1 Myxococcales bacterium
CTGCTCAAGAGCGCGTGTCGGGCGAAGGACCCCGTCATCTTCTTCGAGAGCGAGCGGCTCTATCCAATCAGAGGCGAGGTGCCCGAGGGCGAATACACGATCCCCATCGGCGTCGCCGACGTGAAGCGCGAGGGCGGCGACGTCACCATCGTCTGCTGGGGCAGGATGGTCCACACCGCGCTCGAGGGTGCCAAGTTGCTCGAGGCGGACGGCATCGATGTGGAGGTGGTTGACCTGCGCACGCTGCGCCCTTGGGATCGGGAGCGTGTCGCCGCCAGCGTCGCCAAGACCCATCGCTGCGTGGTGGTCGAGGAGGGCTGGCCGCAGTGCG
The DNA here is from genome assembly GCA_050942745.1 of Myxococcales bacterium. GTDB lineage: Bacteria > Myxococcota > Myxococcia > Myxococcales > UBA5297 > UBA10939. Next base: position 332 of record JBMNNX010000087.1, read on the forward strand.
GCATGGGAGCGACGGTCGCCGACTTCGTCCAGCGCGAGTGCTTCGACGACCTCGACGCCCCGGTTACCCGGGTCCACAGCGCAGACGTGCCCATGTCCTACAACAAGCACCACGAGGAGCTGATCCTGCCCGATGGTCAAAAGGTGGCCGAGGCAGCGAGGATGATCAGCTACGCGGAGTGATCGCAGCACCGCAGAACGGAGCGAGAAATGGCGACGGCGATCGTGATGCCCAAGCTCTCGGACACGATGACCGAGGGCAAGATCCTGAAGTGGAACAAGAAGGAAGGCGACTCGATCGAGGCCGGCGATGCGCTCGCCGACGTGGAGACCGACAAGGCGACCCTCGAGCTCGAGGCCTACGAGAGCGGCAATCTCCTCAAGATTCTGGTGCCCGAAGGCAGCAGTGCACCAGTGGGCGCGACCGTCGCGGTGTCCGGCGAGAAGGGCGAGGACATCTCCTCGTTCGTGTCGGAAGCGCCAAAGGCGGAGGCAAAGCCGCAGCCCAAGGAGAAGCCGAAGGAGGCGGCGAAGCCCGCCGAGATGCCGCGTCACCCGGTCCGCGAGATACCGCGAGCAACCCCGACCCCGGGCCGGATCCTCGCTTCCCCGCTCGCCCGAAGGATGGCCCGCGACAGCGGCGTAGATCTCTCGGCCGTCAAGGGCAGCGGGCCCGGGGGCCGCATCGTGGCCCGCGACATCGAGGAGGCCGTACGGCGCGCGCCTGCCGCTGTGCCGGTTCCGGCGCCCGCCGTCCCGCTGCTCCTGGAGATGCCCGCCCGACCGGCCGAAGCGACGCTCGATCTGACCGGAATGCGCCGGGTCATCGCCGAGCGGATGAGCCAGTCGAAGCGCGAGGCGCCCCACTTCTACCTCTCGGTCGAGGTGGACATGGAGGCCGTCGAGGAGGTGCGCCGGCAGCTCAAGGGCGCCGGGGCGCGCGTTTCGGTCAACGACTTCATGTTGAAGGCCGCCGGCTTTGCGCTCCTCAAGGTCCCGGAGGCCAACCGCGTCTTCGAGGGCGACCACCTCCGCCAGCTCGCCAGCGTTGACGTCGCGATGGCGGTTGCCCTTCCCGACGGGCTCATCTCTCCGGTCGTGCGCGGGATCGATCGGATCGGCCTGCTTCAGGTCGGCGCCGTCGCGCGGGATCTCGCCGAGCGCGCCCGAAGCAAGCGCCTCAAGCCTGAGGAGTACGCCGGCGGGAGCGTCACCGTCTCCAACCTCGGAATGCTCGGCATCGACACGTTCTCGGCGATCATCAACCCACCCCAGCCGGCCATCCTCGCCGTCGGCACGGTCGCCGAGCGGCCCGCGGTCGTCGACGGCAAGGTGGTCGCGCGCAAGCGAGCCTGGGTCACGCTGTCGGGCGACCACCGCGTCATCGACGGCGCGGTGGGAGCGCGCTACCTTGGAGCGGTCAGGGACGGGCTCGAGCACCCGCTCGTCTTGATGGCCTGAGCGGCCCGTGGCCGGCGGCCATTGCCCGTCTGCTGACGTGCCGGGGAGGCCGGGGGCTCTTCGGCGCACCGGCTTCCCGAGTCCCCAACTCGCGCCCAGAGCCTCGTGGCCTGCACCCGCCAGGCTGCCGGCCGGGGGCACTGCCAGGCGCCCCTTCCGACGTGTGCATCGACCTCGGGGCCGGGCGCAAAGCCGTACGCCAGCCGTGCGCTCCTTGCGCCTGGCGGCACCCCGGTTGTTCGCCGCGATCCGCGCGCCGGTCAGGCCGAACCTCGCTTCCGGGGACGCTTGCTGCGCGGAGTCACGTTCCCTCGGCTTGCGGGGACGGGCGCAAAGCCGTACGCCAGCCGTGCGCCCCTTGCGCCTGGCGGGAGCCCGGTTTTCCGCCGCGATCCGCGCGCCGGTCAGGCCGAACCTCGCTTCCAGGGACGTCTGCTGCTCGGAGTCGCGTTCTGACCCCGACGAGCCACCGCGCGCGGCGAGCTCGACAGCCGGCGGGACGAGAATGGACTCGTCTTTTTGTTGTGTTCCATCTGACAATACCGACTGACCGCTAGCCGGTCGTGCGACCGACGGAGAGTCTTCATGGCCTCTGAGCAGCAGCCCGAGATCCGCATCGAGACAGCGAAGGGTCCCGGCGACCTCGCCTCGGCGATGGCGATCCGCGAGATCGTCTTCATCGAGGAGCAGCAGGTCCCGCCCGACCTCGAGCGGGACGACGAGGATTCGACCGCCTTCCACGCGCTCGCGTATCTGGGCGGGCACGCCATCGGCACCGGGCGGCTGGTAGAGCTCGACGCGCCGCCCCACGGCGAGAGCGGCCGGTGGGGGCGGGTCGGCCGCATGGCGGTGCTCGAGAGCTACCGCAGGCGTGGAATCGGCCGCCTGATCCTCGAGTGGCTCGAGCGCGAGGCCGAACGGCGCGGGCTCGAGGGCCTGATGCTCCACGCCCAGGTCTACGTGCAGGACTTCTACGCGCGGCGCGGATATCGACAGACCGGCGCGGTCTTCGACGAGGCGGGCATCCCGCACATCGAGATGCGCAAGCACCTCGGCCGCGCCCAGAGCCCCTGAACTATACTGGCGCCCATGAAGTCCTCGATTCTCCGAACCGCCCTGGCGGCTCTTGCGCTCGGCGCGGCGCTCGGGTGCGTGAGCGGTCCGAACCGCCTCGAGCTCTACCGAGCCCTCTCCCAGCCGGCCAAAGACGCCTACGACAAGTACCACCAGTTCATGACCGAACCGCGGCAGGAGGCCTACCTCACGGCGAAGAGCGACGAGGAGCGTCAGCGCATGATCGCCGACCTGCACGTCGAGGAGCGCCTGGCCCGCTATCCGGACTACATCCAGAAAGCCATCTGGTCGCAGGAGGTCGTCGCGGGCATGGACAAGGAGGCCGTGCTGCTCACCTGGGGCCGGCCCGACTCGGTGGAGCGGCCCTTTAGCGAGGACAGCCAGGGCGTTGACCGCGAGATCTGGAGCTTCCGCCGCGGCGCCGGCGACGTTCGCCGCGTCGAGATTGTCCAGGGTGTCGTCCTCAACGTGGAGCGAAAGTGACCGCCGCGACGCAGAGGGAGAGGGAAACAGCTGCCCTGGCTTTCCCGCCCGGGCACCCGCAGGCCGAGGAGGTCGCCGACGCGCTCGTGCGCGCGCGCGCCGCCGAGACGCTCGTCGATCTCTACGACGCCTGGCTTCGACTCCGCGTGGCGCAGGCGGCCTCGGGCGCCGCGAGGGCCGAGGAGAGCGAGCGGCTCGAGACCCGGGCCAGCTTCCTGCTTAAATCGGTCGAGAGCGCCCGAGCGCTCCAGCCGGCGCAGCCAGCCCAGGCCAAGCGGAAGGGCAAAGCGCTCAAGAAAGCCGAAGACCCCTACGCAGGCTTCCTCGCGGCCGCCGAAGCCGAGCTCACCGGTGCCCGCAGGGCCTTGCACGAACGAGCCGAGCGCGAGGAGGAGCTGTTCCGCCGGGAGACAGCCACCTTGCAGGCGACCATCGTCGAGCGCGTCGAGGCCATCCTCGGCCACCGCAAGCCTGCCGTCGAAGTGTTCGTCCAGCCCGTTGGCAGCGCGAACGCCCTGTGCCACCTCGCTCGGCCTGGCGAGGAGGAGGCCGTGCTGCTGCTCAGCTTCGTCCTGTCCGGCAAGCTCCCCACCCGCTACGACGCCTTCTTCGACGACAGCGTCGACGACCTGGCGCTGCCGCCGGCCCGCTTCTACGAGGAGGACGGCGCGAGCGCCCGGCCTGCCTCGGTCGACGTCGAGGACGCGATCGTATCCGACCCGGCGCGCGCGTTCGTGCCCGTCAAGGGCATGATTGCCTTCCGCCTGCCAGAGCGCGAATTCCCGCGCTTTCGCCTCATCAACCGCGGCCCGTTGGCCGAGCTCGAGGCGCGCGAGTCGGCCGGCGCCGCCTACTCGCACCTCGTCTCACGCGAGGCGGCCGAGCTGCTGACCGGCTACTTCATCCGTCTCCAGGTCGAAGGCCGGCTCGAGCTCGCGCTCAAAATCGGCTAACGCGCGAGCGGACTCCCGGTTAGCCCGAGGGGCGCGCTCGAAATCGAGCACCTGTGTGGGAGCGCAAGAGCCGCTGCCCCGGTCACCCCGAGCGAGAGACCGGCCCATGGTCCCTTCGACTCCGCTCCCGCCGCTTGCGCGACGGGAGCTACGCTCTGGGCGAACGGGTGGGGCGCTCTGAGCGAGGTCGAGGGTCAGAGCCCGAGCACGCCCGGGCCCTTCACTCTCAACTCTCGACTCTCGACTGTCGCGCCTACTTCGTCTTCAGCAGCCCCAAGTCCGCCGTCCCCACAAGGAAGGCCGAGGTCGTAAACAGGTTGGCCGAGGTGTCGCCCTTGGCCACTGCCGAGACGTTGACGACATAGTGCGTGTCGGCCTTGGGGAACGCGGTCTTCGGGATGGTGATCACCTTGGTCTTCCACTTGTCCGGTCCCGCCACCAGGTCGAGCAGGTCGAGCGGCTCGCTCGGCATATCGGTGTAGGTCGGGCCTTCCTGGGCCGCGGCGCTCAGCGGCATCACCGTGGTGAAGGCGACGTTGTCGATGGCGGCGCGGGTGATCTGCAGGGGCTCGCCGGCGGCCAGCTCGATGGGCTTGCCCGGGGTCGCGTGGAACTGCTCGATGCGCTCCTCCTTGGGCGCGACGACCGTCGCGGTGAAGGTCTCTCCGTCCTTCTTGATCGTCAGCTTCACCTCGGCGTCCGACACGTACTTGAAGTCCGGGTCCTCCTGGCTGTTCAGGCCGTACTTGCCGTCGCCCTTGTCCTCGAGCCTGAACGAGCGGCTGCCTATCGACAGCACGGCCTCGGCGCCGGCGATGCCCTTGGGCGCGGCGGTCGGGTCGGAGTTGCGCTCCCCGAAGAAGACCTCGGCGGCCATCTGCGGGCCGAGAGTCGGGATGAGGCCGCCGTCGGCGGGCAGACCGCCGTCGCTTTCGATGGGGACGCCGCCATCGGGGAAGACCATCTGGTTGAAGTCGTACTCGGGGCTCGACAGGACCGTGGCGGCGAGCACCTTCTCGGCTTGGATCGACTCGAACAGCTCGCACCCGGAGGCAAAGACAAGCGCGCACGCCAGCGCGAAGACAGCGCGGGCGATCGGCTTCGTGGATGACATGCAACCTCCTGAACCGGCCAAGGGGCTTCTAGAGTAGCAGGAGGCCGCGCGGGCGCTATTTTGAACTTTGGCGCCCGAGGGCCCTGCCGCTAGACTCGCGCGCGTCGTGGTCGGCTCTCCGTTCCCTCGAAAGCTCCGCACCGGCCTGCTCGTCGGGCTCGTGGTCGGCATCCTCGCGGTCCTCGCCGTGCGCCACCGACCCGTGCGCGATCCGGACAAGCCGGCGCCCGCTTCAGGCCCGCTCGCCTGGATAGAGGGCCTCGAGCTGCGCTTCCACGACCTGATGGCGCGCCAGCACGCCCGCGCGGCCAAGGCGGCCGAGGACATCGTCTTCGCCACCATCGACGACGAGTCGATATCCCGCGTCCGCGAGAGCGTCGGCCCCTGGCCCTGGTCGCGCGAGACGCTTGGCAACATCGCGGTCGAGCTGCACCTGCTCGGCGCGAAGCTCATCGTCCTCGACGAGACCTTCGCCCAGCCCTCGCCGACGCCCGGCGACGACGCGAAGTTCGCCAAGCTGCTCGAGGAGGCGGGCGATGTCGTCCTCGGCTTCCGCTTTACCGAGATCGTCGAGGGGCAGGCCGTGCGGCCGGGCCGCTGGGCGGTGCGCCACAGCGTCCACCGCAGCCGCGCCGACGCGTTCCGCGTGGCCGGCGCCCTGCTCGCCAAGAAGGCGCTGCCCTACCTGGTCGGCGCCGAGCCTGCGGTCGAGCTCTGGCTTGGAGGCTACCGGGACCGGAACGCGGCCGTCGAGGCGAGCGCGGCGCTTCTCGAGCCCGGCGCCGGCAAGGACCTTCAGGTGCGCGAGCTGACGGCCGAGGAGGCGCTCCACCGCGTCACCGACGAGGCGGTCTTCGCCGAGCGCAACGCGGTCGGCGCGACCGCGGCGACCGGCAGCAGCCTGAGCGCGACCTTTCGCGCCCTGCACCCGCCGGTCCCCGCGCTCGTCGCGAGCCCGGCGAGGTTCGGCTCGGTCGAGCTGCACCCCGATCACGACGGGGTCGTGCGCGCGGTGCGCCATCTGGTCAAGTACGAGGGGCGCTACTACCCGTCGCTCGGCCTGGCCGCCTGGCTCGCCCTGAGCGGCGCGGACGAGGTGACGCTGGCCGACGGCCGCCTGAGCGCCGGCGGCAAGTCGGTGCCCGTGGACGCCAACGCGTTCGCGTTCCTCAGCTTCTACAGCCGGCCCGACTCCAGCCGCCGGGTCGATGAGCCGTACCCGTCGGTGCCGGTTTTCTCGGTCCTCAAGAGCGCCTCGCGGCGCGCCGCCGGCCGCAGCATCGACACGCAGCTCGCCGAGCGGGTGATGAACAAGGTCGTCTTCCTGCACCGAGAGCAGAAGGACGAGCGGTTGACCACGCCGGTCGGCGCCTCGCCGGTGGGCCCGGTCGTCGCGGCCGTCTCGCTCGAGAACCTGCGGCGGGGCGAGAGCCGGGTGCGCGCCTCGACCGACTACGACAGCGCGCTCGCCCTGGGGCTCGCGCTGCTCGGGGCGCTGCTGTCGGTGGGCCTGACCCGCTCTTCGCGGATGCGGCGCACGGCGATCCTCGAGGCGTTCGGGTCGCTGCTGGTCGCCGGCGCCTACGCCACCTTCGCCAACCACGCCTGGCGCTCGGGCTTGTGGATAGGCACGGTCGTGCCGCTCGGCGCCTTCGTCGTCGCGCTCTCGGTATCCACCGCGATCAACTTCGCCGACGAGTCGAAGGTCGGCAGCCTCATCCGCGAGGCGCTCGGGCGCGGCATCAGCACCGAGATAGTCGAGAAGCTGCTGCGCAACCCCCAGCTCCTCGCGCTCGAGGGCGAGCAGCGGCTGATGACCGCCTGGGTGCTCGACGTCTGCGACTTCCAGCGGCTGAGCCAGTCGATGAAGCCCCGGGCGATCGTGCACCTGATGAGCGAGCTGTTCACCGAGGTCTCCGAGGCGGTGGCCGGCACCCGCGGGCAGGTAGACAAGATGGTCGGCGACTCGGTCGTCGCCTTCTGGGGTGCGCCGCTGCCCAACGAGCGCCACGCGCTCGACGCCTGCCGCTGCGCCCTGCAGGTGCGCGATCAGCTCGCGCGCCGCAGGGCGACCTGGAAGAGCAGGTACGGGGTCGAGCTGAGGGCTCGGGCGGGCGTCTGCAGCGGCGATCTCGTGGTCGGGGAGATGGGCGCGCGCGGCGGATGCCCGCGGGTCCACTTCACGGTGCTCGGGGAGGCGATAGGCCTCGCCCGGCGGCTCGAGAGGCAGAACAAGGAGTGGGCGACCGAGATCCTGCTCTCCGAGTCGACCTTCGAGCTCGTGCGCGAGCAGATCGAGGCGCGTGAGATCGATCTGCTGCGCGTGCCCGGCCGCCAGCGGCCCATCCGCATCTTCGAGCTGATGGGGCTCAAGGGCGATGTGGACAAGGAGCAGCGCGAGCTGATCGAGACCTTCGAGAAAGGCCTCATCGCCTATCGGCGGCGCGACTTCCAGGGGGCCATCGCGACGCTCACCGCGCTAGCAATGAAGCACCCGACCGACGGGCCGACGAACGTCTACCTCGACCGTTGTCGCGCCTATCTGCGCAAGCCGCCTGCCGACGAGTGGGACGGGGTCTGGGACGGCGCGGGACAGGCGATCGCCGGTTGAAAGCCCCGTGGAGGATGCCGCTCCTGCTTCGTCTTCGAGGATGAAGCTCCAGACTTCGTCGTCGAACCCGGCGTGTGTCGGAGCCGTAGCTCCAACCTTCGCCTGCCTGTGCCCGGGCGCGATTTCTTGGAGCGACCCAGCCTTCGCGCCACAATGACCCGGTCCGCGGCCACCATCCGCGATCCCGCGCTCATCCTCCCACCTCAGAGAACCGCCCCGTGGCGCAGACCTCGACCGCCCAGAGCCTTCGCTCCGCCCTCAAGAGCTGGCGCCTGGGCGCTGTTACCCTCCTGTCGCTCTCGTCGGGCTTGCCGCTCGGGCTGGTGATCATCTGCGTGCCGGCGTGGATGGCCATGATCCAGGTCGACATCAAGACCATCGGCGTCTTGACGCTCGCCCAGGTGCCCTACGCCTTCAAGTTCCTCTGGTCGCCGCTCATCGACCGGTTCCGGCCGCCGTGGCTCGGCCGCAAGCGCGGCTGGATCCTCATCGGCCAGCTCGCCCTCGCCGCGCTCACCTTCGGCCTCGCCTCGCAGGCGACCGACCCAACGGTCGGCGCGGTGGCTGCGCTCACCGTCCTCATCGCCTTCGCCTCGGCCTCGCAGGACATCGCCATCGACGCCTACACCGTGGACGTGCTCGATCGCGAGGAGCAGGGCCTGGCGGTCGGCGCGCGCACGGCGATGTACCGCATTGGCATGTGGCTGGCCGGCGCCATCGCCATCAGCCTCGGGCCGCAGATCGGCTGGGGCATCACCCTCGGCGCGCAGGGCGTCATCTACCTGCTGCTGCTGCCGGTGACCGTCTTCGCTCCCGAGCCCAAGACCGAGGCGCCGCCGCCGCAGTCGCTGAGCGAGGCGGTCTGGGAGCCGTTCGTCGGCTTCTTGCAGAAGAACCGAGCTCTCGAGATCGTGGCCTTCCTGCTGCTCTACAAGCTCGCCGACAACCTGGCCGTCGCGCTCGTGCGACCCTTCCTCGTCGATATGGGCTACTCGGAGTGGGACGTCGGAATCGTCAGCGGCACCGTCGGCGTCCTCTTCACGCTGCTCGGCACCTTCCTCGGCAGCTTTCTCACCAATTTCATCGGAGTCGGGCGGGCGCTCTGGTACTTCGGCGTGCTACAGGCGGTGGCCAACGTCGGCTACGCCCTCGTCGCGCAGGTGGGCGTCAACCGGCCGCTGATGTACGCGGCGATGGCGCTCGACACCGGCGCCTCCGGCATGGGCACCGGCGCCTTCATGGTCCTGCTGCTGCGCCTGACACAGAAGCGCTTCAGCGCCACGCAGTACGCGCTCTTCTCGAGCGTCTTCGCGCTCGGTCGCACCGTCGCCGGCCCCGTCGCCGGCAGCCTCGTCGACGCCATCGGCTGGCGGGACTTCTTCCTCTTCACCATCGTCTTCAGCGCGCCCGGCCTGGCGATGCTGCAGCGCTTCGTGCCCTGGGGCGCGCGCGAGATCCCGGCCGAGATCGAGGCGGACGGCGCGCCCGCCGAGCGCAGCGGCGCTCCCGTCGGCCGGCTGGGCCTGCTCGCGCGTGGGCTGACCGGCTTCATCGTCGGGGGCCTCTCTGGCGTGCTCGCGAGCGCGACGCTCGCCGGCCTCAAGAGCGCGCGCGACGGCGGGAGCTTCGATCTCGCCGCGCCGCTCGCCCGGCTGATTCGGCCGGAGGCCCTGTCGGACTACATCGACGCCATCGGCGCCATCGCCTTCGGTCTCGTGCTCGGCTTCGGCTGGGCGGCGCACGCGGCGGCAAGGCGAGGGGGGAAGGCGGCGCCCGAGAGCGCTGTCGAGAGGGCGTGACGGCAGCAAGCCCCGCGCTAGGACCGACGATCCGACGCGCCGGCATGGAACAGGTTGGCGGTGTGACGAGACGTCCGGAAGGCAGGGCAGGGCCAAGGTGCTCCGCCTCCGACTCTGAGCCCACCCTCATCTCCCGCGGCTTTCCCCAATCCCCGTAGCCCTGAGACGTGGGCGAGATGGAGGGCGGAGCTGTCGCCCTCCGGAGCTGCTGCCCGGTGCCCGTCCGTTTTCGGCCCTCGGTCCAGTCGGCTGGCACGGCGGCGCCGACAGGATGAACGGGCTTGTAACAGGGGCTCTGACGGCCGATCCAGCTGCCTTGTGGCAGAAAATTCCTCCAAAAGACTACCGAGAATTACACTACGCCCCCCTTCGCGACGTCACGAAGGGAAGCTCCGTGCTGCACACATCCCACCCGTCCAAAGGAGGGCACTGGTGAACAACGCCGTCTTCAGCCTCGAGGTTCCGCGCAACGAACCGCTAGAGACCTACGCCCCGGCAACGCCTGGCCGAGCCGCGCTTGAGGCCGAGCTCGAGCGGCAGTCGCGCGAGCAGATAGAGATCCCGCTGATCATCGGCGGCAAGGAGGTTCGCACCGGGAAGGTTGGCAAGGTGGTCATGCCCTGTGAGCACGGGCATGTGCTCGCCACCTACCACCAGGCCGGCGAGCAGGAAGTCCTGCAGGCCATCGACGCGGCCCTGCGCGCGCAGCGTGCCTGGGAGCGGCTGTCCTGGGTGGAGCGCGCGTCGATAACCCTCAAGGCCGCCGAGCTGCTCTCGACCAGGTACCGCTACCGGATCAACGCGGCCACGATGCTCGGCCAGGGCAAGAGCGCCCACCAGGCCGAGATCGACTCGGCCTGCGAGACCATCGACTTCTTGCGCTTCAACGCCCACTTTGCCTCACGCATCTACTCCGAGCAGCCGCACTCGAGCGCCGATCAGCTCAACCGCATTGAGTTCCGGCCTCTCGAAGGCTTCGTCTTCGCGCTCACCCCGTTCAACTTCACCGCCATCGCCTCGAACCTGAACATGTCGGTGGTGCTGATGGGCAACACCACGGTCTGGAAGCCCTCGACCACCGCGCTGTTGTCGAACTACCACCTGATGAATGTCTTCCAGGAGGCGGGCCTGCCCGACGGCGTCATCAACTTCGTGCCGGGCAGCGGTCCGGTGGTCGCCGGCCCCGTCCTGTCGCATCCGAGCCTGGCCGGAGTCCACTTCACAGGCTCGACCGCGACCTTCAACGGCATCTGGCGCGCCATCGCGAAGAACCTCGACACCCTGCGGACCTATCCGCGCCTCGTCGGCGAGACCGGAGGCAAGGACTTCGTCTTCGTCCACGCCTCGGCCGATCCACTCGAGGTGGCCACGGGCCTGGTGCGCGGCGCGTTCGAATACCAGGGCCAGAAGTGCTCGGCCGCCTCGCGCGCATACCTCCCGCGTTCGCTGTGGCCGCGGGTGCGCGACCTGATGCGCGAGCAGCTCGCGAGCATCCGCATGGGCGACGTGCGCGACTTCGGCAACTTCGTCAACGCCGTGATCGACGAGAAGTCGTTCGACTCGATCATGGGCTACATCGAGCGCGCGAAGGCCGTCCCGGGGACCGAGATCGTCGCCGGTGGCAAGGGCGACAAGTCGGTCGGCTACTTCATCGAGCCGACCGTCATCCAAACCCAGGACCCGAAGTCGGTGACGATGGAGGAGGAGATCTTCGGCCCGGTCCTCACCGTCTACGTCTACCCCGACGAGCAGTACGCCGAGACGCTCGAGGTATGCGATCAGAGCTCGCCCTACGGGCTCACCGGGGCGATCTTCGCGCGCGACCGCTATGCCATCGTCCAGGCGACCGAGGCGCTGCGCAACGCGGCCGGCAACTTCTACATCAACGACAAGCCCACCGGCGCAGTGGTCGGCATGCAGCCATTCGGTGGCTCGCGCGCCTCGGGGACCAACGACAAGGCCGGCGGCCCGTTCAACCTGCAGCGCTGGGTCAGCCCCCGCACGATCAAGGAGACCTTCGCCCCGGCCTGCGATTACCGATATCCGTTCCTGGCGAAGAGCTAACGGGCCTTCGATGAGCCGAGCACCGGTCGCCCGCGTGGTTTGCCTTCGGCGCCGCAGTGGGCACCGGGCGCGAGCTCGAGGCCCCAGGCGTTGGCCAAGGCGCGATGAGGCTCGCCCTGGCCATCGACCTACGTCGGCTGGCGGCCTTACGCCCCCGGTTTCAAGGGTGTGAGGCCGCAGTCTTCTAGGTCGAAAACGCGGGCAGTCTTTTCGGAGACAGCCCGTCTGCTGTTCCCATCCATCGCCCGAGCACAATCCTCCGTGGAGCGTGCTCGGGCTTCTGTTTCTTGCACGGGCACAGCGCGTGGCGCGAGCGGCCCTGGCGCCAGCCACCAGAGCCGGGGGCGTGAGGCGGGCAATCCGAACATCGCGCAGCCGGCGAATTCGTTCCGCTCACGCTAACCGGCGGAGGGATGGAGCGCGGAGCTCCAGCTTCGCGGTGACGGACGGAGCGAAGGCAGGGAGCCGCGTGTCGCGGCGGGTCAAACGTTCAGTTTCGGAAAATGACCGTTAGGTCAGACAGATGAAACCAGTTGACAGCCTCAGAAAAGGATCATGCAATCGGCGCCCGAGGTGAGACCATCACCGGGAGGGAACCCCAATGATGTCGAAGCAGGTGACCGAGAAGCTGCGCATTGCGGTCGCGAGCCTCGCGGCGCTGAACGCGCATCAGCAGAAGATCGGAAGCAAGGCCGGCGAGTTCTTGCGCCCGCACTTGAAGGAGGGCGAGGTCATGCCGGACATGGCCTTGCTGACGACGTTGTTGATACGGGCGCTCGAGTCGGTTCGCGACGAGCTGGAGCAGGCCGAGAAGAAGCACAGCTTGGAGCTCGGGCAGGACCTCGTCGCGCGTGCCGTGCGCGACGAGAAGATCGAGCCGCTGTTCGCCTCGATGGGCACGCTGCGACAGCTTCTCGGCGTGTTGGTCGGGCCCGACGCGGTCCGGCAGGCCGGCTTTGCGAGCGACACACCGCGCGACCCGATGGGCCTTCAGCGCGCGGCCGAAGCTGTCGCCGAGAAGCTGCGCGCCGGGAAGTTCGAGACCGGCCTGCCCGGCACCTTCTTCGACGCGGTCGAGTGGGCGACCCGGCTCGAGAACGAGAGTAGGGAGCTCGCGGAGGCCATCGGCGAGGTGGCGCGCGAGGCGCGCGAGACCCAGGGGACGCTTTCCGAGAAGTACCAGGCGATGGAGCGGTTCGATGAGCGCTTCAGCATCATCAACCAGCTCGCGAAGAGCTTGCTCCTGATGGCGGGCGAGGAACTGCTCGCTGCGAAGATGAGCTATTCGCGCGGTTCGTCGCGCGCGGGAGCCGAGCCGGCGCCGGGGCCGATCACAGAGGGGCCGCTGGAGCCGCCGAGCCCGGCTCCAACCGTCGGGTAAGGAGAAGCGGTAGCCCGGGCGCCTCCCCCACGTCCGTCGCCTACCGCGCTCCGCCTGATGGCCGGTGAGACTTCTCGCCGGCCATCACTTTTTCGGATTCGGAACGGCCCAGTCGGCGGCGGGAACGGCGAACCAGGTCGCGGAACCGAGGCGGGCCGGCGTCGTCCCGGCAACTCGCTGGCGCGACCGGTGTGAGGCCGCGGAATCGAGGAGCGACCGTAGCCGCCCAGGCGGTCGCGCCCGGCACCCGGTTGCAGTCGTCAAAAGGTCGGCCGGTCACCCGCTCGGGGGGCATTGCGCCGCGAAGACGATCGATCGGTCCGCCGATCGTCTGCTTTTCGATACCAGGAAAGGCCGATCGGCCCGCCGAGCGCCCGTTTTGCGGTGCCGAGACGGCCGATCGGCCCGCCGATCGTCCGTTTTGCAATACCAGGATCGGCCGATCGGCCTGCCGATCGCGCGTTTTGCGGCGGCGAAACGGCCGATCGGCCCGTCGATCGTCCGATTTGCAATACCAAGATCGGCCGATCGGCGCGCCGATCGCCGGTTTCCGGCTTCAAAATCGGACGATCGGCGATGTAACGTTTCGTTCAACCCGCTCGTGACTCGCCGTCCCACGTCTGCGAAACCGAGCAGGAGGCGCGTGCGCTCAAAGCACCGGCGCGGGCGGATTCTGGGCAACACCCCAGGGGCTTGCGACGCGACGGCTTGCGGCATCGCTCCCGCGCCGGACTCGGCCGCCGCCCCCGGCTGTTCTGCATGGAGGCGCGGTTCGGCCACTGGCGGCACGGCGGCGGACTAGAATCCCGACGCCTCAACCCTGCGAGTTGCCATGGACGTCAACACCCCTCTCTTCCGACAGCACAGCCGCGAGTGGCGCAGCAACGAGTACGTGTACCCGGTGATCAGCCGGCGTTCGCGCGGGCTGTCGATTGGCGTCAACCTGAACCCGAACAAGGCCTGCACCTTCGACTGCGTCTACTGCATGGTCGATCGCGCGGTGCCGGGGCGCGCGGGCGGCGTCGATCTCGAGCGGCTGGGCGCCGAGCTCGATCAGATGCTCAGCATCGTCGCGAGCGGCGCGCTCTTCGAGCAGGAGCCCTTCACGCGCACGCCAGAGCCTTTGCGCAGGCTCAACGACATCGCCTTCAGCGGCGACGGCGAGCCGACCGCCTCCCCCGCGTTCGCCGAGGCCTGCCGCCTCGCCGCGGGCGCGCTCGATCGCCACTCGCTCGACGCGAAGGTCGTCGTCATCACCAACGCCACGCTGCTCGACCGCCCGCAGGTGATCGAGGCGCGGGCCGCGCGCGGCCCGCGCGGCGAGGTCTGGGCAAAGCTCGACGCCGGCACCGAGGCGCACTACCAGCGCGTCAATCGCTCGAAGGTCCCGTTCGCGCGCGTCCTCGCGAACCTGCGAGAAGCGGGGCGGGCGCACCCGCTCGTCATCCAGTCGCTGTTCATGCGCCTGCCCGGCGGCCCGCCTGCCGAGGAGGAGGTCGCGGCCTACCTCGAGCGGCTGCGCGAGCTGCGTGACGCGGGCACTCGGATCGACAGGGTGCAGCTCTACACGATCGCCCGGACGACGGCCGTCCCCGGGGTCGAGGCCGTGAGCGACGAAGAGCTGTCGAGCATTGCCGAGCGCGTCTCCGCGCTCGGGCTGCACGTCGGAGTCTTCGGCGCGCCGCGGTAGAGGCGCGCGGCAGTGCGCCCGGCGCGCGCGAAGCCGCCGCCTCGGTCGCGGCGCGCCCGACATCGCTTGCGCGCCTGGTGAGCGGCCGTGCGTGCGCCGCCCCTGCTACGCGAGCCTTCCAAAGCGGGATTGCCGCAAGGCTCACAAAGCAGAAGATCCCCCGAGAGACCGCGAAGAGTGCAGGGGAGGGGTGCCATGTATTTCGTGACTCCGCTGGGCGCGCTGTTTAGGGGCATGGTCGCGGGCGCAATCGGAGCGTATGCGCAGAACGTCTTCTTCAAGCGCACCGCGAAGATCGCGCCGCCCACGCCGGAGGGCGTGTTCACGCCGCCTGAGGAGGAGCAGAAGCGCGAGATCGCCCTCGAGACGACCGCCCGGCGGTTCACCGAAGGGATGATGAAGCGCGGCCCGCTCACCGACGCGCAGAAGAAGCGCGGCGCCACGCTCGTGCACTACGCCTTCGGCGCGATGTGGGGCGGGCTCTACGGCTTGACGCGAGAGACGCTGCCGGCGACTCGCAACCCGCTGGGAGTTGCCGCCTACAGCGCCGCGGTCTGGATGCTAGCCGACAACGTGGTGCTGCCCGCCTTCAAGCTCGCCGCGTGGCCGCAGAAGTATCCGCTCAAGACCCACGCCTACGCGCTCGCGGCTCACTTCGCCTACGGCACGGCGATCGCCTCGTCGTACGAGACGATGCGCCGGCAGTTCTGGGACGCGGTCGGCGCCTCGCTGTGGGCCTTCGGCGCCCGTCGCAAGGTGCTCAAGCGGCTGCCGGTCAAGGCGCGGCCCGCGGCGCGGATGCTCATCAAGGATCTCGCCTGGGTCTACGCCAACCGGCCCATCGAGCGGGTTCGCGCGGTGACGATGCACTGAAGGAACTTGTCGCGGAATCTGCGAGTGGATGCCGGTCAGCCCGGCCGTAGCCTCGCGAGGAACGAGGGAGGCGGAGTCGAAAAGCGCGGCCGAGGTCGAAGGGCCCTTCGACTCCGCTCCCGTCGCTTTCGCGTCGAGAGCTACGCTCAGGGCGAACGGCGCAGGGCTTCCGCCAGACACACTTCACTCAAGCGCATGGGGCAGATATGGGCCGGCACGCGGTCGTGCCGGCGCGCCGCGAACTGTGGCACGGATGGCTCATGGCGGCCACTCTTGATGGGAGCAAGCCTCGCGTCGTCATCCTCGGCGCCGGCTTTGCCGGCCTGAACGCGGCCCGGCGGCTGCGCTGGGCGCCTGTGCGGGTGACGGTCGTCGATCGGCAGAACCACCACCTCTTCCAGCCGTTGCTCTACCAAGTCGCCACCGGCGGCCTCGATCCGAGCGAGATCGCCCGGCCCATCCGCCGCATCCTGCGCCACCAGGCGAACGCCGAGGTGCTGCTCGCCGAGGCGACCGCGATAGACCTCGAGCGCCGCATCGTCGAGCTGACCGACGGCTCGCTCGAGTACGACTACCTCATCCTCGGCACCGGGGCCGCGCACTCCTACTTCGGACACGACGAGTGGGCGCGCTTCGCCCCTGGGCTCAAGACGCTCGAAGACGCGCTCGAGATCCGGCGGCGGGTGCTGCTCGCTTTCGAGCGGGCCGAGCGCGAGGTCTCCCCCGAGGAGCAGGAGTGCTGGATGACCTTCGCGGTCATCGGCGGCGGGCCGACCGGCGTCGAGCTCGCCGGGACGCTCGCCGAGATCGTGCGGCGCACCCTGGCGCGCGACTTCCGGCACACTCGCCCCGAGCGCGCTCGGGTCATCCTCATCGAAGCGCTGCCGCGGGTGCTGCCGACCTTCCCCGAGAAGCTCTCGGAGAGGGCGCGCGAGCAGCTCGTCAAGCTAGGCGTCGAGGTGCGCACCAACGCGATGGTGAGCGCGATAGACGCCGAAGGCGTGGTCGCCGGCGGTCAGCGCATCGCGACGCGCACCGTGCTGTGGGGCGCGGGTGTCGCCGCCTCGCCCCTCGCGCGCACGTTGGGGACGCGGCTCGACAAGGCCGGGCGGGTGCAGGTGGCGCCCGATCTGTCCGTGCCGGGGCATCCCGAGGCGATGGTCGTCGGCGACCTCGCGCACGTGGAGTGGAACGGCGCTCTCGTGCCGGGAGTGGCCCCGGCGGCGATCCAGGAAGGCAAGCACGCCGCGCTCAACATCCTCGCCTCGCTGCGCGGCGCCGGGCGGGCGCCGTTTCGCTATCGCCACCGCGGGATGCTCGCGACCATCGGCCGCAAGGCGGCAGTCGGCCAGATAGGCCGCGTGCAGCTCTCGGGGCAACTCGCGTGGCTCGCCTGGCTTGCCGTCCACCTCGTCTACCTCGTCGGGTTCCGCAACCGGCTGCTCGTGCTGCTCGACTGGGCCTACTCGTACTTCACCTACGAGCGCGGGGCGCGGCTCATCACCGGCGTGTCGCGAAGGTCGCCGGCCGCGGGGCTGATGCGGCAGGCGAGCCTTTCCAGCGATTTCCTGCGGGAGCAGGAGGGCGCGCCGACGCAGCACTGAAGCGACGGTTCAGGGCGCGAGGCGAAAGGGGAGCGAGCCGACCGCGGCGAGCCCCATTTCGAGGCGACTCTCGGCGGCTCGCGCAGTGGCCGCGCCCAGGCCATGCCGAGAATCCAAAGGGCGATGAGTGGTCCCCAGAGCGCGGCGACAAGCGCGAAGCCCGCCGCGCCAAACAGGCCGGCGAATAGGTCGGGGTAAAGGCGCTCGTAGGCGCCGAGGGCGAACTGCGCGACTCCCCAAGCGATGAAGGCGGCGCCGAGGAGCTTGGCCCGTCTCCCTTGCACCCCGTTCTCGTGAGTCATGCGGATTCGCCCCGCGACGGCTCTGTCGAGCCCGTACGCGATGGCGAACAAGAAGAGCGGTTCCGGCATCCAGGACACGAAGAACGAGAGCAGCCCGGTCGCGACGACGACGCCCCACAAGATGAGCCGGGCGGTCGAGGTCGAGCGCCTCTTCGCCGGAGAAGCCGACGCGGGCTTCTGGAGCGGGCCGTCCATGATCCGTCCTCGTGCGGCACGGCTCATCGAGGGAACCGGGCAGAAAGCTCGAGCTTCATCCTTCGCTCTTGCGAGGCGCGATTCGCATATGCGCCTCCTTCTCGCCGTGCTCGGGCGCGCTCGAGCTGTCGCGCTTCTTCCAGGGGTCGGAAGGATGCTCGACGGCCGGACCGCGCAGCAGTGCCTCGCGCTCGAGTACGAACTGGCCGCGCTCCTCGCTCGAGGCCGCGTGCAGGCCGGTGTCCATGCGGATCGCGTCCTTCGGGCAGGCCTCGACGCAGAAGCCGCAGACGATGCAGCGCAGCTCGTCGATTACGAACTTCGTCGGGTAGCGCTCGATGACCCGGTTCGGCGCGCTCGGGTCGTCGGCCGGGTACTCGCCGGCCTCGATGTAAATGCACTGCGCCGGGCAGGCGGTCGCGCACATATAGCAGGCGACGCAGCGCGGGCTGCCGTCCTCGCGCGGCACGAGCCGGTGCAGGCCGCGATAGCCGGGCGGATACTCGACCTTCTCCTCGGGGTACTGCACCGTCGAGATCTGGCACGGACCCTTGCGGTCGAGGATCTCGCGCGCCGGGTCGCGCTTGCCGAAGAGGTTGCGCAGGAAGTGGCGCGTGGTGACCGCGAGCCCGCGGATCATCTCCGGCAGGTAGGCCTGCTCGCGCAGCGTCAGCTTCTCGTTGGAGACCTTGTAGGGCACGGGCTCTTCTCTCTAGCGAAGCTCCGACTCGAAGGGTTGAGGGCGGCACCGACGAGGCCCCTCGACTTCGCCTCCCGCGTTCCGCGGGAGGCTACGCTCCTAACTAACAACTCCCCCTGTTAGTTCAAGGCCACAGCCGGCCCATGGTCCGGTCTCTTGCTCGGGGTGACCGGGGAGGCTCGATTTGGCTGCGTCGAAGCTGGCCATGGCAGATGGCTACGCGCTCACGCCGTCGTGGTCCGAAACGACAACGGGGCGCTCGTCGGGTTCGGCCTGCGCGGGCTTGCCTCCGGCGACCATGCAGACGAGCACGGCGATCTGCGCGAGCCCGAAGAGCGCGAGCAGCCGCAGGCTCGGGTCGAGCAGCACCAGCGCCGCGGTGGTGAAGACGTTGAACAGGCCGGCCGGCAGCAGGATGCGCCAACCGAGCTTCTGGACCTGGTCGTAGCGAAAGCGCGGGAAGGTCCAGCGGATGGCGAGCTGCAGCCAGGCGAGCACGATGACTTTGAGCCAGAAGACCGTCCCCTGAAGCGCGGCGAGCCAGAAGGGGCCCAGGTGTCCCTGCAGCCAGGCCTCGCCGAAGGGCAGGTGGTAGCCGCCGAAGAAGATCGAGGCGATGACCCCGGAGAGCACGACGATCTCCACGAACTCCGAGATCATGAACAGGCCGAAGCGCATCCCCGAGTACTCGACGAAGTAGCCGACGATCTCGCTCTCTCCCTCGGGCATGTCGAAGGGGGCGCGCTTGGTCTCGGCGAAGGAGGCGGCGAAGAAGAGCACGAAGCCGAGCGGCTGCAGCAGGATGCCCCAGGCCGGCACGCCGAAGTCGAACCCGCTGCCGCCGCCCCACAGCCAGGTCGCCTGCGACTCGACCATCTGCTCGAGCCGCAAGCTCGAGCCGCCCGCGGGCGTGAGCGCGGAGAAGGCGGCGATGGCGCCGACGAGCGACAGGCCGAGCGCGACCTCGTAGCTGATCATCTGGCTCGTCGCGCGCACGCCACCGAGCAGGGCGAGCTTGTTGTTCGAGGCCCAGCCGGCCAGCGTAGTGCCAAAGACCGCCAGCGAGGCGAAGGCGAAGACGTAGAGGACGCCGAAGTCGGGGTTGGCTATCTGCAGCGCGACGGTCTCGCCGAACAGCTCGACCGGCGGGCCGACCGGGACGACCGCGAAGAGGCAGAAGACCGGGATGAAGGCGAGGGCGGGCGCGAGCCGGAAGAGCCACTTGTCGGCGCCAGCGGGGGTGAAGTCCTCCTTGAAGAGCATCTTCAGCGCGTCGGCGACGAAGTGGAAAAGGCCGCCGAGCCGCAAGGGGCCGAGGTTGGCGCGGTTGGGGCCGATGCGGTCCTGCATCGCCGCGCTCCACTTGCGCTCGGCGAGCGTCAAGAGCGCGGAGAAGACCATCACCATCAGCAGCATCAAGGTGAAGACGTTGACGACCCCGGCGCCGCCGGTGAAGAGGCCCTCGGCGAGGGCGGCCAGCGCGTAGAAGCCCGCGCTCAGCCCGAAGAGCAGCGCGGGCAGGCCGACGAAGACAAGCAGGATCATTCCCCAGCGCAGTCTCACCTCTGGCTCCTCTCGCGGTGGATGCCGTGCCGCGCGTCGGCGGCGGCGGGCAGGGTGCGCAGGCCGCGCGGATGGACCAGGTAGCCGTGCGCCGAGGCCCAGTCGAAGCCCGCAAGCTGCGGGACGCGCGGCGCGAGCTCGGCGAAGACGTCGCGGGCGCTGCGCCAGCCGACCTGCACGCCGAGCTCCTCGAGCAGCGTCGCCGCCCAGGTCCAGTGCGGCCGGCTCTGACCGCGGGTGCGGTAGGCGGCGACGAAGCGCTGGGCGCGGCCCTCGAAGTTGACGAAGGTGCCGTCGTCCTCCGAGCACGGGCAGGCGGGCAGCAGCACGTGGCCCATGCCCGCGACTGGGCCGAGGTTGGTGGCGAGGACGATCACCGGATCGAGGTTGAGCAGCAGCGAGGCGACGAGCTTCGGGTCGGTGGGGACGTCCGCGCCGACGGCGAGCACGCCCTTGACGCGCTCGGCGTCTATCTCCTCGATGAGCCGCTCGAAGGGCTCGACCGCAAGCCCGAAGGCCTGGGCGATCCAGTCGAGCCCGAGGCGGTTCGGGTTGCGGTCCTCGCGCAAGAGCAGCTTGTCGCCCTTGTCGGCGGGGCGGCCGGAGACGAAGACGCGCTTTAGCTTCAGGCCCTCCAAGGCGAGGCGGAAGGTGGCGAGCAGGTCCTCGACCGAGGCGGTCGGGCTGGCGACGAAGGCGAGGCGCTCGCTGCCGGCGAGCGGCTTGAGCTTCTCGAGGGCGAAGCGCGCGGCCTCGCGCCCCTCGGCGGTGCGGCCCTCGCCGGCGCGGCCGATCTTCACCTCGAGCGCGCGGTCGTGGACAAGCGGCTTGTACGAGAGCCGCCCGACGTCGCACATCCACGGCCCGTTGATCTCCGGGTTCTCGCGCGGCCGGTAGCGATAGGTTTCGCCGTTGAAGTGGTCGAGCCAGACCGAGCAGCCGCGCGCGCAGCCGGTGCAGACCGACGGGGTCGCGGTCAGGAAGAAGGCGCGGGCCGTGAAGCGAAAGTCGCTGTTGGTGAGCGCGCCGACCGGGCACAGATCGACGGTGTTGCCCGCGTAGTTCGAGTCGAGCGGCCGGTCGGGGAAGGTGTCGATGACCTCGTGGCTGCCGCGGCCGAAGACCCCGAGCTGTGGCTCGCCGGCGGCTTCACGCATGAAGCGCACGCAGCGGGTGCACAGGACGCAGCGCTCCTGGTCGAGGGTCACGAGCGGCCCGAGCTGCCGGCGCTTGTCCTTCTGGACCTTGGGGCCGGCAAGCCGCGAGGGCTGGGCGTCGTGCGCCTGGTAGTAGTCCTGCAACTTGCACTCGCCCGCCTGGTCGCAGATGGCGCAGTCGATCGGGTGGTTGAGCAGCAGGAACTCGAGGGTGGCGCGCTGCGCCTCCTTGACGACGGGGGACCTCGTGCGGACGACCAGCCCCTCGGTCGCCGGCATCTGGCAGGCCGGGACCGGCTTGGGCGAGTTGGAGGTTTCGACCAGGCACATGCGGCAACTCGCCGCGACGCTCAGGCGCGGGTGATAGCAGAAGTGGGGAATCTCCACGCCTGTCGCGCGCGCGGCCTCGAGCAGGTTGGTGCCCGCCTCGACCTCGAGCTCGCGATCGTCGATGGTGAGCTTGACGCGAGGGCGCGGCGGGGCCGCCGGAGGCTGCGGCTCTGGAGTCTGGCGAGGCTTGGTGTCGTCGGGCATCGGCGGCAATTCCCTCAGTGATCAGGCCGGGTTCGGATAACAAATGCGCCCGGGGGCGGCAAGCGGGACGCCCGGAGCGCCCGGCGAGGCGCGGCCATGGCTGGAAGGGCTGTGGGCGGGCGTGCTCGCGGCGCGGCCGAGCGGTCCGGGCGGCGCGGGGCCGAGGCTCGAAAGCGCGCCGGCCCGCCCGCTACTCGCAGGCCTCGACCAAGGTGTTTCCGGCGATTGTCAGCGTCCAGGGCGCGCAACCGCGGCCGCTGTAGAAGGTGACCTCGATCCAGAGCTCGTATCCGTCCTCGCGCCCCCAGCCGTCGGGGGCACAGGTCTCGACGAAGTCGATTGAGGAAGCGCTGCTCGAGGTGGAGACGTTCGCCCCGCAGCTGCCCCGGTAGACGCGCAGGTCGTA
Source organism: Myxococcales bacterium (assembly GCA_050942745.1). Lineage (GTDB taxonomy): Bacteria > Myxococcota > Myxococcia > Myxococcales > UBA5297 > UBA10939. The sequence goes on from JBMNNX010000087.1 coordinate 22,295, forward strand.
GTCGAAGCCTGGCGGCGACTCGAGCACCACGGTGGCGCTCACGTAGATGCTGCTCCCGCTCTCTTCGTCGATGCGGACCCTGAAGAACGCCTCGCCGTAGCCGCTGCGGACGATCTGCTGCGAAGGCGAGATGTCGCCGTCGATCTCGCCGAGATCCTCGATGTTGAGGCACTGGGCGTGCGCGCTGAAGGTGTTGAGGTTCGTCTCGCAGCCGGTGCCCCCGGACCCGTCGCAGTCGCCCCAGCCGTTGTCGCAGGTGAGCGTGCAGGCCGAGCCCGAGCA
>JBMNNX010000394.1:0-4941 GCA_050942745.1 Myxococcales bacterium
CACGTCGCCGCTGACGTTGGTCTCGCAGCCGTCGCTCACCTGACCGTTGCAGTCCTGGTAAGGCAGCGCGCAGTCAAAGCGGCAGCTCGCATTCGAGCAGGTCGCCAAAGCGTGCTCGGGCGAGGGGCAGACGTGGTTGCAGCCCCCGCAGTTGTTCGGGTCGTTCTGGAGGTTGGCCTCGCAGCCGTTCTCCGGCAGCCCGTCGCAGTCGTGCCAGGTGCCGACGCAGGCGTAGCTGCACAGGCCTTGGCTGCAGAGGGTCGTCGCGTTCGGTCTGTCCGGGCACTTGTTCCCGCAGGCGCCGCAGTTGTTCAGGTCAACCATGCGGTTCGACTCGCAGCCGTCCGACTGTTGCCCGTTGCAGTCGTTCCAGCCCTCGACACACTCGTAGACGCAGGCCGACTCGCAGCTCGCCGTCGTGTTCGGGCGCCACTCGCAGGGCCGGTTGCACTGGCCGCAGTGCTGCAGCGAGCTGGTCGTGTCGGTCTCGCATCCGTTGCTGGCGTCGCCGTCGCAGTTGCCCCAGCCCGGCTCGCAGGAGCCCAGCGCGCAATGGCCGCCCTGGCAGAGCGCGGTGGCGTGGCTTGCGCTGCAGACGTTGCCGCAGGTCCCGCAGTTGCGGGGGTCGGTCTGCAGGTCGAAGCCGTTGTCCACGAAGCCGTCGCAGTCGTCGTCCTTGCCGTTGCACGTCTCGACGCCCGGGGCCTTGGGGACGCACTGGGGCGTGGTGCCCTCGACGCAGCCGGGGACGGTGACCAGGCACTCGCCCTGCCCGCAGACCTGCTCGGCGATGTCCTCGTCGGTCTCGCCGTCGCAGTCGTCGTCGACGAGGTTGCAGACCTCGGGCGCGGGCTCGGGTGCGTCGCACCCGGTGAAGGCGAGCTCCTCGGAGCACACCTCGACGCCGGTGCAGGTGCCGTGTTCGTTGGTGCGCTCGCAGGGCCGCTTCTGGCCGACGGTGGCCGGCATGCAAGAGCAGCTTCCGCTCTCGGGGACGCACTGGAAGGCGACCTTGTCGCCCGAGGACGACACGGCCTCGGCGCAGCGATAGCCCTCGGGGCAGGTCTTGTCGAAGGCGCAGTCGCGGCCGCAGGCGAGGCGGTCGCCCAGCTTGATGCAGGCGTCGGCGGGGTAGGGGCAGTCGCCGTCGTACTCGCAGGTGACGCACAGCCCGGCGCGCTCGGGGACGCAGGTCGTGCGCAGCTTGCCGCCGGCGCCGACGCTCAGCGTCGTGCAGATCTCGTCGGCCTTGCAGCCCGCCTCGCAGGCGCGTCGGCAGGTCGACTGCGCCTCGCCAGGCAGCGCGGCGCACATCTTGGTCTCGCACTGGTCGTCGGCGGCACACGGCTCGCCTTCTTTGGCGAGGGTTGGGTTCTCGGCCGGGACCTCGGTCGAGCACGCGGCGAGGAGCGCGCCGCAGAGTGCGAGCAAGAAGAGAGCGAGACGGGACTTGTAGCGCATGTGCGCCCCCGGGGCTGGGAATCGGCCGTGTCGCCGGTAGGTTAGCAGAAAGGCGAGGGAGCCCGAAGAACGGGGCCGGCGGCGCCGAGGGGGCGCAGACGTCTCGGAGCGCAGACGGGCGGCGGTCAAGACCGCCGACTTCGGCCGTCGGAGCTCGCGGCGTGAGCCCGTCATGGCGAGGCAGGGGCGCCGGTTTCGCGGGCTGGGGAAGCCTTCGGTCCTTAGAGCGTTATCGTTCGAAAAGGCGCGTTGGCATCCTTGACACCCCAGCAGGCCGCCGAATAAGGTCCGGCCGCGTTTTCGCTGGATTTTTCAGGGGCTAGCGCCTGTTGTGCCGGCGTGACCAAACCTGCTGCCCCGGCTGCTGGCAGCCCCGGAGTCTCACAAATGAAGCTTCGCACCCTTTCGATAGCCGTCGCCGCGCTCGCGCTGCTGCCCGCCGCCGGAGCGCTCGCCCAGAGCAAATTCGCCTACGTCGACATGCAGCGCGCCCTCGATCAGATCGAGGAGGGCAAGGCCATCAAGAACCGCCTCAAGAGCGAGTTCGAGAAGAAGCAGGCCGAGCTCGACAAGCGGCAAGAGGAGTTCAAGCGCGAATACGCGAGCCTGAACAGCCTGGCGCGCGAGGGCGTGCTCAAGGACGACAAGCTGCGCGAGAAGGAAGCCGAGCTCGAGCGCCGGCGCAAGGAAGTGACCCAGTACTGGCAGGAGTCGCAAAAGGAGCTCGCCGGCCAGGAGCGCGAGCTCACCCAGCAGCTCTTCGTCAAGATGTCCGGCATCGTCCAGAGCATCGCGCAGGCCGAGGGCTTCACCTTCGTCTTCGACCGCGCCGTGCTCGCCTACGCGCCCGAGGAGCTCGACATCACCAACGAGCTGGTGCGCAAGTACAACGCCAAGTACCCGGCCAAGGGCTCGGGCGCGCCCGCGAAGTCCAACGCGCCGAAGGCCGACGGCAAGAAGAAGTAGCCCGTGACCACAGGCCGGGAGCAGCAGACGCGCACCCTCGGCGAGCTCGCGAGCATCGTCGCGGGTGTCGTGCATGGAGACCCGAAGACGCGGCTGAGCGGGGTCAACGGTCTCGCCGAAGCGGGCCCGGGCCAGATCGCCTTCTTCAACAACCCGCGCTACCGCGAAGTGCTGCGAGCGACGCGCGCCTCGGCCGTATTGCTGCGCGAGGAGGCGCTCGAGCTGCTGGCCGGGCCGGCGGCGCTCGTCGTTGACGACCCCTACCTCGCCTTCGCCCGGGTCTCGGCCGTCTTCCACCCGCGGCCGGCCTTCGCGCCGGGAGTCGACGCGCGCGCGGTCGTCGAGGAAGGGGCCGAGGTCGATCCGACGGCGACGGTGATGGCCTTCGCGTTCGTCGGCCGAGGGGCGCGCATCGGGCCGCGCGCGGTGCTCTTCCCCGGTTGCTTCGTCGGCGAGTCGAGCGTCGTGGGGGCCGAGAGCGTCCTCTATCCCAACGTGGTGATTCGCGAACGCTGCAGCGTGGGCGAGCGGGCGATCCTGCACCCGGGTGTGGTCATCGGCGCCGACGGCTTCGGATTCGCCTTCGACAGCAGCGGCCCCCGGCACTTCAAGATTCCGCAGGCGGGCACGGTCGAGGTCGGCGACGACGTGGAGATCGGCGCCAACTCGGCCATCGACCGGGCGACGCTGGGCGCGACGCGAATCGGCTCGGGCAGCAAGATCGACAACCTCGTCCAGGTCGGCCACAACGTCCAGGTCGGCCCGCTGTGCATCCTCTGCGGCCAGGTGGGGATCGCCGGGTCGAGCACGCTGGGGGCGGGGGTCGTCTGCGGCGGCCAGGTGGGCATCGGCAATCACCTGAAGATCGCCGACCGCACGCGTATCGGCCCGCAGACCGGGGTGATGGCCGACATCGAGGAGCCCGGGGAGTATCTCGGGACTCCGGCCATGGAGATTCGCGCGGCGCTGCGCGCCCACTCGGTGTTCACCCAAGGCAGAGAGACGGTGCGCAGGGTGCGCAGCCTGGAGACCCGGCTCGCGGAGCTCGAGGCGCGACTCGCGGAGCTCGAGGGCGGCAAGGGCTGAGCAGGCCGCGGGCTGAGCGCGGTCGCAGGTGGCGGAGATGGAGCTCTGCGCTGCTTTGGGCCCTTCCGCGCCACCGACGTCGCCCCGACATGGCGGCCGAGACGGCCGACCTCGGTCCTCGCGCCTTCTGCGGCTTCGTGTTCTCGGGCCTTCCCACCTACGTCGGCGGCGGAAGGGCCGGGACTTCCGAGCATCGCCGACGCTTCATCGCCCTTCGCGGGCGGGCGTGGCGTAGCGGGAGCTTTGCCCTCCAGCGCCGCACCGCGCGTCACTCGACGCGGTGGAACTTCTCGAACAGGCCCGGGAAGACGCCGTTCGGATCGAGCTGGGCCTTGGCCGCCTCGTAGTTCGGGCGGTTGTAGATCTGCCAGAAGCGCTCGGCGGTGTAGTGGTTGCGGCTGATGAGCGTCTTGATGCCGCCCATCTCGAAGGTCTTGTCCTCGAGCAGCTTCGAGTAGTCGATCTCCCCGCCGTTGGGCTTGCCGTAGACCGCGCAGTCGATGAGCAGCCCCCCGCCGACGCGGCTGGCGTGTTCCTCGGCGACCCAGGGGTACATCGGCCGGACCCGGTAGGGCACGATCCAGAGCGGCCAGAAGCGGAAATCGCGCTGGTACCACTCGATGAACGGCACGAACCTGCGCGCGGGGATGAACACGTCGCAGACCACGTCCGGGCGCTTCTTCATGCCGAGCAGCTTGTCGAGTCGCTTGGACCAGCGGATGAGGTTGGTCGAGCCGAGCACGGCCTTGCCGAGCGCGAGGCGCACCGGTTTCCACTCGAGCGGTGGGACGGTGCGCGTCAGCCAGTGACATTCGGCGTCGTAGCGGAAGCAGTAGTCCTCGGTGGTCAGGTAGTCCTCAGCGCGCTGCGCGGTGCTCTTGTAGAAGATGTTGAGCCACCGGTAGCTGTTCAGGTAGGGCGCAGAGTCCACAAAGCGCCCGAGGCAGAGCACGAAGCGGTCGGGTGCGTGGGCGATGCCGTCGATGAAGTCGTAGTCGACCGCCTCGCAGCGCTCGAGCATCGCCGCGTAGAAGCGCTCGGCGTTCGGAAAGGTGCGGTACTCCATCCGCACGTACGGCTTGGCGGGCACGAGCTTGAAGCTCAGGCGCGTCAGCACGCCGAGCGTCCCGTAGCTGCCGTGGATCATCTCGAAGAGCAGCGGCTCCTGCGTCGGCGAGCAGGTCACGATCTCGCCCGTGCCGCCGATGATCTCGTACTCGACGCAGCTATCGTGCAGGCCGCCGTAGCGAAAAGACATCGACTCGACCGCGCCGCCGGCTATCGCGCCGCCCACGGTGATGCCCTCTCGCTCCTAACTAACAGCTCCCCGCGCGTCCTCGATCTCGACTCGGTATCCCATGCGTCGGAGTCGGTTGAGCGCGCCCTTCTTGACCGCTTCCCTGTAACGGGCCTCGTAGTGCTCAGCGG
>JBMNNX010000365.1:0-5477 GCA_050942745.1 Myxococcales bacterium
AGCTCGCTGACACGATAGAGCAAGAAGCAAGGAACCCATCGAGAGATAGGGAGGACTCCCTTGCTCGCCTGTCCGCCTATCTCGAGCCAACCTGTGCTGCCGTCTAAAGATCCTCCCCATGCATGGCAATGCGCCCGTATGGCAATGCGCCCGGCCCCGCAGACCGCGGCGTGTCGGCGGTAGGGGCGCATGGCAATGCGCCCGAGCCAGAGACGGCTCGCCGAGCGAATGACGGCCATCCGTTCCCCTTCCACGATCCCGCCCGCCGACACGAAGGCCAGCCCGCCAAGCCCGCGACTGCTCGAGACACAGCCGAAGGCCTTGAAATCGTTGGCACCGGCGCGCCTCCGCGGCTAGGCTCTCGTCCAATCGCCAGTCGCAGCTCAACCTGGCGGCGCCCCGCGCTCAGCGGGTCACGACAACCGATATCCCGGCCACTCGAAGGCCACCAAAAGGAGGCGCACCATGAAGCGCGCCCTCAAGATCGCTGGCATCACCATCGGTGTGATCGCCTTGCTGCTCGTCGGCGGAAGCGCGCTCGCGTATCTGCTCATCGATCTCGACAAGGTCCTCAACGAGCAGGTGGCCAAGGCCAAGCCCGAGATAGAGGCGAAGCTCGGCCGCAAGGTCTCGATCGGCGAGATCTCGACGCGCTTCTTCCCCACCCTCGGCGGCACGATCTCCCGCATCGAGATCGCCCAGGCCGAAGGCCGCGCCGACGACGACCGCCCGCTGCTGCGCGTCGGGCCCATCGGCTTCGACATCGCCATCTGGCGCGCCATCCTCTCCGGCGGCGACGAGGTGGTCATCGACGCGGCCTACGTTGACGGGCTCGCCGTCAACCTCGTCCGCTACAAGGACGGCTCGCTCTCCTATCAGGACATCCTCGACAAGCTCGCCGAAGCCGAGCCCGCCGGCGACAAACCGAAGGAGGAGGAGAAGCCCTCGGAGCCGCTGTCGCCCGAGGTCCAGGCCTGGCTGAAGAAGGTCTCGATCAACGAGCTGCGCCTCGCCGACGCGAAGATCCGCCTCGTCGATCACGCCACGGCCACCGGCCAGCCCGCCGAGAGCTTCGTGCGCAAGCTGAGCGTTCGCCTCAACGACGTGCGCCTGTCCGATCCGGTCCGCGTGAAGGTCGAGGCCGCGGTCTTCGCCGACGCGCCCAACCTCGCCTTCGAGACCTCGGTCGGCCCGCTCCCTGCGGACCTCGCGATCGAAGGCCTGCCGAAGATCGGCGGCGTCAAGCTGCGGCTCGACAAGGTTGACCTCTCGCGCATCGCGCCCTACCTCGGCCCGGCGGTGCCGGCTCGCATCGACTCGGCGCTCGCCTCGGCCGACTGGGTCGTCGGCGCCATCGACCAGGGCAAGCCCATCTCGATCAACGGCTTCCTCTCGGTCGCCAATCTGCAGCTCGCCGGTGGCGCGAAGTTCGAGCTGCGCGTCGACTCCAAGCTTGAGGCCGACCTCGAGAAGCTCGGCGCGAGGATCGAGAAGCTCGACGTGCAGGTCGGGGCGGTGAAGCTGGCGATGTCCGGCGCGCTCGAGGACCTGGGCGGCACGCCTAAGTTCAAGGACTTCACCGTCCGCTCGACCACGCTCGACCCGAGCATCCTGCTCTCCTACTACCCGGCCGCCAAAGCGAGCCTGCCGCCGGGCGCGCGGCTCGAAGGCCCCATCGCCCTCGACGTCAAGGCGAGCGGCGACGCGAACAAGCAGACGGTGCGCGCCAGCGTCGACATGGCGGCCCTCGACCTGCTGATCCCCGACACGCTCCTCAAGCCGAAGGGCACGCCGATGGGCGTCAGCGTCGACGGCGACTTCACGGCCCAGGACGCGACCCTGCGCGGGCTCGCGTTGCGCCTCGACGAGCTCGACCTGCAGCTCTCGGGCACGGTGAAGGACTTCGCGAGCCCGGCCCTCGACCTGAAGCTGGGTGCCAAGCCCTTCAGCTTCGACAAGCTGGCTCGCCTGCTCCCGGCCGCGAACAGCGCGATGGCCGCCGCCGGCGCGCAGGCTTCGGGCAACGGCTCGCTCGCGGGCCACGTCAAGGGCACGGCGACCAACCTCGACGCGGCGCTCCAGCTTGCGCTGCTCGGCGTGAAGCTCGACGTCCCCGGCACCCGGCTCGACGGCGATCTGCGCTTCGAGGTCACGGCCAAGGGCAACCCGGAGAAGAACCTGAAGGCGAGCCTACTGCTCGACGCCGACAAGGCGGTCATCGAAGTGCCCGAGCTCGTCAGCAAGAAGGCCGCGACGCCGCTGCTCGTGAAGCTGGCGGTTGACCGCGCGGGCGATCGCATCGACGTGCGCAACCTCGACGTCCGGTTCGCCGAGCTCAAGCTCGGCGCGAAGGGCGGCTTCGACCTCGCCAAGGGCGATACCGATCTACAGGTCGAGATGGCGAAGCTCGACCTCGAGAAGTTCGCGAAGACGGTCACGGCCATCCCCGCCGCCCAGGCGAAGAAGGGCTTCGTGGACGCGAAGCTGGCGGTCAGCGGCAACCCGAACCAGCTCGAGTCGATGACCGTGGCCATCGACCCCATCAACGCGCGCTTCGGCGACAGCGACCTGCGCGGGCAGATCCGCGTGACCAACCTCCTCGCGCCGCAGGCCGAGCTGCGGCTGAGCTCGACCAACCTCGATCTCGACGCGCTGATGGGCGACGGCGCCTCCGAAGAGAAGCCGGCCGAGCCCGCCAAGCAGGAGACGGCGGCGAAGGCCCCGGCGCAGGACGACCCGTCGCTCAAGGACTACCGGTTCACCGGCACCTTCGATCTGAAGCGCATCGTCGTCGCCGAGACCGAGCTGCGCGACTTCCGCGGCGACGTGCGGCTCGCCGACGGCAAGCTGCACCTCGAGGACTGCACCTTCGGCGTCTTCGGCGGCACCGTCACCGCCAAGGGCACCGAGGCCGAGATCTGGAAGGGCCGCATGCCCTTCCGCGCGAACCTCTCGGTCAAGGGCCTCGACCTGAACCAGGCGCTGTCGGCGAAGACCAAGTACGCGAACACGCTGTACGGCAAGGCCGACCTCTCGGTCGAGCTGGCCGGCGAAGGCTTCGAGACCGCCGAGCTCGAGGAGAAGCTGCTCGGCAAGGTCGCCGTGGCGCTCAACGAGGGCAAGTTCGCGCGCGCGAGCCTCACCAAGGCGGTCGTCGGCGACTTCAGCGCGCTCGAGAAGGTGCCGGGCTTGAGCCTCAAGCCGATCCAGGCCGAGAACGCCATCCGCAACATGGCGGCCGACTTCGAGGTGCGCGACGGCCGCTTCACGCTCAAGAAGCCGATAACCCTCACGCTGGACGGCAGCAAGGTCGTGCTCACCGGCGCCATCGGCATCGCCGGCAAGCTGTTCCTGCAGGGCGACTACTTCATGGCGCCCGCGGTGGTGAACAAGCTGACCGCCGGCAAGTGCCCGTCGAACGAGGAGCTGAAGATCCCGGTCGCCATCGGCGGCACGATCGACGAGCCCTCGTTCACGCCGAACGGCGCAGAAATCGCGCTCTCGCTCGCGCAGCGCTGCCTCGCGGGCAAGGCCGGTGAAGCCGCCGAGAAGCTGCTCGGCGACCAGGCGAAGCAGGTCCTCGGCGTCTCGAGCAAGGAGGAAGCCGAGGCCAAGGCCCGCGCCGAGGCCGAGCGGCTCAAGGCGGAAGCCGAAGCGAAGGCTCGCGCTGAGGCCGATCGGGTGAGGCAGGAGGCCGAGGCCAAGGCGAGGGCCGAGGCGGAGCGATTGAAGGCTGAGGCCGAGGCAAAAGCCCGCGCCGAGGCCGAGCGCAGGAAGGAAGCGGCGAAGAAGAAGGCCGAGGAGGAGGCGAAGAAGGGCCTGAAGAGCCTCTTCGGCAAGTAGCATTCGGCATGTCGAGTGGGCCGGTGATTGAGCGCCGGCTCACTCGGTCTCGACGAGGATGCAGTCGCTCGCGCGGTAGTGATTGCGCCCAGGCATACGATTCCGGGCCCGAGAAGCTCGCGATTCGCGCCCCCGGGTTGACGATCACGGGCCTATTCGCAAACCCGGTAGCCTTCTGCTCGGTCCTTTTCGACCTGACGCTTGGCCACCCATGTGTTGACGATGGGGCCTTTCGTCCTGACGTTTTGCAACCTCTGTGTTGACGTTTGGTCCTTTCGACCTGACGCTTGGCCATCTCTGTATTGACGCTGGGCCATTTCGTCCTGACGCTTGGCTATCCCTGTCTTGACGCTGGGTCATTTTGTCATGACGCTTGGCCATCCCTGTCTTGACGCTGGGTCATTTCGTCCTGACGCTTGGCCATCCTTGTCTTGACGCTGGGTCATTTCGTCCTGACGCTTGCCGAACCAAGCGTTGACGCTGGTCGAGCTACGACCGGTCGCTCTCGCCTTCCGTATTGACGCTTATCGCATTCATCCTTGACGCTAGCGGCTTCCCTTGTTGACGATAGCCAGGTTGCGTGTTGACGCTTTGCGCCTTCAACGTTGACGTTCTCCCGCTTCTCACCTCTCGCCACGGACCCAAGCCCATGCCCCGACGCGATCTCTGGCCGATCATCAGCAACCTGCTCGACCTGTACGGCAGCGCGAGCAGCGGCGAGATCGCCCGCGCCGCGAAGCTCTCGCGCGAGTCGGTCAACCGGCACCTGCGAAGAGCGCTCGCGCGTGGCGACATCGTCGCTCAGGGCGCCGGCTGCGCCTTGCGCTACGTGCGCAGCGTCGAGCCAGCGAAGCACCTGCGCTTCAAGTGCGACGGCCTGAGCGAGGACGAGGTCTGGTCGAAGGTGGCGACCCCACTCTTCACCGGACCTCAGGTGACCGAGGAGGCGAAGTCGATCGCGCGCTACGCCTTCACCGCGATGCTCAGCAACGCCATCGCGCACTCGGGCTCGGAGCAGGTCGCGGTCTCCATCGAGTCGAACGAGCGGCGCGTCGGCTTCGAGATCATCGACCAGGGCGTCGGCGTCTTTCAGAAGGTCCAGGCGGCGCTCGGGCTCGCCGAGCCGACCGAAGCGGTCCTCGAGCTCTCGAAGGGCAAGGTGACCACGTCGCCGGCGAGCCACTCCGGCGAGGGCATCTTCTTCGTCTCCAAGGCCGCGTCCCTCTTCGAGCTCGACAGCGCCGACCTCGGCTGGGTCGTCGATAACGCGCTGCCCGACATGGCGCTGATGAGCCGCCCCGCGCGCGTCGGCACCCGCGTCCGGTGCGAGATCGAGCGGTCGGCGAGCCAGCCGCTCGAGCACGTCTTCGCGGAGTTTTCCAAGGACTACCGCTTCGCGAAGACCCGCACCTCCATCCGCCTCTTCTCGATAGGCGCGCGCTTCGTCTCGCGCTCGGAGGCCAAGAAGCTCGCCCGCGGGCTGGAGAAGTTCTCCGAGGTCGAGTTCGACTTCCGCGACGTCCGAGGCGTTGGCCAGGGCTTCGTAGACGAGCTGTTCCGGGTCTGGGCGAACGCGCACCCGGAGGTGAAGCTCACGCCGGTCAACATGAGCCCGCCGGTCGAGTTCATGGTGC
>JBMNNX010000057.1:0-27433 GCA_050942745.1 Myxococcales bacterium
CGTTTGGCTGGATGTTCCAGCCAATCGGCTAATACCCGGAAAGAACTTAGGATCTTTTGTACTAGTTCGCCGGGTCCCGCCAGCCAGGACGTGTAGACAGCGCAAGGCTTCGACCATGACCTGCGACCGCGCCAGCGGTCGTGCGTCATGGCGTGCCCCTGAGTTCCTTCCGCCTTGTCCAAGCAACTTGGGCGAAATCCGCTCATTCCGAGCGTAGAGGCGACCAGCGGGAGCCTCGGAGTCGAGGGACTCGCGGATTCGCCTCCCAAGCCTGATTTGGACAAGAACCTCCCACAACTCGCTCGTGAATCCGGCCACTTGCAGATTCGGGTATTTCGCGCGGAACGAACTCTGGGGCCCTGCGCGTGGACGCTCGACGCGCTTGATGGCTTGCCAAGCAAACGCCGGCCTGTACCTAAGTCCCGCACCGATCAAACCTGCCTGGTGCCCCTGGCCGGCGTTTCGAATGTCAGACCCGTCTGCTAGGTTGGCGCGCACTCGGCGATAGCACGGTCGAGGCCGCCTCGAGCCGAGGCGGGGGCAGACGAAAGGAGCGGCAGATGGCGAGCGTGAACAAGGCGATCATCGTTGGCAACCTCGGCAGAGACCCCGAAGTGCGCTACACGCCGAGCGGGCAGGCAGTGGCGACCTTCACGGTGGCGACCAACGAGCGCTGGACCGACAAGAGCGGCCAGCCCCAAGAGCGCACCGAGTGGCACCGGATCGTCGTTTGGGGCAAGCAGGCTGAGAACTGCGGCCAGTACCTGAGGAAGGGCCGCCCGGTCTACATCGAGGGGCGCATCCAGACCCGGGAGTGGACCGACAAGGAAGGCCAGAAGCGCTACACCACCGAGATCGTCGCCAACCAGGTCCAGTTCCTCGGCGGCCGCGACGGCGCCGGTTCGCGCGAGGACTTCGGTCCTCCGCCGAAGGAGTTCGAGATGGGCCCCACGGGCGGTGGCGAGGAAGACATCCCCTTCTAGCCCCCTCCCCTTGCCCTCCCCCGTCCGCCCGCGCGGCCCGTCCGGCGCGCGGGCGGTTCTTGCTCTGGGAGCCGCTCGGCAGCCCCGAGAATCCGGGCAGGCTGAGCGCTGCCGGGTGTTATCGACAGACTTGACGGTCGCTCTCCCGGCGCCGCGAGAGCTCTGGTAGTTGTGCCTGCCCGCTAGCGCGGAAACCAGGCGATCCGCCGTCCTGAGGAGCACCTATCCTATGGCCGATCAGCTCGTGAGACTGCACCTGAAGGAGCCCGACCTGCTCGTCGTCGGCGTCCTCTGCACGGAAACGGCCCGCACCGCGCGCAAGATCCACCAGTGCCTGCCGACCGCGGCGACCCTCTTTGCCGAGGCCATCGCCGCCGCCTTCGGAATCGCCGGGCTGCTCGGCAACGACGCGCGCATCAACCTGCAGATCAACTGCGACGGTCCGCTCAAAGGCATCTTCGTCGACGCCGACGCCCAGGGCCGAGCGCGCGGCTACGTGCGCAACCCCATGGTCAACTTCGTCGACTCGCCTCCGTCTGCGGCCCTGGGCCGCGAGGGCACGCTCGCCGTGCTGCGCGACCTTCAGAACGGCGAGATCTACCGGGGGGCCGTCAGCCTCGAGCACTTCGAGCTCTCGCGCGATCTCGAGCGCTACTACCGCGAGTCGGACCAGCTCGAGACGCTGGTGCGGCTCGAGGTGACCCCTGCGGCCGAGGAGCAGCTTGGCCGCGTCGCCGCCCTCTTCGTCCAGCGGATGCCGGGCGCCGAGGATGCCGCCTTCGAAAAGGCCCGCGCCGCGCTCGCGGACAAGCCGCTCGAAGCTGCCGGGCCGCACGGCCCTGCCCGGGCCTTCGACCTCACGCAACCAATCGCCGAGCTATTCTCGGGCGAATGGGAGCTGCAGGCCGAGTATCCGCTCCCCTACCACTGCGGTTGCTCGGTCGAGCGCGTCCTTCGCGCCGTGACGGCGATGGGGCGCGAAGAGGTCGAGGACATGCTCGCGCGCGAAGGGCGCGCGGTGGCGACCTGCGCGTTCTGCAACAAGACCTACGAGGTCTCCGCCGACGAGCTCAAACGCCTGCTCGCGAGGTTCGGAGCCGGAAAGGCGCAGTAACGCTCCTGAAGGGAAAAGTCCCATCGCCCTGCCTGCCGGCCGCGAACAGGTGGAATTCAGCCACCGCGCTCGCGAGCCGTCGTTTGACGTGGGCCCTCAGTACGACCAGCCGCGATAGGCGGGAGTCTTCTCTTGCGTCGGCTTGCCGTCGGCGAATGGCCTGTCGCTCAGCCACAGCACGAGGTTGCGGCTCTTCTCCGGCTTTCCCATCGGACCGCCCGGCGGGAGCATGACAGCGTCGGTGTGTACCAGCGCGTGGTAGGTCTTCCCGACCTCCAGGCAGTACTCGGCCACGTAGGCGATCTCTTTGCCCTTGGCGAGGTACTCCTTCACGACCTCGGGCGCACTCTCGTCACCCGGCCCGTATTCGCGCTCGACCGACGGCGCCAGGTAGGCGCGCACGCGGCGGGGCGCGATGCGAGCCTTCTTGCCCGCGGCCACCAGCGTGATCGGCTCACTCGACTGGTAGGCCACCGTGAAGCTCGAAAGGACCCCGTCTCGCCGCTCCCCGTAGATCCACTCGAAGTAGCCGCACCTGGTTTGGCCGAGGTAGCTCTCGATCCCCTCGCCCTCGATGCGCACCTGGAACGGAGTCCCCGGGGGAAACTCGCGCAGGAACTCCTCATCTCCAACGGTCATGGTGCTCGTGCTCATGGCTTCGCTCACTAAGGGCTGCGCCTCGCCGGCAGGTCGATCCGACCGGAGGGGCTGAGTTTGGGGACTGCAGGCGAACGCCAGGAAGGCGGCGACAAGAGAAGCAGGCGCTGGCTTTCGCATGGGCGCGGAGTATCGCACGGCGCTCGAGAGCCGGGAGAGCTCTCGGTCGCCCGAGTGCTTCGTGCCGCACAGAGCACCTTCGCAACGTCCTCCCGCCGGCGGTCGGACCCGCGCTCCAACCGATTCCCGGGCGCGCCCTTCGCAACTCGTCAGTCGTTGCGATCGACCTTCATGCCCTTGGGGATAACGACGATTCCCGAGTCGGTCACGTGGAAGCGCCGCCTGTCCTCCTCGGCGTCGAAGCCGATAGTCGTGTTCGGCGGAACGTCGACGTTCTTGTCGATGATGGCGCGGCGGATCTTGCAGCGGCGGCCGATGTTGACGTTCTCGAACAGGATAGATTCCTCGACGTAGGCAAAAGAGTTCACGCGCGCCCGCGGCGACAGGATGCACTTGTGCACATGGCCGCCGGAGATGATGCAGCCTTCGCTGATGAGCGAATCGGTGGCGCGGCCCACGCGCTCTTGGGCCTCGTCGCTGAAGACGAACTTGGCAGGCGGGTGCGGAAGCTGCGTCGTGTAGACCGGCCAGCGGTCGTTGTAGAGGTTGAAGACCGGATCGACCTGGATCAGGTCGAGGTTGGACATGAAGTAGGCGTCGATGGTCCCGACGTCGCGCCAGTAGCCGCGCTCCTTTTCGCTCTGGCCGGGGACCTGGTTGGTCGTGAAGTCGTACACGCAGACCTTCGCGTGCTTGTACATCTCGCCAATGATCGACGGGCCGAAGTCGTGCGCGCTGTCCGGCCGGTCGGCATCGCGCACGATCTCCTTGACCAAGGCATCGGCGCTGAAGAGGTAGTTGCCCATCGAGGCGAGGCAGCGGCACGGATCGCCGGGCATCGGCTTGGCCTCCGAGGGCGGCGGCTTCTCGACGAAGCCGATCATCCGCCCTTGCGCGTCCGCATCGATGACGCCGAAGCTCGCCGACTGCTCGATGGGCACCGGGATGGCCGCCACCGTGCAGTCTGCCTCGGTCTCCTGATGCCACTCGAGCATCGGCCGCAGGTCCATGCGGTAGACGTTGTCGGCGCCGAAGACGAAGACGAAGTCCGGCGCCTCGTCGGTGATGACGTTCAGGTTCTGGTAGATGGCGTCGGCCGACCCCTTGAACCACTCGGGCCCGGTACGCATCTGCGCCGGGACCGCCTCGACGTAGTGGCCGAGCATGTTCGAGAGGCGCCAGGCGCGGTTGAGGTGCTTGTTGAGCGAGTCGCTCTTGTACTGGGTGAGCACCTTGATCTTGAGAACTCCCGAGTTGGCGAAGTTCGAGAGCACGAAATCGATGATGCGATAGCGCCCGCCGAACGGGACCGCCGGCTTGGCGCGATCACGGGTGAGCGGGTCGAGGCGCTCTCCGCGCCCGCCCGCGAGGATCATCGCGAGCAATCTTGCCATGGGGGCACGAAGCTCCGGTTTGGGAACGGGGACGCCTCCCAGGCTAGACCTTCGCGAGAGCCACCGGCAACCGACTCGGAGCCCCTGAGCTCGTTCCGCATGTCCAAGCAACTTGGGCGAGCTCCGCTCATCCTGCGCTTAGAGGCGACCAGCGGGAGCCTCGGAGTCGAGGGATTCGCGGATTCGCCTCCCAAGCTCGATGAGACGAAGACCTCCCGCAACTCGCTCGTGAATCCAGCCACTTGCGAATTCGGGTCGTTTACGCGGAACGAACTCTGGAGCCCTTGCTCGGAAGCCCGAAACCACTCCTCGACACGCCAGCTTCGAAGCGCCAGCAGGACGCCGGGCAATCCGGTCCAAGATTCGAGCGCGCGGAAACGCGACTCTCGACTCTCGACGCTCGGACGCTCGACTCTCGGACGCTCGACCGCCCTTGGCCGCCGTGCCCGATGGCTACCTTGGCAGGGAAAAGGAGGCTTTCCCGTGCACACGCTGTGGTCGACTACCCTCCTGCTCGCCCTGGTGCTGAGCTGCAACGGCAACGGCGGAGGCGGCGGCGCCGAGCCCGCCAACGCCAATGTCGCCGGCTCGGCGGCCGGCCTCGACTTCACCTTCGTCCCCGCCCAGGCGGGCGCGCTCTTCGAAGCGACCCGCCCCGGAGCGGGCGAGCTCAACGTGTTCCTCTGCGAGACCGGGTGTCCGGCGCTCGGGGCGGTCCCGCCAGCCGACGAGACGCGATCAGTCATCCTCTCGGTCGAAGGCACCACGGCCGAGCTGAGAGGCGGCGGCGTCTTCCCGATCGGCAACGGGGGCTACGGGCGCGCTGAGCTGCGGCGAGACGGCCAGGTCGTCGCCGACGAAGCGCTCTCCGGCGAGATCGTCATCGAGTCCTCCGACCTTCGAGACGGGGGCCTGACAGTCGGTACTTTCCAGCTCGAGACTGTCTCCGGAGGCTCGCTCAGCGGCTTCTTCGAAGCCCCGATCGAAGGGCTCTCCGGCCCGATCGTCTTGCTCGAGAGCCTGGAGTCGGCAACTCAGTAGGTCCCGGCCACCGCGCGCCGCCCTGGCTGCGCGCGCCTGTGGCCGGACGGCTCAGCGCCTGGCCGATCGCAGGGCCTCGACTGTCGGTCTCCGGGCCTGCGGACAAGAATTCGAGCGCTGAACCCTTCCGACCAAGCGCGTCTCTCACGCGGGCAGAGTCTCTCGCCTCGCGTGTTGTTGTCCTAGGCGCTGTCCCTGCGGCGTTCGGCCGCCTGTCCGATTCGACGAATGGAGGACCACCCGTGATTCGCATCTCCGAGAAGGCCAAGGAGCGGCTGCTCGCCGCGCTCGAGCAAGGCAAAGCCAGCTCCATCCGCATCCGCGTCGGACGCGGGTGAGGGGGCTGGAGCTTCCACCTGTCTCTGGATGAGACGGCAAAAGAGGGCGACGCGGTATTCGTGGCCGAGGGGATCAGGTTCCTCTCTGCTGGTCGCTACCAGCAGTACCTCGACGGCCTCGAGATAGACGTTCGAGACTTCTACGGGCACGAGTGCCTGATCGCGTTCAACCCGTCGCTCGACGGCGGCGGCTGCGGCTTGTGAGGCTGTCGCGCGGAGTCAGCGCACATCTTTCGGCAATAGAGGAATCGGCGCGCGGCGCGCCCGAACGAAAGGCGCACCGTAGAAGTGCTCGTAGGCGCCCAGCACCCGTGCCTCGAGCTCGGCTTCGGGCAGCGCGCAGAGTCGCGCGAGAGCCTCGTCTATCGCGAGGTCTTGGATGTTGCCGCCGTCGAGTTGCTCGACGAGCGCGGCGCCCGCGAAGTGGTGCGGGGTCAGTCGGGCGTGCCGTCCGGCGACCCCGCGGCCGATGGCGAGCAGCGAGGTGCAGCGCGGGGCTGGCCCGTCGACGAGCTCGCCAAAGAAGGCGCGCAGCTCGCGCTCGGACGCGGCGGCGAACTCCATGTCGTCTTCACCGGCGATCTCGAGGAGCCGCGGCGGCACCGGCAGCGGTCGTGTATCGAGCGCGTGCCTCGCCTCGTGGGCCTCGATTCGCAGCAGCTCGTGCTCGAGCACCTTGTCGAGCGCTGCCCTGCTTTCGCCCGCTCGCAGCGCCACGTCGGCGCGGCGAAGCTCGCGCAGGTCGCTCGCGAGGATGAGCGGGCCGCCGCGCCGGCTGCGGTCGGCATAGGGCTCGAGCCGCTCGAAGAAGGCGTCACCCCACGCGAACCCCGCCGGAGGATCGAGCAGGAGGCGCCCGTCGTTGAGGCGGTTGATTAGCGAGCCCAGCAACCTCTCGCGCCTCTGGAGCCGATGGACCGCTTTGCGAAGCTCGTCACCCCCGGCGAGCGACCCCGCCGCTGCCCGCCACCTCGAGCGCGCGAGTTGGTCGACGGCGTTTCCCCTCGGCTCGGAGGCGAACGCTGCGTCGAGCTCGCCCATCACGCTCTCCTCGACTCGATCGACGAGGACGACCGGGAGGTCGCCGCCCGCGTGTCCACCGAGCCCCATTTCGATGTTCAGGTTGTCGAGCCGCTTGACCCGCAGGACCTCGACCGACGCGTCTCCGGCGGCCCATCGGGCCCGGCCGAGGATCCGGTAGGTCATCAGGATGGGCTGCTTTCGGACGACCTGGACGTCGACCCAATAGGCGAGGCCGGACTCGCGCGCTGTCTGGTTCAGCGCAGCGCTCGCGGCTTCGACCGGCTCCACCTCCGGCCACACTGCGTCGATCGCCTCGAGCCGCTGGCGCAGCTTCGGCCACCGGTCGGCCTTCGCGAACAGCTCGGCCGCAGCCTTGTCGACCTCGATGGAGTCGCGGGCCCGCTCGACTATCCAGCCGGGCAGCGCCACGCGAAAGAGCTCTTCGGCGGGCTCGGGCTCAGCTCGCAACTGCCGGTGCCAGTAGTAGGCCCCGCCCACGACGGCGCCGGCGAGCAGGATGGCGGCTATCGCTCTTCGCATGCGGTCCGATCCGCGCCGGGCATAAGGTCGACGATGCGGCGGCTATTTCGTTTCGCGCTCGGGCTGGCCTGCGTCGGGCTTCGGGTCCTCGGCGGTCTCGGTGCGATCGTCGAGCAGAAGCCGGCCCGGGGTCGCGTGATAGACGATCTTGAGCAGCTCGAGCTTGCGGGCAGGGGGCATCTTGCCCTTGATGCTCAAGGTCGGCCCCAGGTACGCGAGCTGGCAGTCGCCCTCCAGGCCCGCCGCTTTGACCGCGGCGAGAATCTCCCCGTACTGCTCGCGAATGACATCTTCCGAGAAGATCAGCGAGACGCGGTCGGCCTGGAAGTCGTCCGAATCGAAGAGCTCGAGCAGCGCCTTGCGGCACGCGGACGTGGGCACGTTGGCGCTCAGGCTCTTGCCCTCGCCCGCCTTCTCAAACTCGACGTGCTGGCAAGTCTTGCGGACCGCCTGTTCGCGGCTCTCGGACGACGGAGCCTCGGGCAGCCGGCCTCCGCTCTCGCGAACACGCACCCGAACCGCGTCGAAGGTGCTCGGGCCCATCAGGTACACGAGCGCGCGCCCGGGCGCTTTGGGCGTCAGGAGCAGCTCGTTCGACGGGAGGACTTCGGCGCCGACGACCTCCGGCGCGTCCACGAAGGCAAGGACGCCTGCGCCAATTCGGAAGAACTGCTCGCTGCCCGCCACGAGATCGAGCGTGCGCGTGACCGGTCGGGCCAAGGAGCTCGCCGGCGCCAGGGCGACGAGAAGCGAAAAGGCCAGAAGGATGACGAAATCGCGTGCTCTCACGACAGGGCCTCGGTAGTTGCCAAGAGGTCGGTATTCGGGCCGCCGCCTCAGCGCCGCTGAAGCGACGTGCCTCGGTCTTCATGGCATATCGAGGCCTCGTTGGCGACCCGAACATCGATAAGCTCGATGAGCGACCGAGCAGGCGGTAGATCCGCGTGGCAATGCGCCCGTCGAGGAATCGAGCAGGGGCGCGGCGAATTCGCGGGTCTCCGGCCGCCGGCACGAAGGCCGGCGCTCCCGAATCATGCTGCCGCGCCCTCAGCGCTTCCCGCGGCCCTCGCGGCGGTTCGACTTTGCTCTGGCCCCGCGCACGGGGATCAACGAGAAGTGAACCCGGTTGCGCTCGGCCTTGATGGCCTTGCGGTCGACCTTGTGGTCGTCGAGCCAGTAGGCCATCTCGTCGGCCTCCCAGGAATACGGCGCGCCGTTCATCCGCACCCTTCCCTGGACGAAGGCGAGCGTGGCCTCGCGCAGCGGGACACGCGCGAAGTCGCGCAGCATGGCCTCGAAGTGACCCTGCCTCTTTGGATCGATGAACTGGAAGTGGTACCGGGACGTGAAGGCCATGTGGTACCAGGCCGGGCGGAAGACGACCGCTTGCATGCCGAGCTTCTTGGCCATCCGCGCGAGCGTCTCGCCCGTCTCGCGCGCCACCCCGAGGCCCGGAAGCTCCTGCCCCGGCAACTTCGGGCGCCGCTCGCTGAACTGCGCCTTCGGATTGCGCAGGGTCATCCAATGCACGTAGAGCACGTCCGAGTCGGCGATCTTCTTTCGCTCGACGACGCACTCGAGCAGCACGTGCTCGACGCCGTCGGCCTCGCCGAACAGCCGCATCCGCTCGCCGGGGCTGCCCTCGTCGATCTCCACGCGGAAATGCCCGTAGCCTAGCCGCTGGAGGTGGTTGAGGATGTTGCTCCGGTGCATCGCGAGCTCGATGCTCTCGGCGGTGAAAGCCCCCAGCAGCAGGCGCCGTTGCGGCGCATAGACGCCGAGCGACTCGTCGAGATCCTCCGCGGTCAGCTCGAGCTCGCCCGGCTGCTCGCGCCCGAAGCTCTTCCAGACCTCGGAGTAGTGCGCCCGCATCGGGTCGAAGGTCGCGGGCACCTGCTCGCGCGAGCGCCACTTGAGCGCGAGCAACGTGCCGGCGAGCACCTTCCAGGAGTCGCGGTGGTAGCCGCCGCCAGCCAGCCAGACGCTCGGGACGCCCTCGAGCGCCTCGGCGACCCTCAAATCGCGGCGGCGTGCCCCGTGGAGGCTCAGCCCCAGGCGGCCCATCCGATCGCTGCCGAGCACGTCTCCGCCGGCGATCACGAAGGCGAGGTCGAGCGCGGGCATGCGGCCGAGCAGCGCGTTGAGCGCCCGGATGTACTTGTCGTCCGGACAGCCCGGCGGCAGCACCGTCTCGTCGACGCCTTCGAGCGGCAGCCAGTAGGAGCCCGACAGCGAGCCGATCCACACCTGTTTGTCGCCGCACAGGCACGCGGCGGTGCCGTCGGGCGGGTGCGCGTCCAGGTCGATGATGCCCACCTTCCCGGAGAAGCCCTCGCTGCGCAGCACCGCGATCGCCACGGCGATGTCGTTGACCGGGCACAGCCCGCCGGCCTTGTCCGGGAAGGCGTGGTGGAAGCCGCCCAGCAGGTTGGCCGCTATCGCTCGCCGCTTGAGCGCCCAACGCGCCGCTTCGATGGTCGCCCCGCAGGCGAGCCTGACGGTATTGAGCAGCTCGTCCACGGGCACGTCCGAGGGGTCGACCGCGAAGATCGAGGCGAGCGTCTCGGCCTTGGAGAGCGCCTCGATCAAGTCGGCGGTGTGGACCCGCGCCAGATCGGCGTAGACCGCGCGATGCGGCGTGCGCAGCTCAGCCCGCTCGAGCGCCCGGATTTCGAGCAGGTACCAGACCACGAAGTCGGCGCGCCGAGGCTCGACGCCGGTGCTCGCCTCCACCGCGGCCAGCGGGAGCCGGTAGGCCGGGTCGTAGAAGACCGCGAGAGCGCGGTGACGGTGAAGGCCGAGCCGCTCGGCGATCTCGCGGACGGCCTGCCTGCGGCTCGACTTCGACAGGAATTCGAGGAGAGGCGTGCCCATTCGATCTCGAACGCGGCGAAGCGAGGCTCCATGCCCGAACCCGGCGGGCGTTGGCGCGCTCGGCCTTGCGTCGTCCGTCAGCCCTTGACGCCGCCGGCCGTCAGGCCGCCGACGATGTAGCGCTGCAGCGCCAGGAACAGCGCCACGATGGGCGCCGAGACGAGCACCGCGCCGGCTGCAAAGTCGCCCCAGCGCACGTTCTTCGCGTCGATGGCCGAGTTGACGACCACCGGCAGCGTGTAGTGCAGCTCGGAGTCCATGAACTTGGCCGCGAGGATGTACTCATTCCAGGCGGACATGAACGAGAAGAGGAAGGTGACGGCGATGGCCGGGGCCGACAGCGGCATCACGATCTGCCAGAAGATGCGCGTCTGGCTCGCGCCGTCGATGAGCGCCGCCTCCTCGAGCTCCTTGGGGATAGTGTCGAAGTAGCCCTTGAGCATCCACACGCTGAACGGCACCGAGGTCGTCGAGTAGACGAGGACGAGCCCGAGGCGCGTGTCGAGCAGCCCGAGGTAATTGAGCAGCAGGTACAGCGGGATCATCATCATCGTGCCCGGGAACATCTGCGTCGCGAGGAACGCGAGCAGGCCCGCGCGCCGGCCTGGGAACTTGAAGCGGCTGAACGCGTACGCCGCCGTCGCCGCGAAGAGGATGCCGAGCAGCGACGACGACAGGGCGATGACGAAGGAGTTGAGCGCCTGGCGGGCGAAGACCCAGTTGCCGAGCTTGTCGGTCTTGCCGATCAGGCGGGCGAAGTTCTCGAACGAGATCGTCGAGGGGATCGGGGAGATGGAGAAGGCGAAGTCCTGGCCGGGCTCGACAGCCATCTTCAACACCCACATCACCGGCCAGAGCGTCAGCGCTGTGAAGACGATGAGGAAGGCGTGGCGCGCAAGACCCGGAAGCCGCTCCTTCCACCTCCCCGCGCGAGCGACCGGGGCCTCGGGGGCCACCGGCGGGGCAACGAGATCGGGGCTGGTACTCATTCGAACGCGCCCTCCGTCGCCTTGGTGATGCGGTTGGTGATCACGGTGTAGGTCATCAGGATGCCGAAGATGATCGTCGCGTAGGCCGCCGCGTATCCGTAGCGGTACTGCTCGAACGCGTAGCGGAAGGCCTGCGTCACCAGGATGTCGGTCGCGCCGTCGGGAGCGCCGCCGGAGACGAGGTAGATGACGTTGAACGAGAGGTTGAAGGTCCAGATGACGCCCAAGATGACGGCCGGGATCATCGCCGGCTTGAGCAGCGGCAGCGTCACGTGGGTGAACTTCTTCCAGCGCCCGGCGCCGTCGACGTCGGCCGCCTCGTAGAGCTCCTTGGGGATCGACTGCAGGGCGCCGAGCGCAGTCACCATCATGAACGGGAAGCCGAGCCAGACGTTGGTAGCCAGGTTGGCGAAGAAGGCGGTCACCGGGCTTTGGAACCAGCTAAATGAGCCGAGCGAGAAGACGCGGTTGATGAGGCCGTACTCCGCGTTGAACATCGCCTTCCAGATCAGGGCGGTGATGTAGTTCGGGATGGCCCAAGGGACGATCAGCAGGACCCGGTAGACCTTCTTGAAGCGCAGCTTCGGGTCCTGAAGGATGAGCGCCAGGAAGAGCCCGATGGCCACGTGGAGGAAGACGTTGGCTGCGGTCCAGACGATGGTGATGGCGGCCGTGTAGTAGAAGCTGTGCGGGTCGCCGGCGCCGCGGGCGAGCAGGATGTCGATGAAGTTCGTCAGCCCGACGAACGCCTCGCGGGTCGGCGTCACGTCGTAGAACGACAGCGACAGGCCGTAGCCGAAGGGCACGAACACAAGGACGATGACCGCGGCCATCGCCGGGAAGACGTAGGCGTAGGCGCCGAGGTGCGGCCGGAGCTGCTTGCGATAGATGAACGCGAGCAGCGCGAGGAGCGCGAGCAGCCCGCCGAGGACGAGCTGCCAGGTGCGGTTCTTCTTCACCGGCGCGCCGCCCTTGACCATGGTGACCCGGCCGTCGGCCGCGCGCGCGGCGATGACCACCTCGGTCTTCGCGGCGTTCCAGATGAGGGCGGGCTCGCCCTCGCGCGCGACGGCGAGGTCGGCGAGATCGGCCAGGGCCTTGGGGATGGGACAGGCGACCGCGTCGGCGAAGCCGCGGCGCTTCTCGGCGCACCACTTCCCGAGCAGCCGCGACTCGCCCTGTTCGAAGGTGAGGACCATCGCCTCCCAGCGGCTGTCGGGTATCAGCTCATCCGGGTTGGCGACCTGCCAGCGGGCCTGATCGAGCGCCTTCTCGGCTCCCTTGGCCTGGACCTCGATGGGCTCGGTGCGCTCGCTCGCCTCGACGCTGGCCGCGACGCGCCGCTGGGCCTCGGCGAGCGCCGACTCGGCCTCCGCCCCCTGGCCGACGGCCTTCATGATCGCCGCGTCCATCGGCGTCCAGACGTGGCGCATCGCCGGGGCGCTGGGCATCGGCACCGCGAGCTCGGCCTGCGCGCGAAAGCCCTGCAGGCGCTGATCCTTGACGCCCTTCCACGGCTGCTTGTTGGCGACCGGCTGGCCCGCCTTCTCGAGGCGCGCCACGGCGACCTCGTCGGAGGTCAGGTGACGCATCACCTCGAACGCCTCGGCCTTGCGGCTCGAGCGCGAGGACATGATGAGCGCCTCGACCGAGAGATAGGGCTTGGCGGCTCCCGCCGGGCCCGCGGGCAGCGGCGCCACTCGCGCGTCGATGCCGTCCTTGATGTCCCCGAGGAACCAGGGGCCGGTGACGATCATCGCGGCCTTGCGGTCGTTGAACAGCGAGCTGACCATCGCGCCGGTCACCTCGCGCGGCAGCAGGCCCTCGTCGTGCAGCTTGCGCACCCAGAAGAGCGCCTCGGCGTTTCCGCGCGCATCGAGCGCGGGGCGGCCCTTGTCGTCGAGCACCATGCCGCCGAAGGCGTGCAGGAACCCGGCTTCGGTGTAGGTGCTCGCCCAGTCCATGACGAAGCCGTACTGGCCGCCGCCGGTCAGCTTGCGCGCTTCGGCGACCAGCTCGTCGAGGGTCCTGGGCGGCTCGGCGACCTTCGCCGCGTCGTAGAGGAGCGCGACCGACTTCATCGCGAGCGGCAGGCCGTAGAGCATGCGGCTGCCTTGCGGCACCGTGAGCGCCTCGATGGCCGGCTGGCTGAACCGCTCGACGTCCTCGGGCGTGAGGAAGTGCTGCACCGGCTCGACCAAGCCCCAGTTCGCCCAGTCGCCGAGGCGGTCGTGCGCGAAGACGAAGAGATCGGGGCCCTTTCCGGCGCCGATGGCCGAGGTGAGCTTGTCGGCAAAGACCGTGTAGGGGATGAAGAGCGCGGTGGCCTGGACATCGTCGCGCGAGGCGTTGAAGGCGTGGATCGCGCCCTCGAAGACCTGCTGCTCGGCCCCGGTGTAGCTGTGCCAGAGCACGACCTCGACCGGGCCGGACCGCTCTGCCTCGGCCGCGGAGGCGCCGACGGCGAACAGGAGGGCCGCGGCGCAGACAAGCTGCTTGAAAAGAGTGCGGAGCATGGACCCTCCCCTAGAGCGCCGCGCCATTGTCGCCAGGGGCGAAGAGGTAGAGCCGCTTCGGGTCCACGTAGAGCGTGAACTTCTCGCCGTCGTTGGCCGGGCAGCGCGGGCCGACGCGGGCGATGATTCGCGTCGCCTTCTCGTCGTTGCACTTGCAGGTGAGGTAGGTCTCCGAGCCAAGCGGCTCGACGAGCTCGACGGTCACCGGGACCGCGACCCGGCCCTCGGCCGGCTCCTCGACGAAGTGCTCGGGCCTCACCCCGGCGACGCACGAGCCCGAGAAGCTCCCGAGCCGCTCGGGCAGCGGCAGGCGCGCGCCGAAAGCGAGCACGCCGTCTTTGCCGGCGGCCGCGTCGCAGAAGTTCATCGACGGCGAGCCGATGAAGCCGGCGACGAAGCGGTTGGCGGGCTTCTCGTAGAGCTCGAGCGGCGTAGCGAGCTGCTGCAGGATGCCGGCGTGCATCACCGCGATGCGGTCGGCGAGCGTCATCGCCTCGGTCTGGTCGTGCGTGACGTAGATGACCGTCATCTTCAGCTTCTGATGCAGCCGCGCGATCTCCGCGCGCATCTGCACCCGCAGCTTCGCGTCCAGGTTCGAGAGCGGCTCGTCGAAGAGGAAGACCGGCGCGCGGCGCACGATGGCCCGGCCCATGGCGACTCGCTGGCGCTGGCCGCCCGACATCGCCTTGGGCTTGCGGTCGAGCAGGTGCTCGAGGTCGAGCATCTTCGCCGCCTCGTTCACGCGGGCGTCGATCTCGCTCTTGGGCATCCCGCGCATCTTCAGCCCGAAGGCCATGTTCTCGCGCACGGTCATGTGCGGATAGAGCGCGTAGCTCTGGAACACCATGGCGATGTCACGGTCCTTCGGATGGACCTCGTTCACCCGCCGCTCGCCGATGCGCAGCTCGCCCGCGGTGATCTCCTCCAGGCCCGCGATCATCCGCAGGGTGGTCGACTTGCCGCAGCCCGACGGCCCGACCAGCACCAGGAATTCGCCGTCGTTGACGGTGAGAGAGACTTCCTTGACGGTGGGCGGAGCATCGCCGTACCGCTTGACCAGTTTGTCGAGGACGACTTGTGCCATGGCAACGGGAGTCTAGCCTATGGCGCGCCGCTGCCGTTAGTCCGCGCGAAGATGGTGTCGGGTGGCAGACAGGCGGCCGTGCGAGGGGGAGCCAAGGCGCCGGCGGTCGCGCGGCCCGCCGGCGCCGAGCATGGAGCGGCTACTCGGTGACGGTGAGAGTGCCGAGCTGGCCGAGGTCGAGCTCGCTGCGCCCGTGCGAGCCGTCGAGATCGCAATACGTCCAGCCCCGCTGCCAGCGAACGCGATAGGCGTAGCTGTACGTGCCGGCGGCCGGCGCCGTGATCGATCCCTGGTGCTCGTCGTTGCTGCCCGGATCAATCGGGCTCGGATTGCACGGGGCGTCGGCCCAGTGCCAGCGCGCGGTGCGCGGATCGGAGCCCGCGGGCCCCCAGCCGAGCTGCGATACGATGGTTCCCGAGCAACCCGCGGGCTCGGTCTCGCCGGCCATGTAGACCCGGCCGTAGATGAGCGGCGAAGGCTGCCCGGCGGTGCTCGTCGCCGTCTCGGGGAACTGCAAGTTGCACCAGCCGATGTCGTTGTCGCCGACCTCCGGCTCGTCGAAGGTGACGAGCTTGCCCGCCTCGCTCGAGTCGTACGCCGTGTCGCCGTCGAGGTCGGCGTAGTAGTCGACCCCCGAGATGGTGAATCGCATCGCCACGTCGTAGCCGGCCGAACCGGCCGCCGCGGCGACCGCCCAGCCGCCGTAGACGTCGTTCGCGTTCGAGCCGCCGCCGGCCGCGTCCCCGACGTAGTCGGCCGCACTCCACTGCCAGTCGTTCCCGGTCGGCGGTGTCCCGGCCGGTCCGACGCCCACCGAAGCGCTGATCCCCGAGCCCTGCCCCGCCGCGTCGGTGACGCCCCGCAGGTAGACCTCGGCGGTCACGAAGAACGAAGCGCCCGCGTTCTCGACACCCGAGGCCAGCGGTCGCAGCTCGACCCAGGGGGCCGCGGCTTCGGTCACGGTGAGCGAGCCCTGCTTGGCGGGATCGAAGAGGTTCTGCGCGCCGTCGTTGCCGTCGCTGTCGCAGTAGAGCCACGGACCGCCGTTGTAGCGGAAGCGGAAAGCATACGAGTAGCTGCCGGCCTCCGGGACGATCTCGGCCATGTACTCGTCGTTCGCGCCGTCAACGTCGACGTTGTAGACGGCCGCGGTCCAGCTCCAGCCGCTCGCCGACGAGCCGTCGGTGCCAGCCGGCCCGAGGCCGAGCTCGCCCTCGACGCCATCGCCCCTCCCGGCCTGATTGGTGACGCCGTCGACAAAGACCTGGCCGTAGCTGGTGAACCTGCCTCCCTCCTCCATCGTCTCGCTGCCGGGAACGACCTGCAGGCGGCACCAACCCACCGTCGGCGGCGGCGCGCTCTGCACGGTGAGCGAGCCTTGCTGCGCGGGGTCGAAGCCGTTGTTGCTGCCGTCCAGGTCGCAGTAGGTCCACTCTCCGCCCTGATAGCGGAAGCGGTAGGCGTACGCGTACGCGCCCTCGGCAAGCGCGAGCTGGGCCATGTATTCGTCGTTGGCGCCCTTGTCCTCGTTGAAGCTGGCGTCGAGCCAGGTCCAGGCGCTGTCGGTGGAGCCGTTGGTGTTCGCCGGACCGTAGCCGAGCTCGCTTTCGATGTCGGGGCTCGCGCCCGGCTGGTTGGTCACACCGGCCTTGTACACCTGGCCGTAGACGTCGAAGCTCTGACCGACGGTGACCGTGCCGCTCGGAGGCCACTGCAAATTGCAGAAGTCGACGACCGGAAGCGCGGGCGGATCGACCTGCAACGAGCCCTGGAGCGCGGGGTCGAATCCGCCGGGCGCGCCCGTGTTCCCATC
This sequence comes from Myxococcales bacterium, assembly GCA_050942745.1. Taxonomy (GTDB): domain Bacteria; phylum Myxococcota; class Myxococcia; order Myxococcales; family UBA5297; genus UBA10939. The sequence continues at coordinate 16,487 of JBMNNX010000057.1, forward strand.
CGTGTCGCAGTACAGCCAGTCGCCGCCGTTGTAGCGGAAACGGAAGGCGTACGAGTAGCTGCCCGCGACCGGGTTGAACGTGGCCATGTACTCGTCGTTCGCGAAGTCGACGTCGAGGTTGTAGGCCGCGGCGATCCAGGTCCAGTCCGTGCTCGTCGAGCCGTCGGTGCCCGGCAAGCCGTAGCCAAGCTCGCCCTCCACGCCCGCGCCCTGCCCGGCCTCGTGGGTGACCCCGGCGATGTAGACCTGGCCGAAGGCGGTGAAGGCCTCGCCTTCGGTCATCGGGCTGCTGCCAGGCACGATCTGCAGCCGGCACCAGTCAACCGCAGGCGGCTTGGTCGCCTCCACGGTCAGAGCGCCCTGCTGCGCTACGTCGTAGCCGTTGGGCGCACCGTTGTTCGCGTCGAGGTCACAATAGAGCCAGTCGCCGCCCTGATACTTGAACCTGAACGCGTAGGCGTAGGCGCCTTCGGCCGGCGGTGACACCTGGCCCACGAACTCGTCGTTGTCGCCGACATCCACGTTGAAGGCCGCGTTCGTCCAGGTCCAGCTTCCGTCGCTCGCCCCGTTTGTCCCGGCCGCGCCAAATCCGACCTCGCCGACGACGCCGACCCCCGGCCCCTGGGCGTTGGTGACCCCGGAGACGAGAACCTGGCCGTATACCGGAAGCGAGGCGCCGGTGGTGATCACCGCGCTCGACGGAAACTGCAGGCGGCACCAGTCGACGACCGGCGGTTTGGTCTCCGCGACGCTCAGCGTCCCTTGCTGCGCGGGGTCGTAGGTGCCGGCGCTGCCGCCGTTGCCGTCCAAGTCGCAGTACAACCACGCGCCTTGGTTGTGGCGGAAGCGGAAGGCGTAGGAGTACGAGCCGATTCCCGGCGATGCCTCGCCGACGAACTCATCGTCGTTGCCCACGTCGACGTTGAACGAAGCCCCGGTCCAGCTCCAGGCGCCGCTCGTCGAGCCGTTCGTCCCCGCGGGGCCGACGCCGAGTTCGGCCTCGATGCCCGTGCCCGGCCCTTCCTGCTCGGTGACGCCCTCGAGGAAGACTCGTCCGTAGGCGGTCAGCTTGCCGCCCGCCTCGATCGTGCTGCTGGGCGGGAACTGCAGGTTGCACCAGTCGACGCCGGCAGCGCGCACTTCGAGCGCGCCCGCGGCGCCGGGGCTGAACTCGCCGCCGTCCGTGTCGCAATAGACCTCGGCAGAGTCGCCGATACGGAACTTGAAGGCATAGGAATAGGCGCCCGGCTGGTTCGGCGACAGCTTGCCCTCGTACTCGTCGTGATTGCCAACGTCCTTGTGGTATGCGGCAGCGCCCCACAGCCATCCGCTCGCGCTGCGCGGATCGCTGCCGGCGGGGCCGAAGCCGAGCTGCCCGACGACCGCCGCGCCCTGCCCCTGCGCCTCGGTGACGCCGGGGACGTAGACCTGCCCGTAGACGGCGACCACCGACCCGACCTTGATCGACGCTTGCGCGGGCGCCTGGATGTTGCACCAGGCGATTTCGGGCTTTTCGCCGCCGTCTTGGACCGACCCGTCCGGCTTGGAGACGCCGCCGTCGTCGGGAGGCAGAATGATTTCGCCCGAATCCGCTTGCCCGGAGTCGTGCTTGCCGGTGTTGCCCGCGTCGGGCGTCCCTTCGTCACCGGAACACGCTGCAAAGCAGATGGCCATGCAAACTGCTGCGATGCGCCTCGTCATGGGCTTCCTCCATCGGAGGGCGGCAAGAGCCGACCGCTCCGCCCTCGTTAAGTCACTGTCGCCAGGCGAGCTTCAGCTCCTGAACGCCCTCGCCTGCACCGACGAATAGCTGTCGGTTGTCCCCCGACTCCCATCGCGCCGTGCCGTCCGCGCCGCGGACGACGAGCTTGAACTCGTAGGCGCTCTCGACCGGCAGGCTCGCCCGCAGCAAGCCGTCGGCGCCGAAAGGACCGAGGCCGTGCTGTGGCCGCCAGACGCCCATCTCCTGGCCGGAGCCGACGAGGTAGAGGGCCTCGCCCTCGCCGAGGCGCGCGCCGCTGACCGCGAAACGCACCTCGCGGCGCCGGTCGCCCCGGCGCCACTGGCGAAAGGCATCGGCGGCAACCTCGGCAAAACCGTCGGCGCGAGGGGCAGCGATCAGCGCGACCATCGTCGCCCGCGGGGCAGCTTCGACGACGCCGGGCTCGAGCTCCTTTCCCGACAGGGCATCCCTGCCCTGCCCGGAAAGCTCACTGGGAAGCTCGAACCTCACCGGCGAATTCGTCCGGTTGACCACGATGATCGCCGCCTCGTCCGGCATCAGGCGCGCGTAGGCGAACACGTCCTTGTCCGCCCTCAAGATCCGCGGGGCTCCCGCATCGAGCGCCGGATGCTCGCGCCGCAACCTGAGCAGCGCGGCGATGTGCTCGCGCAACGGCTGCTCGTCGAACCGCATGTCGGCTCGGTTCTCAGGCTCCTTCGCGCCGGCGAGCGCTGACTCGATGCCGTAGGTGAGCGATGGGGTCCCGCGCGCGGTCAGTTGGAAGGTGAGCGCGCCCTTGACGCGCTCGAGGTCGCCCTTGCAGCTAGAGACGACGCGCGGCAGGTCGTGGTTGTCGAGCATAGTCACCAACGAATCGGGGTCGTCGTAGAGGCGGTCCGACGAGAGGGCCGCCCCCAGCCGCGCTGCCGACTCGTCGCGGCAGTAGACGTCGATGAGCGCGAAGTAGAGAGGGAAGTCGAACATCGCGCCGAAGCGCCCCTCGCGCTGGGTGCGAGCGATGAGCGCCGGGTCTCCGTCGAGCATCTCGCCGAGGAGCAAGAAGTCGCGGCCGGCCCTGTCGCGGATGGCGGCGTTGAAGCGCGCCCAGAAATCTAGAGAGACGTGCTTGACCGCATCGAGCCGAAAGCCATCCGGGCGAACCTCCTCCACCCAGCGCAGCGAGGCCCGCAGCAGGTGGGAGAAGACCTCGGGGTTCTCCTGGGCGAGGTCGGGCAGGCCGTGGACGTCGTGGTTGACCAGCTCGTGCTCGTCGTCCCAGTTCTCGAGCGGCCCCTGCCGATGGAACCACTCGGGGCGCTGCGCGACGAGCGGCGAGTCCATCGCGACGTGGTTGAGGACGACGTCGAGCACGAGCTTCATGCCGCGCGCGTGCAGCTCGTCGGAGAGCTTGCGCAGCAGCGCCGCGTCGCCGAAGCGAGGCTCGACCTTGGTGATGTCCTCGACCCAGTAGCCGTGGAAGGCGCCGTGCTCGAAAAACTTCTCGGTCCGCATGGCGAAGACCGGCGAGAGCCAGACCGTGCCCACCCCCATCGCCTTGAGATCGTCGAGGCGATCGATGACCCCCTGGATGTCGCCGCCGTGGAAGGCCGCCGGATCGGCGCGGTCGATGGCGCCGTCGTTGCTCGGGTCGCCGTTAAAGAACCGATCCACCATCACGAAGTAGATAGGCGACTTTTGGCCGGGCAGGGGCGCGCGGGCGGCCGGCGCCTCGCCCTCCAGCGTCGAGCCGAGGAAGTCGTCGAGCAGCGCGCCGACGCGATTCGCGATCTCGCCCGAGACCGCCTCGACGGCGGCCGCCTCGCGCTGATGCTCGAAGTCGACGAAGGCCGACTGATCCATCGAGACGGTCATCGGCTCGGTGGAGCCGTCCTTCTTCGCGATCGACAGCCGCGTGTACACCATCCAGCGATAGCGGCCGTTGAGCTGAGAGAAGAAGACCGACTTGGTCTCGACGAGCAGCGTGAGCGGCGCCTCGCCGTTCTTCAGGCGCGCAAGGCGCCGCTGCGTGTCGCGCACCGGGACGAACAGCTTCGAGTAGCTGTCGAACGGCAGCTCGAAGGGCTCGAGGTTCCGGGCGCGCAGCGCCTCGTTGACCCGCCGCTTGAGCGAATCGGGGACCTCGGCGAGCTCGCCTTGCTGCTCGTAGTCGAGCACGAAGGCCACGGCGACAGGGGTCTTCTGCGGCAGGCGAACGACCGGCGCGCGCTTGACGCACCCGGCGCCGGTGACAAGCGCCCCCGCGAGAAGGAGGGGTACGACCTTTCTCAGAACCATGCTTCGGCCTCTAACGCGACGACCGAGTGCCAGTGGCTCTCGGCGCCCTTGAAGATGTTGTACTGATCAAGGCTGTCGGAGAATGCGTTGCCATAGGCCTGGTTCTGGTTCGAGTACTGCAGGCCGTACAGCAGCCGCAGCGACGGGCGCGTGAAGATGCCCGGGCCGCGGGGGTTGAGGACGATGCCGCCCTTGAGCTGCCAGGTGTCTCGAGTGTCGCTGTCGCCGAAGAACAAGCCGCGCGAGTCGGGCACGCCATCGGAGTTGGTCTTGAAGACCGAGTCGTGGTGCTCGCGGTAGAGGTTGCCGTTGCGCGAGTGCTCGCGCGCGAGCGCGGTCTCGGCGAGCAGGTGGACCGTGGGCGTCAGGTAGGCCTGCAGGCGCAGCACGGTCGAGTAAAAGGTCCGGTTGTCCTCGCCGGGCGCGGCGGTGTTGTCTTTGTTGTAGTGGTAGCCCAGGATCATGCCCCAGGTCGCGTCGAGCAGCTCGGGGATGAGCACCACCTGCATCTCGTTGCCGAGGTTCCACTGGTAGCGCTCGTCGGTCACGTCGCGGACAAAGATGGTGTAGTCCCTGCCCTCGTAGCTCTCGGAATAGAAGTTGTCCGGGTGCAGGCGCATGAAGTTGATGAAGAAATTGTTCCAGCGCAGAGGCCCAAACCCGCCAAAGCCCAGGTAGCCTATCGCCTTGTATGACGCCGACTTGCCGGGAAGCGGGTTGGGAAAGAGCGTGTCCTTCGGGTGCTCTTCGTACCAGCGCTTGACCACCTCTCGGCGCAGGTAGTCCTCGTAATCGAGGCCAGGGGTCGAATAGGGCGCGTTGCGGTTGCCTTCGACCTTCGGCTCGTAGCGGTACTGGCCGCCGACGCCCACCTCGAGATGCCCGGCGGCGCGAAGGCGTATCCAGCCACCGGCCGACAAGATGGTCGAGTAGTGGGACCGCCGCGTCTGGAACCCGGCGTCGCCGACCCCGAGCAACACCTCGAGGTGCTTGGTGTCATAGCGGGCCGAGACGCCGACCGTGTCGTAGAAGATCTCGGCCGGCCACATGTCGTAGAGGCCCAAGTCCCCGAAGCGACGCTCCAACGTGCCGAGCTGGAAGCTCAAGTTCTCGGCGAGGATGTTGCCCGCCTCGACATAGAGCCGCGTGACCGCGAAGGCGCCGAGCTGGCCGAGGTTCGCGTCGGTGTTCTGGAACGAGCCGCCCTCGATCTGCGTAACGACGCTCGCCCAGGGATCGCTTCGCAAGGCGTTCTGCAACAAATCGAGCTTGAGGGCGAGGGTGCCCCACGGGCCTTCGTTCAGCAGGCGTCCGGTGATGTTCCAGTAGCCGAGCTTGCCGTCGCCGCCCTGGAAATCGGGCCGGGTCATGATTCGGAAGTAACCGCCAGCGCTGAAGCGGTCGCGAACGGCCTCGGCGTTCGCCAGGGAGGGCAGCAGCAGCCCAAACAGGACAAGACAACGGGTGAGCGTCGATCTCATGGACGACAGTCGCCTTGAAAGAGAGGTTCTATTGGCGGCGCAGGCGCCGGCGATCGGGCAATTCACGGCGCCTCCACCACGACGATGGAGCGACCCGCGACGCCATATGAGCCTCCGGGGATCGCTTCGGGAGCATCCACGCTGATGTTGGCCGAGGTACGAGGCGCCAGCCCTTTCTCCGCGAGGTATTCAGGCCGGTCGAAATAGGACTGGGTGTCGAGGATGCGCCGCCAATTCTTTCCGGCAGGCAGGGTGAACGGGTGCTGGCCATCTTCCATATTGATGAGGATGGCGAGCTCGGGGCCGACCGAGGAGCCGTAGTAGTGGATCATCAGGCGGCGCCCGGCCCAGTCTCCGCCGGTCATGTCGTTGTTCTCCGGCGTCTTCCAGGCAAAGGGCGCGCCCTTGCCATACTCGGCGGGTGCGAATGCATAGGCGTGCGCCTTGCGGAATTGGATGAGCTGGCGCACGAAATCAAACATTCGGTGCCGTTCGTCCTTGGCCTCGTAGGCGCCCCAATCGTACCAGTTGTATGCGTTGTCCGACCAATCGGTGTAGGCGTTGTTATTGCCGAGCTGAGTGCGCATCCACTCATCGCCGCCGAGAATCATCGGCGTGCCGTGCGAAATCATCATCGCCACGAAGAAGTTGCGCATCTGCTGGCGCTTCATCTCCTCGCTGCCCCAATCCCTCGAGCGATTGTGGTTTTCGCCGCTGTTTTCGGCGGCGACACACCACGGGCTATTCGGCCGGTCACAACAGATGGGATTGAGCGGGCTGCAGCCGTTGCGTTTTACCGGGTAGGTCACCAGGTCGTAGAGGGTCATCCCGTCGTGACAGGTGACGAAGTTGATCGAGTGGTAGGGCCGGCGCCCGTTCCACGAGAAGAGCTCGGTCGAGCCGGTGAGGACCTTGCCTCCGTCGACGCCGATCTTCTCGGTATCCCAGTTGGTCTTGCCTGGCTGCAGCCAGTCGCCGGCGACGTAGTTGAGGGATTTGTCTTCGTTGACGAATGAGCGCCACCAGTCGCGGAAGAACGCATTCCACTCGCCCCAGCCGTGCCCAGTCTCCTTGGTGCTGTTGGGGAAGAAGCCGAGCATGAAGCCCGAGTCCCAGGGCAGGTGGGACTTCATGCCGCCTGCAGCCCAAGGCTCGGCGATGATCCGCGTGTTGTATCGGCGCAAGATCGGGTCGTCGGCGATCTCCTGAAGCACCGAGGCGGTCGGCACCCATTCGTTCCCTTCGTCTTTCATGCCCAGCAGTGGCGCGAGGTCGAAGCGGAAGCCGTCGACGTGCATCTCCTCGACCCACCAGCGCAGCGAGTCGATGATGAGCCGCTTCATCGGGGCATTGTTGCAGCGCGAGGTATTGCCCACGCCGCTCTCGTTGCGGTACTGGCGCCGGTTCCAGGGATCGAGCGCGTAATAGGCGTCGTTATCGAGGCCACGGTAGGAGAAGAGGCTCGCGGTCTCCTCCGGGTCGAGCGCAGTTGGCTCCTGATCGTTCTTGTGGTCGAAGATCATTTCGCGCCACAAGCCACCCTCGCCGGTGTGGTTGTAGACGACGTCGAGGATGACCTCGATGCCGCGCTTGTGAAGCTCCTCGACCATCCACTTGAATTCGTCGATGACCTCCTCGCGCTCGCGCCGTGAGGAGAAGGAGATCTCCGGAGCGAAGAAGTTGAGCGTGTTGTAGCCCCAGTAGCCGCCGTCGCTCGGCTTTTCGGCCGGCGGGAGCAGCTCGACCGCGGTGACCCCGAGCTTCGCGAGATAGTCGGCCTTCTCGCCGAAGCCGCGGAACGTCCCCGGGTGCTTGACCCCGGAGGCCGAGTTCGCGGTGAAGCCCTTCGGGTGCACCTCGTAGAGGATCACCTGGCTCCAATCCTGGCCCTGCTCCGCGCGCCTGCGCCGCCACTCGCTCTCCTGCTCGCCCCATTGATACGCGCTCTGGACGACGACGCACTTGGCGGCCGCGCCAAAGGTCGACTGAATTCGATGCGGCCCGGTCCCGGCGCTGCCTTTGTCCCAATCGTGGTCGCGGTGGACCGCCTTGCAGTAGGGGTCCATCAGCAGCTTGTTCGGATTGAAGCGGTTGCCGGCGAGATCGACGTCGGAATGAAAACCGTGAATCGAGCCCGGATACCAGCGTTCGTCGAACTGCCAGTTCGGTCCCCAGGCGATGTAGCCGTAGTGCTGGCCGATGCCGACACCCTCGACGAAGATGTTCCAGACGTCGCCGATGCGCTTCATGTCGAACTCCCGAGTCGCCCGCGCCGACTCGGGATCGTCGAAGAGCAGCAGGCGTACCTTCTCCGCCCGCCGGGAATAGACGCTGAAATTGACCCCGCGGAACGTGCCCGCCTTATCGACCAGTAGGGAGGGCCCGAGGAACATCAGATTGGCGATGTCCTCTTCGGTCACTTCGATCCTCTCCTGCCCTTCGGCGACCTGGTCGAGGAGCGAGGGAGGCACAAAGGTGACGAGCCCTTCGGGCGGAACGTCATAGGTCGCGTACAGCCGTGGCTGGCTATCGTCGGGACAGCCCAAGCTCAACGCCGCGACGAGCAAGGCGAGGCTCAATGGTGAAATAGGAGATCTCTTCATTGTGCTTCCTGTTCAGTCCGACAAACGACGGCTTGATCGCCACGGGCTCGATCGAAATTGTTCGCGTCGCACTCTCGCGCTCGGGATGCCTGGCCAAGGCGGCCACATCAGCGAAGGCCGAGCACCACCCCGCTCTGTCCCGGGACGTCGAGCGTGACGCTGCCATTTGCGAACGTCCATTCGTGTCCCGATACGACGTCGTAGACGGTGCCCGAGGACCAACCGAGCTCTTGCGGGAAGTTGACGACGACCTCGCCCCAGGTGCCTTGGGTGAGGTTTAGGACGACGACAGCGGACTCCCTCGGTTCGGAGTCGAGCCGTGCGTAGGCGTAGAGGTTGCCCTTGCCTTCCCAGTCGTCGTTGCACCACATGTGAAGCAGCGGTCCGCGAGCCAGGCCTCGCAGCTTCTCGCGGCCCTTGAGGAGCCTCTGCATGCGCTCGAGCTGGTTGCGCTGCTCGGGCCAGAGGGTTGCTTCCTGGTTCATGAAGTGCCGGTTGTCCGGATCGCTCCCGCCGAATTCGCCGTATTCGTCGCCGTAGTACACGAGCGGGACCCCAGGGGTCGTCATGAGGTGCAACATCGCGAGCCAGAGCCGGTCGTAAGGCTCCTGGCCGGCCGGCGGTCCCGGCAGGTTCTCCCATTTGCTGCCTTGCCTGTCGCGATTGGCGGGGTCGGCTTTTGTAATGAAGCGGGCGACGTCGTGGTTGCCGACGAAGGTGACCATCATCGCGTCGCCAAACTGGCGGATGCTCTCCTCGGTCCAGTACTTGGCGTGCTGAAACCCCACCTTCCCCTGGTCGTGTTCCAGCAGCGCGAATACTGGCTCGGGAACCTTCATGAAGCGCGGGAAGTCGAGCTGACCGTCGAGCTTGTCCGGGCCGATATAGTAATTCAGCAGACCGTAGTCGTCGGAGAAGGTCTCGCCGAACATGTAGTAATCGGTCCCGGCGGTCTCGAAGCGCTTGCGAACGGCGGTCGCCAGCTCGACCATCGCGTTGTCTTCGACGTGCTTGACGGCATCGACGCGCAGTCCGTCGAGATCGAATTCCTCGATCCACCAGAGGATGTCGGCGACGAATTGCGCGGCGGCAGCCTTCACGTTCCAGTTGATGTCCGGCATGTAGCCGGTAAATAGGCAGGAAAGGCGCTTTTCGTCCCAGTCACACCCTGGCGAGCCGCAGATGCAGTCGGTGCGGAACCAGTGGGCCTTGTCGGGGTCCGTGTAGTACTCGTGCTCCTCGTGGACGTGATTGACGACGGCGTCCATGATGATGCGGATGCCGTGGCGGTGCGCCTCCTCGACCATCGAGTGCAGCGCTTCGGCGCCGCCCAGCCGCGGGTCGACCTCACGGGCCTTGATTGGCCAATACCCGTGGTAGCCCTTGACCTGGTGCTGACCACTCTGGTCGGGGAACGAGCCCGCCGGTTGTGTCTGCCAAGGCGTCAACCAAATCGCCCGAATGCCGAGCCGGTCGAAGTAACCCTCTCGAATCGCCTGCTCGACCCCCTGGAGATCGCCGCCTTGGAAATCGGCCGAAAGCGAAACGCCGTATCCGCGCTCGGGGTTGTTGCCCGGCTCGCCGTCGCGGAAGCGATCGGTCATCAGCATATACAGCGGTGAATCGTAGAAAGAGAAGGGCTCAGGCTCTATCCAGAAAGGCAGGAGTATGTCTGCCTCGCAATTGTCGAGCAGGGCTCGCAGCTTCACGGTGTATTTGCCGTCGGCGAGCCCCTGGAGCGAGATGCTGGCTTGTGTCTGGTCCTGACTGAGCGACAGCTCGGCCGCGGAGAGCGCGCGTGGCCACCAGTCGGCGTCCACGTGGTCGCCCGGTTCACGCACCGTGCCCTCGAGACGCAGCGTGCCGACCGCGTCCGCGCTGCGGGCGATCTCGACCACGGCGACGAAGGAGCCCTTGCCGGCCTCGGAGCGCGAAACCTCGACCGAACCCTCCTTGACACGCAACTCGATGGATTCGCTCTTCACGGGAACGCACAGGTTCTCGAGCAGCGAATAGGTGCGCCCCTCGACTTCCCGCGTCGCGTCGTTCCCCGGGTCGAGCTGCTCGGCCCCGTTGACCAGGAAGGCATAGGCCCACGAACCCTTCGGCGCCAGCACCGTGGCCGTCCAGACGCCGCTCGCATCGGGCCCGGCCATCGGGTGCGCCTGCCGGTCAAAGCCGTTCCACTCGCCGATGACGTGCACGCTGGTCGCGCTGGAGAGGGGACGAAAGGCGAAGGCGACATCGCAGGCATCAACCGAACCGTCAGGCCCGCCATCCTCGACACGTCCTCCGTCGGGACCGCCGTCTTGCGGGTCGCATCCGCCACAGGCGCCAAAGAGCGCGGCGAGAAGGACGACGCCAATGATTGACCAGCCGCGTGACTGACTTGTCGAAGAAGGCATCGGTGTTCGCATGGCAGCCAAGACTACCCCACGACCGTGCCATGGCGCGACCTCGGACAGTGTGGTCGAGCGCGCACACCAGCGCCGAACAGGAGTCTGCCGCCCGCGATGACGCCAATCCCCTGCAACTGGGGCACTCTTGCCCGCGAACAGGGTCAGGACCACCACCGCGGCAACAAGCCTGCCCGCGTGAAGGCCCGACGAAACGGCGCACCCGGAAAGGACGCGGCTCCTAGCCGTCAGGCAGCGAAGGAGCAAACGGGGCGCGGCTTGATTCGGGCGGCCGTCGGCTTCATTTCGGCCCTCGCGCTGTCGGACCAAGCGTAAGTCCTCGCCGATCCCCGTCGTGAAGTGAGCTTCCCGAGCGGGTATTCGCGCGCGAGACCTTCAACTCGCAGGAGCGCGAATGAAAGACCATCGGCAGGAAGCGCGAGAAATCC
>JBMNNX010000366.1:0-5439 GCA_050942745.1 Myxococcales bacterium
GGCCCTGTGGGCAGGCGTGTGGGCGGCTTGGGCTTCTTCAAGCCGTCCATACGGCTGTCCACAGCGAGCCTGGCCGCCTCTCTCCACAAGTCCACAACCGGTTCCCGGGATCTGCCGAAGAGCCGAACTTCTGCGCCTTGCGGGTCGAGAACAGCTTCACCGACGCCGCGATGAGCGGAATCATGTAGGCGAAGCCGACCGAGAGGAAGAAGAGCCCGGGATAGACGATCCAGACGCTCGTCGAGAAGCTGATGGCGACCCGGCCGACCAGCGCGACGAGCAGACCGGTCAGCAGCGCCTTCTTGATTCCCAGCGAGTCGGCGACGAAGCCCACGAACAGCGAGAAGAAGGACATCGACGCCGAGAAGATGCCGAAGACGGTGCCGGCCTTCACGTCGCTCATGCCCATGTCCGCGATGAGGAAGGGCATGAGGACGAGCACCGACGAGAAGTAGCAGAGGGACTCGAGCACCTTGACCGCGTAGGCGATCCAGATCTCGCGAGGGCAGCCCTTCAGGTGCTTGAGTCCGTCGCGGTATTCGCGGGCGGTATCGACGACGGCTCGGCCCACGCGGGCCGGCAGGCTCGGGGTAGCTTCGATGGCGTTGGTCATGAGGCCGCCGATGCTGCCAGAGGAGCGCGGCTCAAGCTACTTAAGCTCTGCGCGGGCGTATGGCCCGCCGGGCTCATCGGCGTGCCGGCGAGCGGGCGGCGTTGCCTCGACCGCTCGACTTCCATGCCCGACGATTCGGGCAGGCGCTCGACGTGAGCAGGAGAGAAGACGCTCAGGCAGCGTCTCGAGGCGAGCTGCCGCCTTTGCGGCGCATGGCCGTGGCCGTGCTGCGCGAGGGAATTCGGTGCGAGGCCCGATGGGTGCGGCGTGCACGGTTTTCGGAACATTCGGCGCGCCGCGGGCGTCTTCGATCCAGGTGAGCGGCGCCGGGCTCCGGTAGTCGCGAATCCGGCCGCCACCTAAGGTGCTCGGGCGATACGGCAGGCGCGCGCTTTGAGAAGCGCTCGCCGGTCCGCGGGCTCGAGGTTTCCGGGTATGCAGAAGGCAAACAGGGAAGCGGGGGAGCCGAGGCGGAAAGCCTCGGTCGCCACTGGCGCTGCCGCCCGACGGTGGCGCGGATCTCGGGGGTTCGGATGGCGAGCGGCGAGATAGAGACCGTCGAGACGGCGCGCTTGGTGGGCCGGTCGTTGCGCCCGGGCGACGAGGCGCTCCTCGCGGCGATTCTTCAGGACGAGCAGGCCTCACGCACCGTGGGCGGCCTCCGCACCGACGACGAGGTGCGCAGGCTCCTCAGGCGGATGCTCGGCCATTCGGAGGCTCACGGCTTTGGCACCTGGGTCTTCTTCGAGCGCGAGTTCGGCCGGTATGTCGGCTACGGCGGTCTGCTCAGGACGAAGGCGGGCGGGGAGCTGAACGTCGAGATCATGTATGCGCTGCTGCCGTCCTTCGGGGGTCGGGCCTTGGCCACCGAGATTGCGGAAGAGCTCGTTCGCATCGGCTTCGAGGCTCTCGGTCTCGACAGGCTGGTCTCGTACACCGTGCCGGCGAACACGGCTTCCCGACGCGTCATGGAAAAGTGCGGGTTCTGCTTCGAACGAGAGATCGTCTACGCTGGCACGCCGCACGTGCTCTACAGCCTCGACGCCGGTCCGCAGCGGGCCGCGCAGCGCACCGCTTGATGCGCGCGCGGACCCGAACGACGGCAGGCCTACAAACGAAGAGCCCCGAGGCCGCCGCGGGCCCGGGGCTCTAGCGTCTGCATGTCTCGGAGGGCGCGGGGCTTAGGCGACCTCGAGCGCGCGCTTGAGATCCTCGACGAGGTCATCGGCGTCCTCGAGGCCGACCGAGACGCGGATCATGTTCTCGGTGATGCCGGCGCGCGCCTGCTCTTCCTTGGTCATGTCCGAGTGCGTCATCGTGCCCGGGTGCTCGATGAGCGTCTCGATGCCGCCGAGGCTGACGGCGAGCTTGAACTCGCGGACGGCGTCGAGCACGCGGAAGGCTTCGGCCTCTCCGCCCTTCACGCAGAAGGTGATGAGGCTTCCCGGGCCGGTGGACTGCTTGCGGAAGAGCTCAACCTGGCGGTCGCCCATCTCCGGAAGCCCGGGGTAAGCGACGCGCTCGACCTTCGGGTGGTCGCGCAGGAAATCGACGATCTTGCGGGCGTTCTCCTGCTGCTTCTCCATGCGGATCTGAAGCGTCCCGAGGCTGCGCAGGATGAGCCAGGCGGTCTCGGGGTCCGAGTTGGAGCCGAGCAGGGTGCGGGTCACCTTGATTTGATCGATCAGTTGCTGAGAGCCCATCGCCACGCCCGCGACCAGGTCGGAGTGGCCGCCGATGAACTTGGTCGCCGAGTAGAGCACCACGTCGGCGCCGAACTTCTTGGGCTGCGAGAAGATCGGGCCCATGAACGTGTTGTCGACCATCAGCAGCACCTTGCGCTCCGGCGTAGACAGCGCGTCGGCCACCTCGCGGCCGGCCTGCAGGTCGTTGAGGACGATGGTCGGGTTGGCCGGGCTCTCCATGTAGATCGCGCGGATGTTGCGCTGGTCGGAGGCAAGCCTCTCGATCTCGGCCTTGGTCGCGCCGGCGGGGAAGGGCGCGGTCTTGATCTGGAACTGCGGAAGCACGTGGCGGAAGAGCGCCTCGGTGCCTCCGTAGACCGGGTCAGAGAAGAGCAGCGTGTCGCCCGGCCGCAGGAAGGTGAGGCAGGTCGAGGCGATGGCTCCCATGCCCGAGGCGAAGAGCGCCGCGGCCTCCATCCCATCCCAGGCGACGACGCGGTCTTCGACCATCTCGACGTTGGGGTTGTTGACGCGGGTGTAGATGAGCGCCGGGATCTCGCCCTCCTTCTTCGGCGAGAGGCCGTAGGCGATCTCGAAGGCGCGCTTGCCCTGCTGGGCGTTCTTGAAGAGGAAGGTCGAGGTGCGGAACACCGGGGGAAACGCCGCGCCTTCGGACAGGTGCGGGTCGTAGCCTTTGGAGAAGATCAGGGTCTGCGGCTTGATGTTCTTGGTCATGGTGGCCTCGTGCATCATGGCCGGCTCGGTCGGCGGGGCGGGGTCGAGGGGGCGCCGGCGAAGGAAGCCGGTAGGCTACTCGATCGGGCGGCGTTCCGTAACCCGAACGGTGATACGCAGTGTGTGGGGGCGCGGGTCCGCGCCCGGCGCGGCGATTCATTTGGACTGGGTTCGGCCCGCGGCGCTCGGGTTCGCGATGCGGGATTCCGCGGCGAGAGACACTAAGTGCCTGAAATCTCACCCATCTTCGGCGGCCAGGCGAGCGAGCGCCCGGACGTCAGGCTGTCCCCTCGTGCGGATTGTTCACCAGCGTATTCAACCGCCGGGCCCCTCGCCGTTTCGATCGTCACGATTGCACGCTATGTGACACTCGGGCGTCGCGCTCGACCTGCTCGCTGCGTGCGCCAAGTCAAGGCTTTGAAGCGTCGGTGGCCGAGCCTGCAGTTGCCGGGGCCGCGGCTCTCCGAGCGCCAGCCAGGGGCCTCGTGGCCACCGGCGTCAGGGGCGGCGTCAAGAACGGGCGCGACGCCTTCGCCGTGCGTCGAATGACCGGATCCAAGGGCACAGGAAGCGTGATTCGTGCCGTCTTATTGGAATCGCGCTTCCCGATGGCGTTGTGCCTCGGGAAGCGTGCCGTGAACCGATTTGAGGAGCAGCGTGACTCAGCCCGCTCGACGGACGAGTCGCGCCGCCGCATCCCACAGCTCGCAGCGCCGCGGGCGCTCGAAAGGCATAGTGAGGGCTGCTCGGCACGCGGGGCGGGTGGCATGATGCTGGAGCTTGCGTTGCCTGGAGGTCGCCAGTGCTTCGGCTTCTCTCACCGGTCTGTCGCGACTGCGGCAAGTCGAGCGACGAGGCCCGGCTCGAGGAGTTCCTCGATTTCCTGCTCTGCTCGGCGTGCATCAGAAAGCGCGAGCGTGCCGTCTTCGCCGAGCTGCCGCGCCGACCTCGCTCCTGGGCGCGCCCGCCGGCGCAGGCCACCTCGTCGGACGCTCCTGTAGCGAACGATGGGGAAGCCAGGCGTTCGGACCGAGGTGAGGCCCGGCCGCGCAAGACGTCGGGCGCCGCTCGAAGCTCGATGAAGGCCGGGACGCAGCCGACTGGCTCATCGAAAACAGGAAAGGGGAGCCGGAGGACCGCGGGAGCTGCCAAGAGGCCGCGAAGGCGCTAACTGCGCGCGGTGTTGGCCGACCGATTGCCATGCCGGGGGCAGGTCAGCTCGAGGGTCTCAACGTCGCGGGGTGACGAGGCCAAGCCTCATTGCCAAGGTCTCGGACTGAGGAGCCGGATAGCCGTTTCTGCCAGCGAGGTTTGCCGCCATGACCCGATTTGTCAGCGAGATGTCGTACCCCACGACGATTCTCCTGGGACCCGGCGCGGTCGAGCGGCTTGGTCCTCAGTGCAGGCGGCTCAGGTTCGACCGGCCGCTCGTCATCACCGACAAGGGGATCGTCGAAACCGGCGCCGTCGAGCGCGTGGTCGAGCTGCTGAAAAAAGAAGGGCTTCAGACCGGCGTCTTCGACGGGGGCGTCGCCAACCCGAGCGAGGAGGACGTCGACGCGGCGGTTGAGGCCCAGCTCGCCCACGGCAGCGACTCCATCGTCGCGGTCGGTGGCGGCAGCGTCATCGACACGGCCAAGCTCGTTCGGCTGATGGTGACGCACGAGCCGCCGCTCGCGCGCTATGGCGTCGAGGCCGACGGCGGACGGCTGGTCACAGGCAAGGTCCCGCCGATGATCGCGGTGCCCACCTCGGCGGGCTCAGGGTCGGAGGTCTCGCGCTTTGCGTCCGCGCTCATCCAGGAGACCGGCCGCAAAGTCCTTATCGGCGCCCCATCGCTCATGCCCGATGTCGCCATCTGCGATCCGGAGCTGACGGTCAGCTTGCCACCTGGCCCGACGGCGTGGTCCGGCATGGTCGCCTTTTCCCACTGCATTGAGTCCTTCTGTGCCGCCGGGCTGCACCCGCTCGCCGACGCGCTCGCCATCGACGGCATCGCGCGGTGCGCGCGCTCGCTCGTGAAGACCGTCGAGGAGCAGGAGAACATCGGCGCTCGCACCGAGATGATGATCGCCGCCATCGAGGGCGCGGCCGCTTCGGAGAAGGGGCTGGGCGCGTGCAACGCGTTGGCGAACGCCGTCTCGGCGGTCGCGGGCATCCGGCACGGGTTGGCGACCGCCGTCTGCCTGGGGCCAGTGCTCGAGCTCAATCGCCCGGCGATAGGCAGCCGGCTCGCGAAGATGGCTCTCGCGCTCGGCGAAGGCGTCGGCGCGCAGCAGGAGTACCTGGCGGCGGCGGCCGTTGACCGCGTCCTGCGGCTCACCCGCGAGGCGAACATTCCTTCGGGGCTCAAAGAGGCCGGAATCCGGGAGGACCAGCTCGCGAGCATTGCCGGGAACGCGTCCC
>JBMNNX010000367.1:0-5437 GCA_050942745.1 Myxococcales bacterium
GTGAGCTTCAGGTCGACCACGTAGCCCGACGACGAGATCACGTGCTTCGCCTCGGTCACGTAGTACTTCCCGGAGAGCAGGCTCGAGATACCGCGCACCTCCACGACCTCCTTCGCGCGCAGCGTCGGGTCACCCACCACCTGGAGCGCGAGCTTCACCGTCTCGCGCTCGGCGCGGCGAAAGCGCGCGGCCGACTCACGCTCGGCGGCGGCTGGCGTCGACGCCGAGGTCGGGTGCACGCTGCGCGTCGCGTTGCGCTCCTGGAGCGAGGTCGCGCCGGTCTCGGGATCCACCACTTCGAGGACATCGCTCAGCGTGGCGCGCTCGACCGTGGCGCTCGTCGCCGCCGACTCCACCGTGGTCTTGGAGAGCGGGTTGCGCCCGCGCACCTCGACGCGGCCCGCGCGTCGCTGAAAATCGCTCTCGACGCTGATCGAGATGATGTCGCCACGGCCTGGGTCGGAGAACCAGGTCAGCACGTGCTTCGGTGCGCTAGCTTGATCGCGCGAGCGCCAGTGAAGGCCCGTGTCGTCGACGAAGTACTCGAACTCCTCGCGCGCGGCGAGGCGCCGGAGAAAGCGCGCGTCCGTCTCGGCGCTCTGGTTGATGGTGTCGAGGATCTCGCCGGTGTCCTCGACGTCGAGGAACTCCCCCTCGTAGCCGTACTCGGCGGCGATCTCTTTCACGACGTCGCTGCGCGACTTGTTCGACCAGGCGCGCGTCTTCGCCTCCCGGTTCATCAAGACGCTGGTGGCCTGGCCCTCGATGGTCAGCGTCTGGAAGCCCTTGAGCTTCTTCACGATCACCCGGCGCGGTGGCGCCATGTTGCCGGGATAGCCCCACGACACCTCGAGCGTCGCGCCGCCGACCAGCTCGGCGCGATCGAACAGCGCGAGGTCGAAGTTGTCGAGCTGGAGTGAGACCTGGTCCGCCTTCTTCTCGGCGTCTTCGTAGGTGAACGCGATGACGCGGCCCTGGAGATCGAGGGGCTCGCCGCTGGGCGCGCGTTCGTTGTCGAGGAGCGTGATGCGCACGCCAGGTCCGCTTCGGTTCGCTACGCTCATGCGTCGAACCTCCGACGCTGCTCGCTGAGGATGACGTCGGTGAGCACGCGAAGGCTGGGGACGAAGATGCGCCGGCCCAGGTCGAGCTCCAGCGTCGGGTCCACGATGGGGTCGGGCTGGAAATCCGCGAGGACCCACCAGAAGCCGCAGGCGCGCGGCAGCGGCGCGAAGTAGCGGCCGGCGAGGCTCGCGAGCGTGTCGCCCTGCACGACCACGTGGACGCGCGTGTCCGTGTGCTCCCTGAACCGGTAAGGTTCGCGCTCGCTGAGGAAGCGGCGGTCTTGCTCGTCCAGCACGCCGAGCGTGAAGGAGTGCCGAGAGCCGGTGCGAGGAGCCATGCCCCGGGCAAAGCCACACGGCGCGTCCCTTCGGGGACTACAGGTCGCCCGAGCGTAGCTCCTCGCTGGTTACGCGGGCGTCGAGGATCTCTTCGAACGTGACGATGGCCGCGTAGACCAACACGCCGCCATCTACCGCGAGCTGCTTGTAAGTGAACTCGACGCTGGCGACGACGCACTCCACGGTGACGACGTCAGGCCAGATGAAGAGCACGCGCGGCGGCGCGGTCGCGGCGACGCCTTCGGTGCCCGCAGACGGGACGGTCAACGCGCGCAAGAAGTCGCGGAACTCGAGGATGTTCACGTCGCCCGGTTGCTCGGCGGCGAAGTAGCGATCGAGGTAGAACTCGACGCCCGCGAGCTGGCGGTTCGCGGTGCTCTGGAACTGCAAGACCTGGTGCGAAAGCCCCGGGACCGCGAGGCGGTTCCAGTTGACCTGGAGCTTCTCGGAGAGCTGCGTCGGGTTGAACAGGCACTCCATGCTCTCGCCGCTAGCGACGTTCACGAGCACGCAGCGCGGTGGTCTGGCGACGGCTCCTTCGAAGGACATCTCGAGGCTCCTCAGTACGTCGGCACGGGCGAGAAGCCGCGCGTGGCGGCGTCGCGGTCGGCGCGGTGGACGACGGACGCGAGCGTCGCGCCGTCGACTTGGAGGTTCACGGTCACCGGCGGCGCGGACGGCGGCGCAGCCGGCGTCATGGGGAACGACGCCGGCATGGCGGGAGGCATTGCTGCCACAGCAGGCATCGTAGACGTCGCTGCGTCGAGCGCGGCGAGCGTCGTCCCAGCAGGTGCCACGGTCACGCCCGCGGTGATCTCGTCGACGCCCTCGAGGAGCCCCCGCTCGATGTCCTGACGCAGGCTACGAATCGCGTCAGCCCCGCCGAGGTCGGCGCCGAAGATGCCGGCGATGGTGTCGATGACGCTCGCGATCGTCTCGACGAAGCCGAGCACGAGCTGCGCGAGGAAGTTGATCGCGTTGAGCACCACCTTCTTGAAGCCCACCCAGACCTGCGCCCAGTTGCCAGTGACGAGGCCGCCGACGATGTCCACCACACCGCCGATGAAGCCCACCACCGAGCGAAACGCCGCGATGATGACCGCGAGGCGGTTCACGACGAATGAGACCATCACGCCGATAGCGCCCGCGATGCCCGCCGCGACGTAGCCGATGACCGTGCCGAGGAACTCGGCGACGGATCGAAGCGCGTCGAGCGAGCCGCTCGCCTGGCCGCTGGCGCTCGACGTGAACCCGAACATCGCGCCGAGCTTGCCGAGCTCCTGAAAGACCAGAGAGACGGCGCCGCGCACCGCATCGAACACGGGCTGGAGCGGCGTCATCGCCTCGCGGAAGGTGTTGATGGCGCTCGTGACGACGTTGATGACGAAGGTGAGCGCGCCGACGAAGACCTCGACGAGCACGCCGGCGATCTGCCCGAGGATGCGCCCGAAGGTTACGAACTCCGCGGACGGGACGCTCGCCGCTGCGTCGGCCGAGCCACTCGCCACGATGCCCAGCGCCTCGCCGAGCCGACTCAGCGCGTCGACGAAGGCTTCGAACACGGGCGCCGCTGCCTCGATGGCCGCGCTGAACCCCTCGCCGATGCCCTGAAAGAAGCGTTGGATGCGGAACGCGATCTGGTAGACGCGGATGAGGAAGGTCTTGAGCCCTGCGTTCTCGGCCCGGTTCAGCTCCTCGCGCACGGCCCCAGAAAAGCCTCCCTGCTCGAAGAGCTGCACCAGCCCTCGGAAGGCCAGCTTGATGCGCTCCCACGCGCGCGCGAAGAAGTCGGCGATGCCGCCGACGTTGTTTCGGAAGGCGACGACGAACCCCGCGACCACGGCGGCGAGCACGCCGAAGATGAGGACGGCCGGAAGGATGGTGGCCATCAGGCCGCCCAACGTGACGCCCGCCGCCTTGAGCCCGATCAGGAGCAGCGCGAAGCCTGCCTTGGCGGCGATGACCGCGCCGATCAGCGCGACGATGGCGCCCGCCCCCACGACGAACGTCGCGAACGCGCGCTTGGCGGGCGCGGGCAGCGAGCGGAACACGTCAATGATGCTCCGCACGACCTGGACGATGACGGTGACGAGCGGCTTGAAGACTTGCGCGAAGGGCTCGCCCGCGGTGATGGCGAGCGTCTCGAGCGCGCCGCGGAGGAGCTGCTTCTGCCCCTCGAACGTGTTGAGCATCTGCTCGCGAAAGCTCGCTGCGGTGCCCCCTGCGTGCTCGAACTGGTCGCGCAGGTAGGCGATGGCCGCCGCGCCCCGGAGCGTCTCGCCGGTGTTCGCGCGGACGCCGTTGGTGACCTGCGTGAGGATGGCGTTCACGCCGCCGAGCGCCTCGCGGCCGAAGGTCGAGAGCAAGAACGCCGAGCGCTGCGCCTCGCTCATGCGATCGAGCTGCGGGGCGAGGTCGCCGAGGATGTCGAGGAAGCTGCGGAAGCGGTTCTGCGAGTCGACGACGGCGACGCCCACGCCGCGCAGCGCCTGCTGCACGCGCGGATCCGCCATGCGCTCCATCGCGACCGCGACGGCGGTGGACGCGCGCTCGACGCCTGGGACGACGTTCTTCACGAGGCCGAGCGCGATGAGCGTCTCCGACAGCGACTGGTTGAGCGACTGCGCGCCGCGCGAGGCGGTGCCGAGGGCGAGCGGCAGCTCGCTCGCGTCGAGCGCGAACACATTGACCGCCTGGAGCATGCGGTCGACGGAGATGGCGGCTTCGTCCGTGGAGAGACCGAACGCCTTCATCGCCTGCGACGCCAGGCCGGCGGCCTGCGAGGGCGTGAGCTGTCCGAGCGAGCCCGCAGCGAGGTCGAGCACGGGGTTCAGGAGCTGGATCGACTCGGCGACGTCGTAGCCGGCCGCGGCGAGGTCTTGCAGCGCCTGCGTGGCCTGCGTCGGCGAGAACTGCGTGGCGAGGCCCGCGGCGATGGCCGCGTCGCGGAGCTGCGTGAGTTCACTTGCGGTCGCGCCGGCGATGGCGCCGGCCGAGGCCACGGCTTGCTCGAAGCGTCCAGCCGCATTGGCGAGCGAGAAGGCCGCCCCCACGGCCGCCGCGCCCGCTGTGAACACCGCGAGGCCCACGCCGAGCTGCTGAAAAGCGCTCTGGATGTTCTCCGTGCCGAGCACAACGCGCCGGTCGAGGCTCATGAAGTTCCGCTCGAGGTTCTGGATCGCTCCAGACGCGAGGTCGCGCGCGGTGAAGACGAAGCCGAGGCCGAGGTTGTTGAGCGCCACGCGTCACCTCCGCTTCGCGGCCTTCTCGAGCTCCTTCGCTTCGCGCGCGCGCTGCTGGCCGATCCGCTCGACGAGCCAGTCGCGGTCCGTCGTCGGTAGCTCGAGGACATCGCCCAGCGTCACAGCGAGCCCGGAGCCTCCGTGCTGCTGCCAGCAGACCTGGAAGATCCCCTCGCGCCAGGCCTCCATGGTCACGGGAGGAAAGAGCTGCTCCGGGCCTTCCGCCTCGCCGTCCTGTCCCGGCCCGGGAGGAAGAACCCCTTGTCGAAAGGGAGGTCGACCTCCTGGGTCGCGAAGCACTCCGGGCACTCGATCTCGATGGTCGTGTCGACGCCACAGTCGACGCGGTCGAACTCGTCGACGAGGAAGTCCGCGTCACGCATCGAGAGGTCCTCGAGGAACTGGCGCTTCGCCTTTGGCTCGACGCCGTCGATGTCGAGGACGCGATACGCGAGCACCGCCGAGAGGAGCTTGTCGGGCGCCGAACGCTGGAGCGCAGGCAGCTTCCGCTCGTCATCGCCGGTCAGCAGCCGGAAGCGGAGGCGCTTACCCGAGTCCGGCAGCGTTGTCTCGAAGCGGTTCCCCGCCACGAATGCAGCGCGGCTCTCATCGGAGAGGAGCCGCACGGGCAGCTTCGTGAGGTCGACCTCCCATTCGATGCGGGCGCGGCACGCGTCGTTTCGACAGCCGACCCCGAAGGCGTACTCGGGGCCGTAGGTCAGCGCGCGCACCATCAGGAGCGCGAAGAAGCGGTCGCCTTGCAGGACCTTGCCCCAGTCCAGCCTGCAGCTC
>JBMNNX010000368.1:0-5433 GCA_050942745.1 Myxococcales bacterium
GCCCGCCCCGATCGCCGATAGGCCGCCTGCAGCAGCGATCCCTCAGCCGATCGGCCGCTCGCCTTGCGGACGGATGCGCCGCCGGCCGACCCGCCTGCGCCCAAACACGCTGCGGGGCGAGCAGAACGTAGCGCCGGCCTTCGTGCCGGCGCCCGCCCCGATCGCCGATTGGCCGCCTGCAGCAGCGATCCCTCAGCCGATCGGCCGCTCGCCTTGCGGACGGCCGTGGCGCGGGGCCTCGTTCCCGCGAGCGCGGCCGGTGGAGGGCTACGTCTGCCCTGCGACCTGCGGGTTCGTGACCGCCTGGACGAGAGCCTCGACCAGCGCGTCGCGGTCCGCGTTGGTGCCCGGCATCTCGAGGGCGGCGACCGGATCGTCCTGCAGCCCGAAATTCTCCATCACGTAGAAGAGCTGGCTCGCCCGGGCAGTGATGAGCACCACCTTCGAGTCGTCGAGGCCGAGCGCAAACTGCAGGCTCGCCGCGTGCCCCTTGCCGCCGATCTCGAGCTTGCTCACCTCGCCGATGACGACCACGTCGGCTTCCGCCGCGTCCTCCTGCACCCAGCGGCAGGCGAGGTCGAAGGCGTCGTTGCGGAAAGCGAGGGTGCAGAAGAGCTCTTCGGTCGGCTCCTTGGGAACCACGCCTTCGACGGCGAGGGCGATGCGCTCTCCGTTCGACACGCGCTGCAGCTCGTAGCGCTTCTGCTCCGAGGCCGGGTCCTTGAAGCCGAGCTGGACGATCCCGGCGACGCGCACCCCCCTCGACCGCAGCAGCTCGGCGACCTCGAGCCCGAGCTCGGCCTTGCGGTGCCCCTTCTCGCCCGTGATCACAGCCCAGCGCGCCATGGCCTCTCCTTGAACCTGCGAAGAAGCCTACATACCGCATCTCGCGCCGAACGCGCGCCGGGGCCGCGGCGACGAAGCGCCGCCACCGCGCTCGCGACTACTCGTACAGCGGCACGATACCCGCCACGTAGTTCACCTCGCTCTCCGGCGTGCCCTGCGGCGTGTTGGGCGCGCAGGAGAACGAGCGCGGCGCGAGTGAGCCGTAATAAAGGAACGAGCGGGCGCCCGTCACGCCGACTTCCTGAACCACGACCCTCGCGGCTGGGTCGGCGAAGAGCGCCTCGCGCGAAGGCCAGACTATCCGCGCGGCGTGCCACACGAAGCACGGCCCGCCGATTGTCATCTCATCGGGCGGCAGCGGGACGACCAGCTTCGCCTCGGGCGCGTCCGGGGTCGGCCGGACGAAGACCTTCACCACCGGCCTTGCCGGCTGGACGCAGCGGCCGGAGACGCAGACCGCGCCCGGGCCCGCGCTCGTCGTCGCGCAGCCGCAGGCGTCGCCCTGATGGCAGGGCCGGGCCGGGCACTCGGGCGCAGTCGGCGACCCGGCGCGCCAGTCCTTGAAGTAGTGCACGTAGACGTCGTAAGTGCAGGCGTTCGCCGCGCACGACGGATCGTTCTCCGGCCGGTTGAGGCTCACGCTCTCGACAAGCCCCTCGTCGCCCTGATCGTCGAGCTCGAGCCGCGGATCGTCGTAGTCCTTGCCCTGCTCGCCCCAGTCGAATTCGCCTCCTGCCCTCGTCCACGAGTAGCCGTTGACGTCGCCTTGTTTGTCAAAGAGGCAGGTCGGCTTGCCGCCGCACGGCCCCGGCTTGACCAGGTGGACGTCGAGGTCGATGCCCGGCTGCCCGGCCCACGAGAGCTCGACCACCATGTCGCGCTTCGGCAGCGCGTCGAAGGCGACCTGCGCGGTGGCGCTGGCGCCCTCGGTGTCGGTGACCCGAAGCTCGAGCGCGTAGTGGCCGACCTTGTCCGGGCGAAACGCGGGCTCCGGCGTCGTGCCGCCAAGGAGCTGGGCCGCCGAGCCTTCGGGCTTCTCGACGACGATCCACTCGTAGGTCAGCAGCAGCCGCCCGTCCTCGGGGTCGGTCGAGCAGCCCGACGGGTCCCCGCGCACCATCTCGTCGGGGTGCAGCCCGGGCGCGAAGTGATCGGAGAAGGCCGAGAGCATCACCAGGCCGCCCTCGCCCGGGTGGACGGGGACCGGCGCGCCGAAGCTGTAGGCGCCCTGTGCGTCGCGCGGATAGTCAACCGAGCCATCGGGCTGGCGCACCTCGACGATGGCTGCGCAGGCGGTCGGCGCGAGGTTCGGCGTGCGCCGCCCGGTGAGGCGGACGCGGACCTCGGGGCGGTCGGGGTCGTCGGTGACGACGAGCAGATCCGCGCGGTACGCATCCTGCCGCGTGCGCGGGTCGAAGAGCAGCTCGAACGACTGGCCAGGCCCCGACTCGACAAACATCCCGCCCCGCGGCGGCTGCTTGACCCGGAAGGCGTCGTCGCCGTCGAAGCCGAAGCGCACCAGCTCGAGCGGCAGCTCGCCGTCGTTGATGACGGTCACCGTCGGCCACACCGGCTCGTCCAAAACCTGTCCGCGCGGGTCGATGCGCAGCGGCGACCGCTGGCCGAAGTCGATCGAGGGAGGGTCGGCGAACGAGCTGAACTCGCTGCAGGGATTGGTGCACTCGGGCAGGACGCGCACCTTGGGCTTGCCTCCGCGGCCGACCAGCGCGACCCGCTTGAGCGAGTCCTCGGGGTCGGGATCGTCGCTCTCGATGAGCAGCACGGCCTTGAAGTCGGCGCGGACGCTCGGCTTGAAGCGGACGACGAGCTCGCCCTCGCTGTCGCCGTCGATGGCGTCGGGCTTTTCGGCGACCGAGAAGCTGGCGGCGCCGCCGGGCGCCTCGGGGTCGTCCTCGATGGTGACCGCGAGGATGGCGAGGCTGGAGCGCGACTTGCTGAGCACCTTCAGCGGCCGCTCGGCGGGCTTGCCGACCCGCACCGTGCCGAAGTCAACCGACTCCTGCTCGAGGGCGATCTCCGGCGACAGGCGCGTCACCCGCTCGTCGCCACAGGCGAGGAGCGCCAAGAGTCCGACCGACACTGCTGCCCAAAGACGCGCGCGCTGCATGCTGTCCCCTGCGGCGCGCCGGCTGCCGGCGCGCTTTGGAAAGTGCGGCCATGCTACCACCGGCCCGCCTGCTCGAGCCCGGGCGGCGACGCCTTTTCGCCGGCCCTATCGGACCGTGCGCCGCCCCGCCCCGAGGCCCGCGGCGTCGGCGGCGCGGGTGAGCCGGGCGCTCAGCTCGGCGCGCACGCCGGGGTCGAGCTCTCTCGCGCGGCCGAAAGTGCGCCGGTACGGCTTGACGAGATCGGGCCGGTGCTGCTCGAGCCACGAGAAGAAGCTCCGGCGCGACGCCTCGAAGAGAAAGAGCGCCTGACCGAAGACCTTGACCGCCCCGGCCTCGCGCGCGCGGCGGCACAGGCGCGCGAGCGCGTCTTCGGCGTCGTTGAGCCCCGGCATGATAGGCGCGACGAGCAACTCGGTGCGAATCCCCGCCGCCGACAGCCGGTCCATCGCCTGGAAGCGCCGCTCGGGCGCCGAGGCGCGCGGCTCGAGCGCGCGCTGCAAGGCGGCGTCGGTCGTCACGCAGGAGAAGAGCACGGCGAGCTCGTGGCGCGCGGCCAGCTCGGCGAGCAGATCGGCGTCGCGCTCGACGAGCGCGCTCTTGGTGACGATGGAGAGCGAGAACCCGCGAAACTGCAGCAGCTTCTCGAGCAGGCGGCGCGTCAGCAGGAAGCGGTGCTCGGCCGGCTGGTACGGATCGGTCGCGCTGCCGAAGCTGATGCCGTGCTCGTAGACCTTCGCGTGCCGCAGATCGCGAACGAGCACGTCGGGCGCGTTCACCTTGACGTAGACCCGCCGCTCGAAGTCGGCGCTGCCGGGCTGGTCGAGGAACTCGTGCGTGTAGCGGGCGTAGCAGTAGGCGCACGCGTGCTCGCAGCCGCGGTACGGGTTGATGGAGTAGAAGTCGGAGGCGCGGCTGCCCTGGACCCAGTTCAGGATGGTCCGGCAGGTCATCTCCACGAGCTCGACCCCGCCGCGGCGCTCGAGCGCTGCGCCTCCCGGCCGGCCCGGCGCGGGCGCCCGGGCTGCGAACGGGAGCGCCAGTTGTCGCGGCTGCGGGCTCATGAGCGGGGACTTCACCTGAACGAACGTACAGCCCAAGCAAGGCGACCGCAAGGCGCGCGCCCTCCCCCCGGCCAATCCGTTCGGCGGGCGCTGCCGACCTGCCACATCCCCTCGGCGCCGGTTTTGAAGTGATCCCCTTTCGGGGGCCAACCCAATCCACATCAGTCCTTCGGCCCCCGGAAGGGCGCCTTCGCCCAGCAATCCGGCGGGCTTTCGGGGACGAAGGACTGCGTCGTTGCGGGCAGAGCTCGCGCGACGCTGCCGTGGTGAGCGCAGGGTTTCGATGGTCGGAGGACGCGACTGCGACCGTTGAGGGACCGAGCAGCAACGGTAGAAGCACCGGCAGCAACGGTTGAAGCACCGAGCAGCAATGGTTGAAGCACCGAGCAGCAATGGTTGAAGCACCGAGCAGCAATGGTTGAAGCACCGAGCAGCAATGGTTGAAGCCCCGGCAGCAACGGTCGAAGCACCGGTCAGCAACGGTCGAAGCCCCGGTCAGCAACGGTTGAAGCCCCGGCAGCAACGGTTGAAGCCCACGCCACCAAGGATTGCTGGACTTTCAACAACCGTAGGCTCCGGCTGCAGGATCTATTGCTGCATCCTCAACAACCGCAGGCATCGCAACCGGCTCACTCTCCCAAGTATCTCGCCCACACCTCCTGCACGCGGCCGATCCGGTCGTACGAAGAGCTGCCCCCGACGTTGCCGCAGTGGCTGCTGCCTTCTTCGCCGGTCTCGGGACGACCTTCACGTCCACGGGGATGCCCTCGCCTTCATACAACGAGATCGCCTCGAGCACGTCGGTGACCGCGAAGTCCTTGTACCCATAGGTGAAGAAGAGCGTGGTCTCGCCGACGAGCGCGGGGTCGGAGCTGTCCCAGTCGAGGCCACCCGCCCGCGACGCATCCCCGCCGCAGCTCAGCGCGTAGCCTCCCGGGAAGCGGTCGCCGAAGAGCGGGTAGAAGCTCGCCGCCAAGAAGACCGATCCGCCCGACGAGCCTCCGAACAGGACAAGGCTGTCCGCGATGTCCCAGCCGGCGCGCAGCGCATCGAGCGCCGCGAGGCCGGGTCCCATGCTCGCGACGAGTCGATCGGCCTCCTGAGAGCCAGGGATGCACCTAGAAGCCTGGCAGGCCGCTCATGCGTGCTTCAGCAAGCCCGGCGGGCGTTCGGTGCCCTGAGGCCAAGTACGTGGCCCAAGCGGCATTTGCCCTCTTGGCGACGAAGCGGCCACGCGCACGGCGCCTCGCCCCCCGCGAGCCTCCGGGCCTTGCCATTCATCGCATTTTCCCGGACGCGCGCAGCGCTTCAATGATTTGCGCGGCATCTAGGACTCGTTCGAGTCCTCGGGCAATTACGGTCGTGCCGGGCATTTTGGTGGACGCACCTGTGGCTGT
>JBMNNX010000058.1:0-27354 GCA_050942745.1 Myxococcales bacterium
GCTCGCCCCGCTCAGCCCGGCGTCGCCCGTCCCGCTCAACCCGGCGTCGCCCGTCCCGCTCAGCCCGGCATCGCTCGCCCCGCTCAGCCTGGCGCTGGCCAACCTGGCGCCGTTCATCCGGCTCAGCCTGGGGCGCCCCGTCCTGCTCAACCTAGCGTCGCGCGACCGGCCCAGCCTGGTGCAGTCCGTCCCACTCAGCCTGGCGTCGCGCGCCCGGCTCAGGCTGGTGCAGTCCGTCCCGCCCAACCTGGAGTCGCCCGTCCGGCCCAGCCGCGGGTGGCCGCGCTGGCGGCAAGCGCGACGAGACCCCCGCCAGCGCCATCGGCGGCCGCCGGCGGCCCCCCGCGAGCGCCCGCTGCCGCCGGTGCGGCGAGTCTGCGGCCGCGGCCCCAGATTCCGACGAGCGCGCCGCGGCCTCCTCCGGTCCTCGGCCAGTCGGCTTCCCGCCAGATCGCGGTGGCTGCCGCGTCGCAGACCGCCGCTGCAGCCCGCCCGCTCGCTCCTGTCGCCGCAGC
This sequence comes from Myxococcales bacterium, assembly GCA_050942745.1. Taxonomy (GTDB): domain Bacteria; phylum Myxococcota; class Myxococcia; order Myxococcales; family UBA5297; genus UBA10939. The sequence continues at coordinate 516 of JBMNNX010000058.1, forward strand.
CGTCGCTGCGCCGCCGGCCGCTCCTCGGCCCCCTGCGCCGCCGCGGCCCGTCGCCCCCAAGGCACCTCCGGCTCCCGCCGCGTCGGCAGCGCCGAGCTCCAACGCGCTGCCCATCGGTCCGGAGTTCTTCGCGACGCTCGACATCCTCGCCGGCAACCTGGACTCGCTCGACTACTTCCAGGTTTTCCGCCTGGAGACGACGGCGACGCCTCGCGAGATCAAGGACGCGTATTACCGCGAGTCGCGCATCTACCACCCCGACCGCTTCAACCAGCTTCCCGACGAGGCGCTAAAGGAGAAGATCAACACGGTCTTCAAGCGCATCACCGAGGCCTACGTGGTGCTGCGCGACGACGCGAAGCGGGCCAAGTACATCTCCGACATCTCCGGGCCCGAGCGCGCCAAGAAGTTGCGCTACACCGAGGCGAGCGAGGCCGAGAAGAAGGCCGAGCAGCGCAAGGCCATCGAGGAGCAGATCGGCACGACGCCCAAGGGCCGTGAGTGCTACAAGCTCGGCATGCAGGAGATCGACCGCAAGCGGTGGGACGCGGCGATACGCCAGCTCAAGATGGCGCTGATGTACGAGCCGGCCAACGCGAAGTACAAGGAAAAGCTCAAGGAAGCCGAGGCCGAATACGAAAAGACCCGGCCCAAGGACGACTTCCGGATCAAGTAACCGCTCCCGGGCACCGGAGCGGGCGCGGCGAGGGGTGCTTGAAAATCGATCTTGCGGTCGTCGTCGTCATCCTCTTCTTCGGCGGGCTGGGCTTGTGGAGCGGCGCGATCCGCCAGCTCGCGCACCTCGGCGGGCTCATCGCCGGCTACCTGAGCGCGCGCCCGCTCGGACTGATCGCCGGGCCCATCGTCGCCCAGAAGCTCGGCTATCCGCTCCTGTTCACCAGCATCGGCTGCAGCTTCGTCCTCTTCTTCGTCGTCTATGCCCTCACCGTGCTCGTCCTGCGGCTGGTCCTCTCCAAGCTGCTGCCCGACGGCGAGAGCGGCGCGCTCAACCGCATGGGCGGCTTTGCGCTGGGCGCCGCCAAGGCCGCCGTCATCGTCTTCGTGACCCTCTCGGCCCTCGTGCTGGTCGAGAAGCCGCTCTCTCGTCTGCTGAAACCCTATGCCCGCGAGGCGAAGAGCTCCATCGCCGTCGGCCTCGCCCGACGCCACAGCCTCTTCGCGCAGATTCCGCAGCTCGCCTCCATCGAGAAGCTCGTCAAGGCGAGCGCCGACCCCAAGGCGGCCGCCCGAATCGCCGAGGACCCGCAGCTCAAGGCGCTCGCGATGGACCCGCGCATGAAGTCCCTCGTCAACGACGCGGCCGTGCGCCGCGCCCTGGAGAACGGCGACTACGCGGCCCTGCTCTCGAGCGTCAACGTCCTCAAGGTGCTCAACGACCCCAAGCTGTCCGAACGGCTGGCCAAGGCGGCCTCCGAGTCGCTGAACAAGGCAGCGGCCGAGACGCAGGCCCAGGCGCCGCCCAAGGTCAAGCCTCGAGAAAAGCGCCCGAACTGAGGCTCGCCAGCCGCCGGCGCACCGTACGCGCGTCCATGCCGATGCGCTCGCCGCGCCGCTCGGGCGCGAGGAACAACACGTCGGACATCAGCTCCTCGAAGATGGACCGCAGCGCGCGCGCCCCGAGCCGCTTGTCGTAGGCGTATCGGGCGATCTCGCGGAGCGCCCCGTCGCTGAACGAGAAGTCGATGCCCTCGAGGCCAAGCAGCTCGCGGTATTCGCGCACCAGCGAGTCGGGAGGCACCATGAGCACCTGGTAGAGCTCCTCGGGCCCCAGCTCCTCGAGCTCGACCATCACCGGCAGGCGCCCGAGAAGCTCGGCGAGCATGCCGTACTCGATGAGGTCCTTCACTCCGACGCGCCGCCGCGCCCCCGGCCGGCCGTCGCTGCCGAAGCCGACGGTGCGCCCATTTCGATACGCGTACAGGTCCGAGAAGGTGCCCGCGCAGATGAAGAGGATGTTGCTCGTGTCCATCTGGACGAAGTCGTGCTTGGCCCAGCTCTGAGTCAGGTTGAGCGGCACGTAGACCTCGCGCCCCTCGAGCATCTTGAGCAAGGCCTGCTGCACGCCCTCGCCGCCGATGTCACGGTTGCCCGCCCCGGTCGAGCCGCCGTGGGTGCGCCGGGCAATCTTGTCGATCTCGTCGACGAACACGATGCCGCGCTCGGCCTGCTCGACCCTCTGATCGGCCTTGAAGAGCAGGTCGGCGATCATCACCTCCACGTCCTTGCCGTAGTAGCCGGCCTCCGTGTACTCGGTCGCGTCGGCGATGGTCAGGGGGACGGAGAGGATCTCGGCGAGGTTGCGGGCGATGTGCGTCTTGCCGCTGCCGGTGGGCCCGATGAGCAGGATGTTCGACTTCTTGATGAGCGATGAGCGCTTGTGCCGGCCGACTGCGATGCGCTTCAGGTGGTTGTACGCAGCGATGGAGACCGCCCGCTTGGCCCTTTCTTGCCCGATGACGTACTTGCTCAGCCGCTCGTAGATCTGGCGCGGCGTCAGCAAGGGCAGCTCTTCGAGCTTCGCGGATGACTTCATCGCACCCCCAGCCTCGAACGCTCCAACTATCCACAAGTCAACGTAGGTCCCGCGCCGAGGAGCACCAACCCTAGGCCTACACGCGCCTGCGCCGCTGCGTCGGCGACCGTTCGCCCGGCGTCCCGACGCGCCCGTCGCCCTGCCGCAAGGCGCCGTCCGGGCGAAGCTGGGGCCGGACCGCCTTTCGCTGCCTCCACAGCTCGCCGACCGGCGGAATCGGCCTGACGCGCGCTTGCGCCTGTGCGCGGGAACGGCGAGCGCCCGCCGTAGGAGTTCACAGTCGGACTATCGATCGCTAGAATTCGGCGCCCGGCGGCCAGGGCCGGTGACCATCGAACGACGGCGGGCAGGCATGGGGACCATCCTTGTAGTCGACGACGACGGGCACATCCGCGACTTCCTGCGCAAGAGCTGCAGCGCGCTCGCCACCGTCATCGAGGCGGCCGACGGCGCCCAGGCCATCGCCGCGGCGCGCTGGTCGCATCCCGACGTGGTCATCATGGACCTCGACATGCCGGTCATCGACGGCTTCGAGGCGGCCCGGCAGATCAAGGCCGATCCCAGCCTCGGCGATCCGATCCTCGTCGCCCTCACGGGAAACGAGACGGTCAACGCGGTGCCTCGAGCCCGGGCCGCCGGCTACTCGTACTTCGTGCGCAAGGAGACCAACGCCCGCTCGTTCGTCGAGACCATCGCGCGATTGGTGAGCGAAGCCACCGCCTCGCGGTCGGCTCGCCCGTCGCCCGTCTCGCCGGCGCCGCCACCCGCCGGCGAGAGCGCGCAGCCGGCCCCTGCCCAGACCGGGCGCTCGCGCAAGGCGGCGGGCAAGACGAAGCGCAAGCCCGCCTCGAAGCGCGCGCCCGCCAAGAAGGCGGCGAAAAGGGCCGCGCTTCCGGCAAGGCGAGCCTCCAAGAAGAAGGCAGCCAAGCCCGCGGCGCGCATGCGCCGCAAGCCGTAGCCCGCCGCGACTGCCCTGGCCGCCCGAGCGGCGCCCCGCCGGGCACCTCGACAGCCATGCGCCCCTTCGGCGCAGCCCGGGGCCTCGCGTGCGGCGCCCGGCGGAACCTCTCGTGGGCGCCAACCGTTGACTTCTGTTAAGCGACGCGGCGTTGACACACACCGGCGCCGGTCACTAGCATCCGCGCCCCGCGGCTGCCGCCCCGGAGGGCTTCTGCGGGCCTTCTCAGCGAGAGACCTATGTTCAGCAAACTCGACGAAATCGAGCTCAGGTTCGAGCGCCTGACCAGCGAGCTGGCCGACCCCGAGGTGGCCATGAACGCCGCCCGGCTCCATAAGCTGGCCAAAGAACGCTCGCAGATAGAGCCCCTGGTGGAGAGCTACCGGGCCTACAAGAAGCTGCGCTCGCAGATCGAGGAGGACGAGGAGCTCGTGCGCGGCAGCGACCCCGACCTTCGGGAGATGGCCAAGGAGGAGCTGCCGCGGCTCAAGCAGGAGCTCGCCCAGCTCGAGCAGAAGCTCAAAGTGTTGCTGCTGCCCAAGGACCCTAACGACGAGCGCGACGTGATGCTCGAGATTCGGGCGGGCACCGGCGGCGACGAGGCGAGCCTTTTCGCGGGCGAGCTGATGCGCATGTACCTGCGCTACGCCGAGCGCCGGGGCTGGAAGAGCGAGATCGTGGACCTCAACCCCGGCAACGCCGGCGGCGTCAAAGAGGTCATCCTCACCATCAGCGGCGACTCGGTCTACTCGAGCCTCAAGTACGAGTCCGGCGTCCACCGGGTCCAGCGCGTGCCTGCCACCGAGGCCCAGGGCCGCATCCACACCTCGACGGTCACCGTCGCGGTGATGCCCGAGGCCGAGGACGTCGACATCAAGATCAACGAGGCCGACATCGAGATGGACGTCTTTCGCTCGACCGGCTCGGGCGGGCAGAGCGTCAACACGACCGACTCGGCCGTGCGCCTGACACACAAGCCGACAGGCGTGGTCGTCAAGTGCCAGCAGGAGAAGAGCCAGATCAAGAACCGCGCGATGGCGATGAAGATGCTGCGCGCCAAGCTCTACGAGATGGAGCAGACCCGACTCAAGAACGAGCGCGACGCGAACCGCCGCAGCCAGGTGGGCACCGGCGAGCGCTCGGAGAAGGTCCGCACCTACAACTTCCCGCAGGACCGGGTGACCGATCACCGCATCGGCCTGACGGCCCACAACCTGCCCGGCTACATGGATGGCGACATCCAGGAGATGATCGACGCCTGCCGTACGTTCTTCACCGCCGAACAGCTGCGCTCGGCGCAGGACTCGAGCGCGGCGGCGACTGCCTGACAACGGGAATGAACCGGGGGGGCCGACGTTCTCAGTCGCACCTTGCCTGACCAAGGAGCAGAGCCCATGCGTTTCGTGCCGTTGATTGCCCTCGCCCTCGCCGCCGCCGGCTGCAGCGGGTGCGAGGAGAAGTCCCCCGCCTCCGAGCAAGTCGCGCCCCCAGCCCAGCCGTCGCCTGCGACGGCCGAGCCCACGGCCCAGCCTGCCGAGCCCGCCGCGGCAGCGGTTGCGGCGACAGCGGCGGCCGTTGCCCAGCCCGATCAGAAGACTACCGAGGAGAAGATGCGCGAGGCCGCCCAGGCGAACATCGCGCGGAAGTCCTCGACGGTCGAGCGGAGCACCAAGGCTATCGACAAGGGCAAGCTGAAGATCGCGCCCCAGCGGCTACGGGTGGCCCCGAAGATGTTCCGATACTCGGGCGGGGACAAGCCGGCGCCGACGGCAGCCCCGGCGCCAAAGGAGTAAGAGGCAGGCTACGTCGCGGCGGCGCGCCACGCGCGCCGCCGCGCCGATTTCCCGATTACTCCTCGGTTGCCTCGCTCACGGCCTCCTTCGCCTCCTCCTTGGGCTCGGCCTTCGGAGCGGGGAAGTAGTCCTTGTAGCCGATCTTGATCGAGTCGGCGGTGAAGGTCGAATTGCGCCGCTTGTCGATGATCAGCCACTTGCCGTCTTTCTTGTAGAGCAGGTAGGCAGCCGGCTCGGGCTCGGCGTCGACGCCCTGCTCTTCGACGCGCCAGCTCTTCTCCTGGGTCTCGACTACCACCGTGCCCATCGCCGCCTCTTTGGCGCCGGTGATCTCGTACTCCTCGAGCCAGTAGTCGGCCTTGGCCCAGTGCCAGACCGCGAGCGCGTTGGTGACGACCTGCTTCTTCTCCTGGTCCGCGATCAACGCGAGCGTCTTCGGGTGGACGTGCTTCTTCGACGAGCGCAGCTTCGCGGAGACCTCCGCGGGCTTCGGCTTTCGTCCGGCGCGCGCCTTGACCAGCTCATCGAGATAGCCCTTCACGAAGCTTTTGGCCTCCTCGAGCGTGGGGTTGGCCTCGGTGTCGGCCGGCTCTTCGGCAAGAGCGGGAACGGCGAAGCTGCAGAGCGCGATGGCGATCAAGATCCGTCTCATGGCTGCGTGACTCCTCTGAGTTCGGGGGATTACAGAGTTTTACCGCCAAACACCGTTCGGTGCCTCGGGCAAAGTTGACTGTCGGCGACCTCCGGTCGCGGCGCCGGATTCACGGGGCACGTGCGCAGGCTGGCCAAACGCACAGCGGACCTATTCTGCACGAGGAGCCCGCGGGTGACTCCCCTCAGCGCGCCCCCGCAGGCCGCGGCGCCGCCGAGAGCCTCCTGCGCTCGTTCGGCGAGGTCCAGCGAAGCGCGAGGGCGCCGACCACCTGCTCGCTGGGACGCAGACCGCGCCCTCGGCGAACCGGCTCTCGCCTCGGCGCCTTGCGTCCGGAGCCGCGCGACCTCCGCCTGCTTCAGCGGCGCGCGCGGCCGGAGCGCGGCCAAGAAAAAAGGCGGCCGACGAATCGGCCGCCTTCTCATGCCCAGGAGAGGACTCGAACCTCCACGGTGTTGCCACCACTAGACCCTGAATCTAGCGTGTCTGCCAATTCCACCACCTGGGCGCCCGTGTCGGCTCGCGCCGGACGGAACGGGCCGCTGTTTAACCGTTTCGGCCCTTGCACGTCAAGCAACACTTTTCACCGCTCGCGAGATTTCCCGGCGCCCCGGCCCTCCTTCGGATCCAGCTCCTCGCGCAGGGCCTCGCCCGCGAGGTGAAACGCTCCGACGGTCAGGAAGATGGCCGCCCCCGGGAAGATGGCCAGCCACCAGGCGCCCGGGCTCGCCGCGTAGCGGTGAGCCTGGGTGAGCAGCTCGCCCCAGCTCGCCGTCGGTGGCAGCGCGCCGAAGCCGAGGAACGACAGGCCGCTCTCGATGAGCACCGCGTTGGCGACCCCGAAGGTCGCGGCGACGAGCACCGGCCCCATCGCGTTCGGTAGCACGTGCCGCAGGAGGATCCGCGCGCGGGTGAAGCCGAGGACTCGGGCCGCGAGCACATAGTCCTGGGCCTTGATGCGCAGCACCTCACCGCGGACGAGCCGGGCGATGTCCGGCCATCGGGTCAGGCCGAGCACCAGGATGAGGTGCAGAATGGTCGGCCGCTCGATGAGCGCGACCGCGGCGAGCGCGAGGAGGATCGTCGGGAAGGTCAGCATCACCTCTATCGCCCGCGAGACGACCGCGTCGGTGGCGCCGCCGCAGTAGCCGGCGAGCGCTCCGAGGAGCAGGCCGATGGCCACGTAGAGCGCCACCGAGACCAGGCCGACGGCGAGGCTCACCCGCGCGCCGTGGACCAGCCGGGAGAGCACGTCGCGCCCCACCTCGTCGGTTCCGAGCAGGTGTCGGCGGCTCGGCGAAGCAGGCAGCGACGGGAGCGACAGGTCAGTCTGATACGGACCGAACGGCACCGGGGGCAGAAGCAGCCAGTCGCCGCGCTCGTGGCGCATCAGCGCGCGCAGCGACTGGTTGTCGTGCGCGAGCAAGGATGCGGGCCTCGTGAGATTCGGGAGCAGGAAGAGCTTCCCGTCTAGGCGCATGGCGAGCGGCATGTCGCTCGCGATCAGGTCGGCGCCCAGCGCGACGAGCAGCAGCATCCCGGCGATGGCCGCCCCTGCGCGGCCCTGCGGGCGCCTCCAGAACCGGCCAGCGGCGGGGCGACGGCCTTTGCCCCTCGAACGGTTCGCTCCCTCGGTCATGAGCAGCGGATCCGCGGATCGACCAGCGCGTAGGCGAGGTCCGAGAGGAGCGTCCCGGCCATGGTGAGCAGGGCCGTGAGGGTGGTGACCGCCATCAGCGTGTTGTAATCGCGGGTGAGCACCGCCTGAAAGCCGAGCCGGCCCATCCCCGGGACGCCGAAGATCTGCTCGACGATGACGCTGCCGCCTATCAGGTGCGGCACGCTCAGCCCCAGCAGCGTGACGAGCGGGATGAGCGCGTTGCGCAGCGCGTGCCGCGCGACCACCGCGCGCTCGGGCAGCCCCTTGGCCCGCGCGGTGCGCACGTAGTCCTGGCCGAGCGCCTCGAGCATCCCCGCGCGCACGTAGCGGCTCAGCCAGGCGAGCGAGGCGTAGCTCAGGCAAAAGACCGGCAGCACGAGGTGCCAGGCGAGATCGCCCAGCCGCGTCAGCAAGCCCGCCCCTTCCAGCCCCGGCGAGCCGAGCCCTTGGATCGGGAAGAGGTCGAGGTAGCGGCCTCCGCCGAGGAAGAGCACCAGCACGATCGCGACCCAGAAGCTCGGCAGCGCGTAGAGAACGAAGAGCCCTGCGGTCAGCAGCTTGTCGGCTAGCCGCCCGCGCCTGACGGCCGAGAAGACCCCGATCGGCACCGCGAACAGGTAGGCGAAGAAGAGCGCCAGCGACGACAGCAAGAGCGTGTTGGGCAGCGCCTCGGCCAGCTTGTCGGCGACGCGCCGGTGGTCGTAGGTGGAGACGCCGAAATCGAAGGTGAGCACGCGCCCGAGCCATCGCGCGTAGCGAATGTGCAGCGGCTGGTCGAGGCCCATCGCGCGCTGGAAGGCCTCGAGTGACTCGCGGCTGAGCTGCCCGGCCTGCACCATTTCGGAGCTGGCGGCAAGCGGGTCGCCCGGCACAAGGTGGATGAGCGCGAAGGTGACCAGGGTGATCCCGAAGAAGGTCGGGACCATCGTGGCGAGCCGCTTGGCGAGGTAGCTGCGCATGGCCGGATGGCCGCCTCTGCGGGCGGCGGGCACTACTCCTGTTGCGCGCGGAGCGCGGGCTCGTCGAGCCAGATGGCGTCGAAGTCGTAGAAGTTGAGCGAGGGGAAGATGCCCTTCACCTTCCGGTGGACCGCGTCGAGGTCGGGCCGCACGTTCAGGAACAGGTAGGGCTGCTCCTCGAAAAGGATGCGCCCCAGCTCGCGAAAGAGCGCGCTGCGCCGCGCGGGGGCGAACTCGACGCGCGCCTGCTCGATGAGCGCGTCGGCGCGCGGATCCTCGAAGCCGACGAAGTTCGACCCGTCCTTCGCCTGTGAGCTGTGCCAGACCTGGAACGGGTCGCTCTCGACGTCGGTGTCGCCCCAGATCATCGAGCAGGCGTCGAAGTCGCGCGCGTGGACGCGCTGGGCGAAGACCGCCCACTCCACGGTGGCGATGTCCATCTGGATCCCCGCCTTGCGGTAGGCCTCCTGGAGGAAGAGCGTCAGCTTGTTCAGGAAGACCGAGCCTGCGGAGGTGAGGAAAGTGAAGCGGAACTTCACGCCGTCCCGCTCCCGGACGCCGTCCCCGTCGGTGTCCTTCCAGCCAGCCTCCTCGAGCAGCCTCTCGGCCTGCTCCGGGTCGTAGGGGAGCGGCCGCAGCGACGGATCGCAGTCCGGCCCCTCGTGCCAGAAGTGGCAGGTGGTCGGCCTCTCGAGGCCGTGCAGCGCGGTGCGGTTGAAGGCCTCGCGGTCGAACAGCAGCGCCAGCGCCTTGCGCACGCGCTTGTCGGCGAAGTACGGCCGCTTCAGGTTCCACCCGACCCACTCGTAGTTTTTCGGGAAGAAGCGCACCCGGTGGTAGTCGGCGACCAGCTTGGGGTTGCGCGCCATGTCGATCCACTGGGCGGGCTGGATCTGCGTCATCACATCGATCTCGCCGCGCTCGAAGAGCTGGGCGGCCACGGTGTGGTCGGGTACGACGCGAAAGACGAGCCGCTCGAGGTGCGGCTTGCGGCCCCAGTAGTCGTCGTTGCGCTCGAGGACTATCTGCTGCATCGACTTCCAGCCCGCGAACCTCCAGGGCCCGCTGCCGACCGGGGCCCGGTGGATGGGGTTGGTGCGAAAGTCGCCCTTCTCCAGCAGGTGCTTGGGCATCACTGGCAGCGTCGTCGCCACCTGGCGGAAGAAGAGGAAGTAGGGCCTCTTCAGCTTCACCTCGAAGGTCAGCCCATCGACCGCGCGGTAGCTCTCGACGTCGAGGAACGAGCTGCGCGCCGAGGTCGTCGGCATTCTCGGGTCGAGCAGCTTGTCCATCGTCGCCACGAGATCGTGGGCGGTCACCGGCTCGCCGTCGTGGAAGCGCATCCCCGGTCGCAGCTTGAAGCGATACGTCAGGTGGTCGGCCGACTCCTCGAACGACTCGGCCGCGCCCGGCACGAGCCTGTAGCGCGGGTGGTCGCTCGCGTCGATGCGCATCAGCGTGTCGTAGACGCGCCCGAGGGTGATGCGGGTGGCGGTCAGGTCGCCCGGATCGAGCACGTGGGGCGACAGGTGCGGCGGGTCGGCGTGGATGCGCACGACCAGCGTGCCGCCCGAGACCGGCGTCCCCTGCATCACCGAAGGCGGCAGGCGCCCTTCGAGCCAGTCGGCGTCGGGAGCCGGCCGCCCCGCGGGCGCAGGCGCGGGCCGAGCCTCCTGCGAGCGCTTGCAGGAGCCGAGGCTCAGCGCGAGGCAGGCGGCGATCACGACTGCGGGCGCACCAAAGCGTCGGCTGGGCACAGGGCGGTCCTCCCGCGGGGTCCATGGAAAGGTCGGCCGGCCTTGCTCGTGGCTGGCCCGGCCGCGCGAATGCTCCGGGCAGTAAAGCACGCCCCCAAAGGGGCAGCAACCGCGCAACCCCGCGAATTGAAAGGACATCCGCCGCCATCCTCGCCCCGCGCACGGCCGATCGGAATCGGGGCACCAGTGCAGGCGTTCGTACGTTTGACTTGCGACAAAGCGCAATCCTAGACTTCCCCCGCCATGCCTCCGAAAGCCATAGGGCAGTACCGGCTCATCTCCCTCCTGGGATCGGGTGGTATCGGCAGCGTCTATCGCGCGTTCGACGCGCGCACCGGCGACGAGGTCGCGCTCAAGCTGCTCTCGAGCGGCCCTGCGCTCGATCCGGTGGCCGCCCGCCGCATGGCGCGCGAGTTCGAGGCACTGCAGGACCTGTCGCACGAGAACGTCGTGCGGGTCTTCGACGCGGGCGTCTGGCGCGGCTACCCGTACTTGGTCATGGAGCTCATCGAGGGGCTCAACCTGCGCGAATACCTGTCCATCGACGCCTACGGCATGCCGGCGATGCACTCGGCGCTGCGCCGCAACGTGGCGATGCCCTCCGACGACGACAGCAGCGATTCGCTAGAGGCTCCGCGCGGCTCGTTTGACCTCGAGCGCCTGGCCGAGGAGCCCGACAGCGATCCCTATTTCGCGGCCGAGCACGTCAGCGGCCACGGCCCGGAGGCGCTGCGCCGGCTCGCCGACGTCATCGACGAGCCGATGACCGAGGAGGGCGATTCCTTCGACGACGGGCTCGCGCCCGTGCGCCCCTCGGTGCGAGCCGCCTCCGGGCTCATCACCGCGCCGCCTCCCAACCTCGCGGACCTGAACCGGCCCGAGCGCATCGCGCTCCTCAAGGATGCGCTGCTGCAGATCTGCGACGCCCTCGCCTACATCCACGCCCGCGGGCTGGTGCACCGCGACCTGAAGCCTTCGAACATCATGGTGGACGAGGACCGCCGCGCGAAGCTGATGGACTTCGGGCTCGCCAAGTTCCTGGCCGAGGACTCCGTGGTCACCGCGACCGGGCGCATCGTCGGCACCTACCGTTACATGGCGCCCGAGCAACTCCTCGGGGAGACCATCGACGGCCGCACGGATCTCTACTCGCTCGGCGTGATGCTCTACGAGCTGCTGGCCGGGCGGCCGCCCTTCGATGGCAGGGGACCGGTGGAGATGTGCCGGAAGGTCCTCGAGCAGGAAGCGCTGCCGCTGCTGCAGGCGAACCCCGGAGCCGACGAACAGCTCGCGCGCATCGCCCACCGACTGATAAACAAGGACGCCTCGGAGCGCTACCAGACTGCCGAGGAGGTCTACGAGGTCCTTTCGGAGTAGCGCCACCGCAAGCGAGGGCGCCGCCGGCGCCTGTCGCGATGCGCCTGGCGGCGAGGCCGCGGGCCTGGCGATCGGAACGTCGCCGCCGGAGGTCGACTGCGGCTCGGCCGTCCGCGAAGCGATCGCTCGGGCGCAACCCCCAGGCAGCGTCCTGCACGCGGCGAGGAAGCTCGGCAGCGCCGGCCACGCGCGCAACCAAGGCCCCGCGCGGCGGCCGCGACGTCGAGTCGGTCGAACGAGGCCGAACCCGCGCCGCGCGTCGTGTAGACTTCCCGACCCTTTTCGGCCCGCGAGCACCATGAGCCTTCTCCCCGAAGATGCCGGCTACCTCGAGCAGCTCCAGGCCTTCTTCTTGGCCTTCCGGGGAGACGGTGTGTCGCTCTCGCCGCTCGACGCCGAGCTGTTGCGCGCCTGGCACGAGCAGGGCGTGCCCTACGAGGTCGTCTGCCGCGGAATCCGCCGGGTCGCCGAGTCGCTGGTGCTCGACGGCCAGGTGCTCGGCCGGGTGCGCACGCTTCGAAGCTGTCGAAAGAGCGTCGAGCGCGAGTTCAGGCGCTGGGCCGGCCTGAGCGCCGGACGGACCGAAAAGCCCGCCGAGGAGAAGTCACCCGCCGACTATGCGACCGAGCGCTTGAAGAAGGCGCGGAAGCTCATCGAGAAGGCGCTGTCCGAGGCCGACCTGCCGCTGCGAGCGGCGCTCGAAGCGATTCGGCCCATGCTCGAGGACGAGGCGGCGGACCCGCGTGAGGTCTCGAAGCGCATCGCGAGGGCCGACGAAGCGCTCGTGCTCGGCTATCTTCGCCGACTGCCGTTCGCCGAGCGGCAGTCGCTCACGCGCGAGGCGAGGAGTCAGGCCGGGCCGAGGCGCTCGGGCTCGAGCGCGCGGGCGAGAAAAGACGCGCTGAGGGCGCACCTCGTAGCGCTCGTTCGCGCGAAGAAGGGGCTCCTGGCGTTCGGCTAGGACGGTCGAAAGGAGCAGCACGTGGCCAACAGCACCAAATGCCCTGAGTGCGGCGGCGCCCGCTACTTGATCGAGCGGAGAGGCGAGCTGCGCGTCGCGCGCGCCTGCCGGTGCAACGACACCTGCGCTCGCTGCGGGGGCACCGGGCGCATCCACGTCGAGAAGGACGGCTATTCCTTCGTGCAGGTGTGCTCATGCCGCGCGATAGCGCAGCGGCTCGCCCACTTCAACCAGGCCGGGCTGCCGGCGCGCTGCGGGCTGTCCTTCGACGAGTTCCTGCCCCAGAACCACGCGCAGGAAGAAGCGCGAGCGGTCGCCTACACGACTGCGATGCGCTATCGGCCCGAAGAGCCGACCAAGGGCTTCGTCGTCGCCGGTCCGGTGGGCACCGGGAAGACGCACCTTTTGTGCGCGACGCTCGGCTACCTGACCCTCGAGCTCGGGGTCTCCGCGCGCTACGTCGAGGTCTCGTTCCTCTTCTCGGAGATCCGCAAGGGCTTCTCCGAAAACCGCAGCGGCCTGGATGCCATCCAGCCGCTGGTCGATGCCGACGTGCTCGCTATCGACGAGCTGGGCAAGGGACGCCAGAGCCCCTTCGAGCTCGACACGCTCGATGAGCTCATCGCGCGCCGCTACAACACGAACCGCACCACGCTCTTTGCCACCAACTTCAGCCTGCAGCCCGAGGATCCGCGCGCGAAGGGCTACCACGACCCCGCTGCCAAGCTGGCCAGCAACCTTCTCCGCGATCGGGTCGGCGAGCGCATCTACTCGCGGCTCCACGAGATGTGTCATCTGCTGCAGTTCCCACCCGAGACGCCGGATTTCCGCAAAAAGGACCGGGGGACGAGGTAGGCACCGGACCGCCGGATACCGGTACAAAGGCCGGCGCTTGCGTGGCTCGGTGACGCGCGACGGATCGACGCGACAGAGTGCGCTCCCGTGTCCCCCCGGCTGGGTGGAAGGGCGCTACGAGCGCCTGAGCGGCCCCAGGAGCGCGCGACTGCCAGAATCCTATTAACCTACGCTTGGCACCCTCGAACGCGTCCTGGGCCGAGTTTGTGGCCCTGGTGGGCTGTCGACCGGTCTTGGAGGCCCATTTTGACCCGCTCGGCCGGCCCGTCGGCACCGCAGGGCCCTGGCAGCGCGATCGCCGCTCCATCACTCCTCAAACGGGGAGGAGTCGTCGAAATCGACGCTCCGCGGAGCTCTCGAGCACCGGCGACCCCTGCCGCCGAGGATCGGCCAAGCTCTCGAGCGCCGGCGAACCCCCGTAGACACTCGCGGCCGTCTCAGCGAATCGATACGCGGTCCTCCCAAATGGCTTGATCGCACGCCGCCGGGACGGCGGCTCTCCCGGCCTCGTGCGCGGCCGTCTCAACGACCCGGACGATCAGCCGAGGCCCCCCCTGTTCGGACGCCGTAGTCCACGCCGGCGTCGATCCGCAGCCCATCCGGCAGCGCTCGCGCTGGCTCAAACCGCCTCGAACAACGCCTCGTGCACCCGCCGCACGCAATCGTCCACGCTCTCGACCGGAATGAGCAGCGAGAGTCGCAAAGAAGAAGTGTGGACGCCGAGCACGGGCACGCCCAGCGACTCGAGCGCCGCGAGCGCGCGCCGCAAGTTCGAGTGATCGGCATCGATCCCCGCGCCGACGGCGGTGACCATCCCGACGCCCTCGCGCAGCGCGACCTTGTCGCCGAAGCGCTGTTTCAAGTCCGCGGCGAGCGCCGCCAGGCCGTGGACGTTCTCGAGCGGCAGGACCATCGAGCCGCCCTCGCTCGTCGCCGAGAGGTGCTTTCCGGCGAGCCCGCGTGCGTCGAGCATCTCGCAGACCTCGTACAAGGTCGCCGGCGTGCCCTTCACCGAGACCACCGCCATCTCCTTCTGGCCCGCAACCCCGGAGACCCGCCGCGTCGAGGCCGGCGCGGCGGTGACGGGCGTGCCCGTGCCGCCGCCGAAGGTCGAAAGCGCGTCGATGGCGATGCCCGCTTTCTTCGCGAACTCGACCGCCTGCGCGTTGAGCACCCGCGCGCCCGCCTCGGCGAGCTCCTGCATCTCTTCGTAGGAGATCTCGCGCAGCTTCTTCGCCTGCTCGACGACCCGGGGATCGCCGGAGAAGACTCCGTCGACGTCCGAGTAGATCTCGCAGGCCTCGGCCCCGAGCGCTGCGGCCATCGCCACCGCCGTCGTGTCCGAGCCGCCGCGCCCGAGCGTCGTCACCTCGCGCTTGTACGAGACGCCTTGATAGCCGGCGACGATGACCACCCTGCCCTGCGCAAGCTCGTCGCGCACGCGGTAAGGCCGCACGTCCACAATCTGCGCGTTCGTGTGGCTGTCGTTGGTGATGATCCCCGACTGGCTGCCGGTGAAGCTGATCGCGGGGACACCGTCGGCGTTGAGCGCCATCGACAGCAGCGCCATCGAGATGCGCTCGCCCGCGGTCAACAGCATGTCGAGCTCGCGCTTCTGCGGGTTGTCGGTGATCGCTTTCGACAGCGCGAGCAGCTCGTCGGTCGTGTCGCCCATCGCCGAGACGATGACCACGACGTCGTAGCCCTCGCGGCGGCGGGCGGCGATCTTGGCGGCGACCTGCTTGATCTTCTCGACGCTGCCGACCGACGAGCCGCCGTACTTCTGCACGATGATGGGCATGGACTCCGAACCTCCTCGACCCGCCTCACCCTGCACGTCTCCTGCCGGGCGCCGGAACAGGGCCCGCAGACGCGCTGCTCGATGAAGACGGTGGCAAGGGATGCGACCCGAAGTGGCCGCAGTGTTGCTGAGAGGTGACGACCGCCGCGGGCGAACGACCGCGGCGGTCTTGAGGCCCTTCTCAGCTACAGGTGCCGCTGTTACAGGCGCCCGAAGCGCACTCGCCCGGCGTCTCGCAAAGCTGGCCGGCCGCCTTCAGGCAAACGGTGTTGGCACACTCGAAGCTCTCGGCGCACTCGTCGCTGTCCTGGCAAGCGGTCGGGCAGGCCGCGCTGGCCCCGTCGCACAGGAAGCCGCCGCAGGAGGTGCCGGCCGGGACCACGGTGCAGGTGCCGTCCGCCGTCGCTCCGAGCGCGCTGCTGCAGACGTCGCAGGCGCCGGCGCACGCAGTGTTGCAGCACACGCCGTCCGAGCAGGTCCCGCTGTCGCACGCCTTGCCGGCGCAGTCGGGGTCGGCGCAGTCGACCGCTTCGTCGCCGTCGTTGTCGTTGCCGTCGTCGCAGGCCGTCTCCCTCGCGCGACGCACGCCGTCCTCCTCGACGCACTCGTAGCCAAAGGCCTGGCACAGCGAGCTGACCGCGAACGAGCAGTCGGTGTAGTCCCCGCAGCAGCCGCCCGAGCAGAACGAGGCGCTCAGGCAGGCGTGCCCGCACTCGCCGCAGTGGTCGACGTCGCTCGTCAGGTCGACGCAGTCGCCGTCGCAGAAGAAGTCGCCCGCGTTGCCGAGGCACTGGCAGCTCGCCGCGCAGTCGCCGCTTCGGCAGTCGATCCCGTTGGTGCAGCCCGGCAGCGCCGTGCCGCAGGGGCTGCCGCACTCGAGGCACGTCTCGCCGTCGCAGACGTTGTTCGCTCCGCAAGCGACGCCCTTGCACGCAGGGTTGTCGCAGGCGGCGAAGCCCGTCTCCACGTCGATGATGCATTCGGTCTCGACGAGGTGCCGACAGACGCCGACCGCCGTGCAGGTGCCATAGCCGCCGCCGCAGCGCGCGCCGACGCAGGCGGCGCTCTCGCAACCGGACTGGCCGGTGACCTGGTCGATCACGCAGTCGGTCCCGTCCCGCAGGCACTGCCCGTTACTGCAGTGCGCGCCCGGCGCACAGAGCCGGCCGAGGCATTCGCCAAGTGAGCAGTCGGGCGTCGCGGGGCAGACGACGATGCCGGCGTCCGGCTCGATCCCGGCGTCCTGCTCGAGGCCGGCGTCTTCGATCCCCGCGTCCTGCTCGAGGCCGGCGTCTTCGATCCCCGCGTCCTGCTCGAGGCCGGCGTCTTCGATCCCGGCGTCGTCGATGCCTGCATCTTCGATCCCGGCATCCTCCGAGGCACCGGCGTCCTCGGTGCCAGCGTCCTCGCTCCCGGCGTCCTCTGGCTCGACACCGCCGTCATCCGGCTCCTCGCCCGCATCGACGATCCCGGCGTCGATGTAGAAGCCGCCATCGGCCCACGGAGGCGTCGGCCGCACGCAGAGCCCCTCGCGGCAGACCGCCCCCTCGGCGCAGTCGGTGTCGGCGGAACAGCTCGTGTCGCTGCTCACGAGCAGCGAGCAACCAGCCGTCAGAAGGAACAGAGAGAGGGTGACAACGCGCAGGGACGTGTCGCGCATGACTAGAAGCTCCCAGTGACGGCAGCGCCGTTGGCGGTGGGACTGACGGAGACCGAAGGAGCGTCGGTCGAGGCGGGCTTGTCGTCGCCGGTGAACAGCATCAGGATGCCGCCGGTCGCCATCAGCGCGATGCCTGCACCCGCCGAGATGTCGGTGTACAGCGCCTTGCTCTTCGCGATCTCGCGCGCCGCGCTCGGATCGCGCCCGGCTTGGTAGTCGGCGGTCGCGGTGCGCGCCTCTTGCCCGAACAGGCCGACGCCGAGCCCGGTGGCCACCGCGCCGACTCCGATGAGGGTGTAGGGGATAAAGGTCGGAACTCGGAAAGGCTCGTCAGCGACCGCCGGGCCGCCAGCTACCTTGTCGTCTACCTCCGGCGTGACCTTGGTCAGCGCCTTCGGCACGTCCCCTGCTGCCTCGATGACCTTGACGGCAGGCTCCTCGGGCTTGACCTCGGGCTCGGCGGGCGGAGTGACCTGCGCGACGACACCCTGCGTCAGGTCCTCGACCGGCTTGGCGACGGCCACGACCGCGGGCTCCTCCGCCGGCTTCGTGACGGCGACCGCCGCGGGCTCTGCGGAGGGCTTCTTGTCGGCCGGCTTGGTCAGCGCGGCGACCGCAGGCTCTTCCGCCTTCGGCTTGGCCGCCGGCGCGGCCGCAGGCCCTTCAGCCTTCGGCTTGGTCGCCGGCGCGGCCACAGGCCCTTCAGCCTTCGGCTTGGTCGCCGCCGCGACCGCAGGCCCTTCAGCCTTCGGCTTGGTCAGCGCGGCGACCGCAGGCCCTTCGGTCTTCTGCTTGGTCAACGCGACGACTGCGGGCTCCTCCGCCTTCGGCTTGGTCAACGCGACGACCGCGGGCTCCTCCGCCTTCGGCTTGGTCAAAGAGACGACCGCGGGCTCTTCCGCCTTCGGCTTGGTCAAAGAGACGACCGCGGGCTCTTCCGCCTTCGGCTTGGTCAGCGAGACGACCGCGGGCTCTTCGGTCTTCGGCTTGGTCAGCGAGACGACCGGAGGCTCCTCGGTCGCCGGCTTCGTGAGCGAGACGACCGGAGGTTGATCGCCGCCGGCATCGGCGACCGCCGGGGCACTGGCAGCCTTCTCGGCGACGTGCTTCTTGAGGGCGGCGGTCGCGCGCGGGATCTGCTTCTTGATCGCCTGCCGCAGCGTCTTGGGCTCGTCGTTGAAGACGAGGCTGAAGATGTTGGAGACGATCTTGGCGTCGGCGGTGTCGACGATGGTGAGCTTGACGCCAAGCTGCTTGCCGGCTGGGCGCACGGTCACGTTGGCGACGTAGTCTGCCGCGGTAACCTTGCCGATGCCCGCGAGACACTGCGGCTCGTCGTTGCAGGCCGGCACTTTCATCTTCTTCTTCGCGTGCGCCTGGGCGACCTGCTTGGCGGGGATGAGACGGAACCCCTCGCCTTTGAGCTCCTCGCTGGCGAAGTAGGCCGACCACTTGATGGCCTTGGCCGAAACGCCCTCGACCGGCGGCGGCTCGACCAGCGCGATGCTCGGTTTCTTGGGGGCCCGGCCCTTGGACGGTGAGTGCTTCGCCGCCAGCGCCGGGGTCGCCACTAGACAGGCGCCAAGCAAGAAGACGAGATGGGCTCGCATGTACCCTCCAGGGACAAGCGGTTCAGGCGGCATTCTACAAAGGTGGGGGGCGCGTTCAACAGCCTGAACCGTCCGTAAACCCACAGAGGGCACGGCGCGGCCGCCTCCGGCCTCGCCGCCGCCGGCGAACGGGCGAGCGTGCGCTTGACACTCCTGTTCACCAACCTATATTGGGCCGGCCGCGCACCTGCGCGGACAACCGTGGGATTTTCCGACGCTTTTCGCGCATCGCCGAGGGAATCGAAACGGGAGGTTCCCTGTTGATCGCGCCCGACGGCGACCGCCGTCACGCCGGCCGAGCGATGGAGCGAGGCCGTCGAATCCAAAGTTTCACCGACCGGAGACAGCGATGATCGAGGTGAAGGGTCTCACCAAGCGCTACCGTGATCGGGCTGCCATCGAAGAGCTGAGCTTCGAGCTCAAAGAGGGCGACATCCTCGGGTTTCTCGGCCCCAACGGCGCGGGCAAGACCACGACGATGCGCGTGCTCGCCGGCTTCCTGCCGGCGACCTCGGGCAGCGCGAAGGTCGCGGGCTTCGACGTCTTCGAGCAGCCGCTCGAGGTCAAGCGCCGCCTCGGCTATCTGCCCGAGCAGCCGCCGCTCTACCCGGACATGACCGTGGGCAGCTACCTGCGGTTCTGCGCCGAGGTGAAGGGCATTGCGGCGAAGGCGCTCAAGGGCGAGGTCGACCGCGTCGCGCGCCTTACCCGCGTCGACGACGTCGTCGGGCGGGTCATCGCCAACCTGTCGAAGGGCTACCGCCAGCGCGTCGGGCTCGCCCAGGCGATCATCGGCTCGCCCCCGGTGCTCATCCTCGACGAGCCGACCGTGGGCCTTGACCCGCTGCAGATCATCGAGGTGCGCGACCTGGTGCGCGACCTGGCGGCCAGCGGCAAGCACACCATCATCCTCTCGACGCACATCCTGCAGGAGGTCGCCGAGCTGTGCCGCAAGGTGCTGGTCATCAAGAGCGGCAAGCTGGTCGACTTCGACACGATAGAGGGCCTGCGCAGCCGGCACGTCGACGGCAAGGAGCTGAGCCTCGAGGAGATCTACCTCAAGCTCATCGATCCGACCGGCGAGCTGCGCCAGCGGCCCGCCGAGGGCGCGAAGGCCGAGCCTGAACCCCCGAGCGCCGGCGACGCGAAGCCCGAGCCCGCCCCGGCGGCCCCGAGCCCCGAGAAGACCTCCGACGCCGACGGCGAGCCGCCCACCCAGGCCGCGGCCAACTAGCGACAGGAGCCACCGACCATGCGCAACGTCGTCGCCATCGCCAAAAAAGAGCTGAACATCTACTTCACCACCCCCATCGCCTACGCGATGTTCGCGGTGATGACCCTGTTGCTCAGCTACGTATTCGCCGGCTACGTCAACGCCTTCTCGCGGATGAGCCTCGAGGCGAACCTCAACCCGCAAATCGCCGAGTACCTCAACGCGACCGACATGGTCGTCTACCCGCTGGTCGTCTTCGGCGGGGTCTTCGTCGTCTTCATCGCGCCGTTCCTCTCGATGCGGCTCATCGCCGAGGAGAAGCGGCAGAAGACCTTCGAGCTGCTGATGACGTCACCGCTGCGGCCCGTCGAGATCGTGCTCGGCAAGTACCTCGGCGGCGTCGCCATCATGGGCGTCGCGGTGCTCATCGCCCTGCTCTTCCCGATTATCCTGCACCTGTTCGCGGGCTCGGCAGGCACCGGCGGCTCGGGCGGAATCGAGTGGCAGACCACGCTGCTTGGCTTCTTCGGGCTCTTCCTCTGGTCGAGCGCGGCGATGGCCATCGGCATCTTCGTCAGCTCGCTCACTTCGAGCCAGGCCGTCTCGGCCATCGTCTCGCTGCTGGTGCTGCTGCTGATGTGGCTTGCCTCTTGGGGCGCGATGGCCACCGACGGCGCGCTCAGCGACGTGATGAACTGGCTGTCGGCCCAGCGCCACCTGCACGGCTTCGCGCGCGGGGTCTTCGATCTAAAGGACCTCGCCTACTACCTCTCGTGGATAGTGCTCGGCCTGTTCCTGACCCACCGGGCCATCGAAGCGCACCGCTGGGCCTGAGGCCCCGGCGCAGGTCGCGCGGGCCCTCGCGGCCACTACGCAAGCGTTCGGATTTGAGGAGTGCCCTCCATGAAGCTCAAGTACGCGGGACGAATCCTCGGAGTGCTCGGCCTGGTCATCCTGGCCAGCTCGACCATCACCTTCATCATCGGCGCGCCGCTCTCGATGGTGGTCGGCAAGATCATCCTCGCCGGCTTCTTCTTTGCCTCCTACGCCGTCACGAACTGGGGTGACCTCGGCGCGTCGGCCTCGAGCCGGGGCACCTTCTTCTTCGGCGTGAGCGCGATAGGCGCGCTGCTCGTGGTGGCCCTGCTCGGGATGGGCAACTACATCGTCCACCGCAAGCCGAAGAGCTGGGACCTCACCAAGGCGCAGATCCACACCCTCTCGCCGGACACGCTCAAGACGCTCGACGGACTGAAGGAGGACGTGACCGCCCTCGCCTTCTACCGCAGCGGCGAGCCCTCCTACGAGGCGCTCGCCGACCTCTTCCGCCGCTACGGCGAGCGCAGCCCCCACTTCAAGTACGAGTTCGTCGACCCGATCAAGGACCCGATGCGCGTCGAGCAGTACGGCATCCGCGACGGCGGGCCGCGCGTGGTGGTGAAGCTCGGCGCCACCGAGAGCCGCTTCCAGGAGCTGAGCGAGGAGTCGCTCACCAACGCCATCGTCAAGGTGACGCACTCGGCGACGAAGAAGCTCTACTTCACCACCGGCCACGGCGAGGCCGACTTCGAGGACGAAGGCCCCACCGGCCTCTCGGCGGTCAAGCAGCGCATGGAGAACGAGGGCCTGGTGGCCGCCAAGCTCAACCTCGCCGCGGCCACGGAGATCCCGAAGGACGCCGAGGCGATCGTCATCGCCGGGCCGGCCAAGCCCTTCCAGCCCGGTGAGGTCGACGCGGTGCGCCGCTACCTCGATGCGGGCGGCAAGGCGTTCTTGATGCTCGAGCCCAGCGTCGAGAGCGGGCTCGAGCTGCTGCTCGAAGACTTCAACGTCCAGGCCGACAACGCGACGGTCATCGATCCGATAAGCCGGCTGTTCGGCGCCAGCGAGGCCATCCCCGTGGTGCAGAGCTACAACCAGCAGTCGGAGATCACCCGGGACTTCACCCTCAACACCGTCTTCCCGACCGCGCGGCCCATCACCGTGCTGCACGGCGGCGCCTCGAAGGCGGTCGCGAGCCCGCTCGCGCTGACAATGCCTTCGGCCTGGGGCGAGACCGACCTCACCACCCCCGAGGTGAAGCAGGACGAGCACGAGAAGGGCGGCCCCTTCCCGCTCGTGGTGACGGTGACGCTCGACACCAAGGGCGCCGAGAACAAGCGCTCCGACGAAGCGCGGCTGGTGGTCGCCGGCGACCGCGACTTCGCGACGAACAAGTTCCGCGCCGCCTACGGCAACGAGGACTTCTTCCTCAACGGGCTCAACTGGCTCGCGGCGCAGACCGAGCGCATCACCATCCGTCCGCGCCTCCGCGAGGCCTCGCGGCTCTTCCTGTCGCCGGTGCAGCAGGCGGGGATCTTCTTCCTGACGGTCGACATCCTCCCGGTGACGCTGCTCGGGCTCGGCCTCGTCGTCTGGATGGTGCGGCGCAGCAAGTAGACGGACAGCAATCCGCCCGGCGATAGCGGGCGCCTCTGCCGCGCTCGTCTCGGCGACCGGCCTCGGCCGCGCCCGCGGCACCGCGCCTGCCCTATCTCTATCGAGGAACCCATGGCGATGAACCAGAAGACCCGCTCGCTCGTGATGCTCGCCACGCTCGCTGCCGCGGTCTGTGGCGTCACCGTGTTCGCCTACTACGGCATCCACCTCAAGGAGGAGAAGGAGAGCGCGCGCAAGGAGAAGGAGAACAAGCTCTTCGACTTCGATCCCAAGCAGGTCTCCGCGCTGACTGTCGTAGCCAAGGGCGATCGAACGATGGTCGCGCCCGCCGAGGGCGGCGGCTGGAACGTCGTCTCGCCGGTGAACACCGCCGGGGACGCCGAGGCGATCGACGCCCTCCTCGAGCGGCTCGTCGCGCTCGAGAAGCTGACCGTGGTCGAAGAGAAGGCTGCCGACCTGACGAAGTACGGGCTCGACAAGCCGACGCTGCGAGTTGTGGCGCGCCTGAAGGACGGGACCGAGCGCGAGCTGAGCGCGGGCCGCGAGAATTCGTTCGACGGCTCGGTCTACGTGAGCGTCGGCGGATCGAGTGACGTGCTCCAGGTCGCCGGCAGCTTCCGGTTCGCCCTCGAGAAAGGCACGCTCGACCTGCGCGAGAAGCGCGTCATGCCCTTCGAGGACGCCAACGTCAGGAGCCTGAGCGTCGAGTTGGCAGAGAAGCGCTATGTGCTCAAGCGCGAGGGCGCCATCTGGAAGCTCACAAGCCCGGTGGCGGACCGCGCCGACGAGACGACCGTCAACCGGCTGCTCGGCGCGGTGCGCAACCTGCGCGCGACCCGCTTTGCGACCGACCTCGCCAACCCCGTCGAGGACGAGAAGTACGGGCTGAACGCGCCCGAGCTCACGGTCACCGTCGAGCTGCTCAACGGCTCGCGGCAGACGCTGGTGCTCGGCAGCTCGGACATCGAGGGGCAGAAGAAGACCTTCGCGCGGCGCAAAGAGGCGACCTTCATCGCCGAGGTGCCCGACAACCTGCTGCGCGATCTCGACGCGAGCACCTTCGACCTGCGGCACAAGAAGCCGCTCAACTTCGACCGCCAGCAGGTCAGGAAGATCCGCATCGCCTCGGGCGACGAGACCTTCGAGCTCGAGCGCGTCGTCGGCGCGAAACCAGACGCCGGAGCGGAGCCAGGCGTGGACGACGAGTGGCGGATCGTCGGCCTGACCCCAGCGAAGGCCCGCAAGTGGAAGGTCAGTGGAATGCTCTGGGCGCTCTCGACCATCAAGGCGAGCCGCTTCGCGGACGAGAACCCGACCGACCTTGCCCAGTACGGGCTCGCGCCTCCCGCCCGGACCATCAGCCTGCTCGGCGAGTCGGACGCGCCGCTCGGCACGCTCCACATCGGCAAGCAGGAGGGACAGCAGTTCTACGCCCGCAGCCAGACCGATCCGAAAGTGATCGCGATCTCCGAGTCGAGCCTGAGGGACGTACCCGCGACTCGCGCCGAGATCGAAGAGAGCGCCGAGCCCGACGCAGGCAGCGCAGAGTGAACCGGCGACCGCCCGGCTCCCGCCTGCCGGAGGGCCTGAAAGAAGTTGATTCGGTCGCCTGTATTACCTAGAGTCCGTCGCTTGTTTCTTGCAGCAACCCAGAGGTCCCAACATGGCACGCGTAACCGTTGAAGACTGCCTCCCGCTGGTGGAGAACCGCTTTGCTCTCGTCCTTCTGGCGACCAAGCGGACCCGGCAGCTCATGGCA
Organism: Myxococcales bacterium; assembly: GCA_050942745.1. Taxonomy (GTDB): domain Bacteria; phylum Myxococcota; class Myxococcia; order Myxococcales; family UBA5297; genus UBA10939. Next base: position 24,524 of record JBMNNX010000058.1, read on the forward strand.
GGGGCCCGCCCGGTCGCGGACGCGAAGAACAAGCCGCCCGTCCTCGCGCTTCGCGAGATCGCCACCGGGAAGGTGCGCTTCGACCGCAGCGTGCGCGACGCGCTCTCCGGCAAGTTCGACAAGCCGCGCGACAGGTCGCTCGTCCTTCGCCCGGTTTCGCAGACCGGCCCGCGCAGCATCCTGACGACGCCGTAGGCTTTTTCGGGACTGTCGCCATCGGCCGAGGCCGTGGCGTGATCGGCCACTCCATCCCTGCCGAGAAGCTGCGGCTCGCCGAGGAGATCGCGTCCAGGCTCTGCCGGGTGTCGGGCGTCGTCGCGGTCGCGCTCGGCGGCTCGCCCGCTCGCGGGACGCGCCACGCGCAGTCCGACCTCGACATCGGGCTCTATTACCGGGAAGCCGCTCCGTTCGCGATCGACGAGATCCGGCTACTCGCCCGCGACCTCGATGCCGCGGGCGCGCCGACCGTGGCCGGTCTCGGCGAGTGGGGCCCGTGGATGAACGGCGGCGCCTGGATCCAGGCGAGCGTCTGCAAGGTGGACCTGCTCTTCCGCAGCCTCGACCTTCTCGAGCGCACCGCGCGGGACGCGAAGGCGGGTCTGTGCAGCCACGACTACCACCAGCAGCCCCCTTTCGGCCTGGGAAGCCTCACCTGCCTCGCGGAGATTGAGTGCTGCGCGCCGCTCCACGACGAAGCGGGTGAGCTCCAACGCCTGAAGGCGGCGATCGCCACCTATCCTCCAGCGCTCGCCGAGCGGGTCACCGCCGATTCGCTTTGGGCGGCTGAATTCTCGCTCTTGTTTGCCGCGGACTTTGCGCGGCGAGGAGACATCCCCAGCACGGTCGGGTGCCTGACCCGCTGTTTTCACTCTCTCGTCCAGGCGCTCTTCGCGTTGAACCGGCGCTACTTCACCGGCGACAAGGGCGCGCTCGCGGCCATCGAAGGCTTCGCGAAGCGGCCCGACGGCTTCGCCGAGGTCGTCAATCGCGTCCTCGCCGGGCCGGGCGACAACAGCGCGAAGCTCACCGCCTCTGTGGAACAGCTCAAGGGCTTGTTTCGGGCAACCGCCGCGCTCGCCGTGGGCTATCGGCCCAGGTTCAGCGTTCCAGGAGCCTAGCCCTCGCCCATCGGCGGAGCGACAGGAGCGCTCGAGGCACGGGGCAGCGCTGGGGACCGGCGCGGCCGCGCGGTGGACCTGAGCGATCGCTCGATGCGATGGTGTATCGGTCGAAGGAGGCAAACGATGGCTCAAGGAGCGGGCGGCTGCGGGCGACTGTTGGTCCTCGGCGTCGCGGCGCTGATCATCCTCCCGATCTTCATCAGCGCAGGATCGACCGCATTCTTCTGCCGCAAGGTCGCCAGCCCCGCGGGTTCATCCACCTCGGCGTCCTGCGCCAGCGAGCCGGGTTCCCCGTGCGCCGGCGCGGTCGAGGCCTTCGAAGCCGCCGCCGCGGCCGACACCGAGAGGCTGCGAAGCCTGCTGGCTGACCCCAACTGGCTCGAGAAGCTGCCGCCAGCTTCGACCTCGAGCCCGGAGGAGCGCGGCGAGCTCTACGTGCGGATGCTGCTCGGCGACGCGCCGGGAAGCCTCGAGGAGCTTCGGGGCACGCGCACCCGAGTGCGCGCGGTCGTGGCCCGGACCGAGCTGGCCGGCACCAGCGCCCAGGTCGGGTTGGAGGTCGGCGGCGCGGAGACGCGCAAGGTGATCGTCGAGATGAAGAAGCAGGCCGGAGTCTGGAGGCTCGTTCCGCTCGGGCCTCGATAAGCCTGCCGATGGCTAGGCGTGCTGGCCGAGGTGGGCGAGCTTGTCCACCGCGCACAGCCGGTAGCTGTGCCGCAGCTCGCGCAACAGGCCCTCGAGCCCGCCAGGCAGCACGAAGCGCGACTCGAGGAAAGCTGCGTAGCCCCGCGCGAGCCGGTTGGCGAGCCCATAGCGGTCGCGCTCTTCGGGGCTGAGGTCGCCGCGGTAGCCGACCCTGTCGAACAGGCGCCCGCGCAGCTCGGTCGATTGCCTACGCTCGCCGTGCTTCCAGAGGTGGAGCACCGCGGTCGCGAACTTGTCCACCTCGGCCTGCACCTCGAGCTCGAGCAGCGAGACCGCCCGCTCGCGCACGGCCTGCAGGGTCAGGTAGACGAAGTGCGACACGCCTTCGGCCGCGGCGCTGAAGGCGGGCAGCAGGCCGTCGAGGAAGTTGCGGGCGCCCTGCCGCCCGAGCGCAGGCAGCCGCGCCATCACGTCGGAGGCGAGGTACAGGCCGATGTCGAGATCGCCGCCACTCTCGACCAGTACCAGCTCCTCGGCGCCGCGGGGGCGCGCGCCCAGGTTGGCGAGCGCGCCCGAGCCGATGAGGAAGTCCTCGACCTTGTGCGGCGCGGTCACCCCGTAGATGACCTCGAGCGCGCGCTGAAGCTCGTTGAGGATGCCGACGATGTCAGCGGTCGCGAGTCGGTCCACCACGCATCCTCCGTCCCCCCCGGACTTCACAGGCTCCTCGGCAAAACCAAGAACGTTCACCCGCGCAAGAGAACGGCTACGCCAGGCGAGAGAGCCCCTCAACCGCGCGAGAGAACGGCTCAGTTACGCGAGAGAGCCGCTCAACGACGCGAGAGAACGCCTCAACCACGCGAGAGAACCCTCAACCACGCGACCGAACGCCTCACCCGCGCGACCGAACGCCTCAACCACGCTACCGGACGCCTCAATGAGCGCGAGCGCCGTAATTGAGGGAGCTTCGAGCGGGCCTTTTGAGGGACCGAGCGTGGTCGCCTCCGTGTTCTCGCCGCGCAGCCTGGCGGGCGAGGGTTGTGCTCGGGGCGGACGGGCGGGGGC